>NZ_AP022590.1:309277-618554 GCF_010731775.1 Mycobacterium mantenii | reverse complement strand
CTGGTTCATCGTCCATACCAGGACGCCTTCCGACGGCGTGGCGAAGCCGGCCAGCCGCATTGGCGGCGCCTCCCCGACCGGGGCCATGCCGACGGCGTCGTGGCGGCACTGGGCGACGGCGATGAAACCACTGACGACCTCGTGATGGGGGTCCAGCGCATTGTCGTAGATGTCGACCGACTCGGCGTACAACGCCGGACCGTTGAATTGGTAGGCCGATTCGGCGTGGTCGGAGGAGCCGGCGGGTCGCAGCGGAGAGCCCTTGAAAAGCAGCGCCGCCGAGCAGTCCGGTGGCCGGGCGCTGGTGAAGTAGGTATCGCCCACCGGCATCGCGCTCGCCGCGCCGAACGGGGTGTCATCGCCGCTTTGCAGCAGTAGGTCCTGCGCGCGGGCTTGCGGGGGTTTCACCGTTGTCGACGTCGCGCCCCCCGACTGACCGGACGCCCGGACCGCCCGTCCCCCCACCACTGCGCTGCACCCACCGAGTGCCAGCATGGCGACGACGGCGACTGCGGCCACCCGTGCCTGAAGTGCCATCGGCTGATGGTACAGCGCTCAGTGCGTTTTCAGGTCCGGCCGATAGCGCGCCAGCAGCGACCGCACTGTGTCCATGGCCTCGACCGCGCGTGCCTTGTCGACGGCCTGGATGGCCATCACCGGGATGTACTCGTCATCGGGCAGGTCGATCCGCGCCCAGCGGTGCCCCACCGGAAACGAAACGCCGACCACGTCCGGCCATTCGATCAGCTTGTCGCCCAACAGGTTTCTCACCGAAACTCCGGCCGGCCCCACTCGCAGCCGCGGCCGCGCGAACAATAGCACGACGCCGGCGATGACCAAACCCAGCATCGCGATGGCCACCTGGTCGGAGGTCTGAAAGACGACCCCGGTGGACCCCGCCTTGAGCAGAAGGCCCACCGCGATGTGTGCCGCGGCAATGACGAACGCCGCCCCATAGGCGAACAGCGGTGTGCGATGGGGACGCACCACCGCATCCCAAATCTCGCGGTCCGGAGGCGAAGTCACGACCGGGCGCGCAACTCACGCAGGGTCAGCGCGGTGGTGAGGGCCGCCAGAGTCGCTTGGGCCCCTTTGTCCTCGGCCGATCCTGGAAGGCCGGCCCGGTCCAGGGCCTGCTGCTCGGTGTCGGTGGTCAGCACGCCGTTGGCCACCGGTGTGGAAGTGTCCAAGGACACCCGGGTCAGGCCCTGAGTCACCGCATCACACACGTATTCGAAATGCGGTGTCTGTCCGCGAATTACGACGCCCAGAGCGACCACGGCATCGTGGTTGCGGGCGAGTTCCTGAGCGATGACCGGGATCTCGATCGCGCCGATCACCCGGACCACCGTGGGGTCGTCGATACCCGATTCCGAGGCCACCTTGCGGGCACCCGCCAGCAGGGCGTCGCAGATTTCGCTGTGCCAGGTACTGGCAACCAGGGCCAGGCGCAGGCCGGACGCATCGAGTGGCGGAACCTCCGGCACACCGTCGGCAGGGCTCATTTGCGCCCCTCCGCAACATCGCTCCACTCTGCATCGGCACGGACGTGGCTCACAAAGCACCGCCGAATTCACCTGGCAGATGGACGGATTCGTGAAAGTCGTCGAGCCCGGCCAGGTCGTGGCCCATCTTGTCCCGCTTGGTCATCAGGTAACGGATGTTCTCCGCGTTGGCGCGCACCGGAAGCGGCACCCGCTCGATGATATGCAGGCCGTACCCGTCCAGCCCGACCCGCTTGGCCGGGTTGTTGGTCAGCAGCCGCATCGAGCGCACCCCGAGGTCCACCAGGATCTGCGCGCCGATCCCGTAATCCCTTGCATCGGCGGGCAACCCGAGCTTCAGGTTAGCGTCGACGGTGTCCTCACCGGCGTCCTGCAGCTGGTAGGCCTGCAGCTTGTGCATCAGCCCGATGCCGCGCCCCTCGTGGCCGCGCATGTACAGCACGATCCCGCGTCCCTCGCGGGCGACCATCGCCATCGCGGCGTCCAGCTGGGGCCCGCAATCGCAGCGGCGGGAGCCGAACACGTCACCGGTCAAGCATTCGGAGTGCACGCGCACCAGCACGTCGTCACCGTCGGCGTTCGGGCCGGAGATGTCGCCGCGCACCAGCGCGACGTGTTCGACTTCTTCGTAGATGCTGGAGTAGCCGATGGCACGAAACTCCCCGTGCCGAGTCGGTATCCGGGCTTCGGCGATGCGGGCGATGTGCTTCTCGTGTTTGCGTCGCCACTCGATCAGGTCGGCGATGGTGATCATGGCGAGGTCGTGTTCGTCGGCGAAGACCCGCAATTCGTCGGTCTGCGCCATCGAGCCTTCGTCTTTTTGGCTGACGATCTCGCAGATGGCGCCCGCGGGCTGCAGCCCGGCCAGCCGGGCCAGGTCGACCGCGGCCTCGGTGTGACCGGGACGGCGCAACACGCCACCGTCCTTGGCGCGCAACGGAACCACGTGACCGGGCCGGGTGAAATCATCGGCGACGCTGGTGGGATCGGCCAGCAAGCGCATGGTGGTCGCTCGGTCCGAGGCCGAAATCCCGGTACCCACACCCCGTCTTGCGTCGACCGTCACGGTGTAGGCGGTGCCGTGTTTGTCCTGGTTCACCGCGTACATCGGCAGCAAGCCCAGCCGGTCGCAGATCTCGCCGTCCAGCGGCACGCACAGGTATCCGGAGGTGTAGCGCACCATGAACGCCACCATCTCCGGCGTCGCCTTCTCGGCGGCGAAGATCAGATCGCCCTCGTTCTCGCGGTCCTCGTCGTCGATGACGATGACGGCCTTGCCGGCCGCAATGTCGGCAACCGCCCTCTCGACGGAGTCCAACCTCGTCATCTTTCCTCGCCCTTCCCGCTGTCCGGCAGGAACACTGTCGAAACGGCTCACACGAGAAGCCCACGTGTTGCATTCAGTATGAACCACGGGGCCGCAGCGGTTATTGCCGCGGCTTGATCGCCGGGACGGCCTCGGACGGCGCAGTACCGCCGAGCGGGCCCACGATGCCCAGATGCCTGACGCGGGCTAACGGACCATCAATCGTTCAACATATTTCGCGATCATGGGTCAACTGCCGCTTTAGGGTTGCTGGGAAAACCCATTGACCAGCACGCCCGGTATAGGCTCCGATATGTTTGAGCGGCGGTTTGTGCTCAACGCCACAGCAGCCCCTACGCTGGACGGCATGGATTTGGAGAAACTCGTGCTGGATTATGTCCACGAAAACATGCCGACCGACCTTCAGGTCCCGACCGGTGGGAGCGAGGAGGAAGCCATGCAGGTGGTCAAGAAGCAGTTCTCAGATGCGGGCGCATTCGAGTGTTCAGACGGACTCGCCCGCAAGATCGTGCAGCATGCGCGGGCGAAGGCCGACGACAAGTAGCGACCTTCTCGTATGACACTGAAAATTCAGAAGGTCACCCAAGATCCGAGAGACCGGTCTGGGCTGAGCTTCGTCATGCAGTTCACCCGTCCCCTGACGCCACACGAACGTCAGACCGTGCCGATGTTTCTTTCGCAGTTACTGCCGACCGAAGAGAACGGCCCCGACACGGTGGTGATCCGGAAAGCGCGTGAGGAATGGTTCACCCTTGCGCAGCATCGGCAACGGTGGAAGGCGCTGCTGGCTGACGCGGAGGCGCAGGCTGAAAAATACCTAGCGCAGGACACCAGCGCCGAAGGTCTGGCCGCTGCACGAGCCGATCAAACGCGGCGCCGGCTAGAAGCGATCGACTGGGACGACGACTCAGAGACCTAGACCGGGTCTCAGCATAGGCTGTGTGTATGAGCGACGACGGCCGCACCACCCCAGAGCGGGTGTCGTTGCGCGCTTACTGCCTGGGGCTGTGCGGCAGGAACACCATGGACGACCCCGGTAGCTGGATGGTCGTTCCCATTGAGGGCGGTGACGGCTACTGGTGCGAATCGTGCTGGGCTGATCGTGACCCCGACGACCGGGAACCCGACGCCAAACTATGGGTTCAGCCGGACTGGTAACGAACGTCGGGCGTATGCCCCCCTCAACCGCGTTGTTAGAACTAAATGTTCACCTAGTAGTGGAACTGGATGTTCTCCTCGAACTCGCGGGCACGTATGCCCCGACACGTCCCCCTTGAACGGCTACTCTCGCCAAGGATTGACGACACAGGAGGATGAAATGGCAGCTCAATGCATGGTCGCCGGATGCGAATCATCAGCACTGACCATCCACAATCTCACCCCGAACCGAGAATGGGCCAGCCTGCCGGGCGAGATTTTGGTCTGCAACCTGCACAAGGAAGAACTAGAGAAGCCCGGCGCCGAATGGTTGTTGGAGCGGGACGAAGACAAAATCTACGTAGGCGACAGCCTCCGCAACCTCAACGAGTACATCCTCGTCGGGATCGACTCCATCAAGGGCTACGGCGCCGGCCGAGAATTTAGCCACAACGACGAGAACGGCCACCACATCCACATGCGTGTGCGACGCCGCGGCGAACCCGAAAAAGAAATCGCCCTAGTAATCACGTCCCACGAGATGGCCAAAGTGCTGAAGGACTGGGCGAAACTACTGCCTCCGGTCGACGACTAACAACGTCAAACCGCGCGGGCAGGGTGGTCGGCTGGCAGATGCGCCCATCTGAATTTCTCCAAATCGTTCAATGCGTCCCACTGCTCACCGGTCTGCACGTCCTCGCAACTCAACTGCGGGGTTAGCTTCGCGGCCAGCGCCCCCAACTCGGCGTCCTCGTCCTCGTCGAAGTCAGGATCGTCGGCGGCCGGCCGATCCAACGCAGCCTGATACGCCTTGATGACCCGGTGCACGCTCATCCTCGACGCCCCGGTGGCCACCGCGATGTCCCGCACCGACTCCTTCGCCAGAAACAAGGTGATGATCTGCTGATTGCGCTTCAGCGCCGCGTCCGCGCTCAGACGCTTCCGCACTGTCGGGTCTTCCTTGGCCATGACCTGACGGTAAAGCCGACCAGGCCATTTGCTGGCCAGCAAAACACCCCACGTCGTCCAGGGCGCCGACAACGCCCGTTGGGACGACCGCTGGGACACCTTTTGGGACAAAACCGGCGCTGTCCCGCCACGGGAATCATTCGCCGAAACTATCGCTGATCAGCACTAATTTTCACGGAAGTGATGGGTATTTGCTGGGTGATGAGGGATTAGCACGGATTTCGATGCTTCTGTAGCAGGGAGCGCGATGACCGGCTTCGCCGCCGCGCCACCTATGATCTGTAAGACTTTGTGGACGTCGTCGTCTACTAAGCGTGAGAGTGGTTGTGTTGCAATGATTTTAGAGAGGATGTCAGCCCCTACGCTCCCTCATCAGATGTGGGGCTTGGTGGAACTGTCATCGACCACCTCGCCGTCGATGACCTCGGACGGTTCTTCATCTGGCTTTGCAAGCAATTCCTTCTGCTTCTTGGCTGCGATCGCCTTTTGCTGCGCTTCCTCGCTCGCAAGCGTGAATACATCGTTCACCGACGAAAACACACCGGCGAGGGCATTCACCGCTCCACCGTAATCGTTGACACTCACCTGGGTGATGAACTGAAACAGATTGGACATCGCGCTGACGACGGTGCCAACCGTGCCGGTCACCTTGATAACTGACAGCCCCAAACCAAACAGTGATCGGCCGTGCTCAGCAAGAGGCTCTAGACCATACGTCTCAGCTTCAGAGAGTAGGAATTCGATCTGTTCGATCTCCGCGCGGATCTTCGCGGCCAGGTCGGGTGGTAGCTCTGCCTCTTCGAGTAGTGTGGCCCACTCCGCAAGCGATGCCTTCAGCATTTCGACATTGGGGGCCGGCTTCAATGAGCTTTGATAACTCAGGATCTGGCCGAGAGAGCCGAGAAGATTGATCTTGTCCTCAGAGATCATGGTGGCGTTGGCATTGCTGTTGGCTTCCCAGTTACCCGTGTGGACCACCACGCTGTACCAGAGCACGATGTCGCCCTCGTACCGCGTACGCGTCTGGTCGTCGTCAGGCAGCGCCAGGAGATAAAGCTGCAGTCGTCGCACGAGGTGAACAACTTCAGCATGTCGGATCGCAAACTCGGGCGTATGGGCCTGTGCGTTTAGGACATAAGTCCAAACTTCCTTGACCGTGTTGCGACCGCTCTGACGTACCCGCCAGAAGACGCGCTCGAGCGCAGTCGCTGCATTATCAGGAATATCGGGCATACGTGTTCGCTCCTCCCTGCCCCGCAGATTATCGGACGCGCGGCCCAAAAATGAGTTCACCGTCGGTTTCCGGTGGCAGTCCCCGCGTAAGCCACCTCGGCTTCCGGCAGGCATCCACCGGGCAGATTATCGGCATCCTCGGCGGATCAGTCTGCGGTATTCCTGCCGGGCCGTTTGGTGCGGTCGGTGGTCGCGGGATACTTCGCCCACCGGCCGGGGGGTGCGCAGGGCGGCGGTCGAAACCGGAAAGGGAACGGCTCACCTGACCACCTCCCCGTGCTTGATGTCTGAATAACAGTTCCGGTCGCGGGACAACGGCTCAAGGAGGTAGGTGCCGCACACCTGGCAGGTGTTCCGCATCGCCGCGAACCGGCCGTGACGCGGCAAGACGAACCCGCTCACTGCGAGACCACCAGCGCCCAGCAGCGACCGCACATCAGGCGTCGTCGGCTGATCACGTGCTGCAGTTGGGTGCCGCATCGCAGGCAGCGACGGTCCCGCAGCCACGTCAGGTAGCCGCCGCGGTGCTCAGTCACCGACGTAGCGGACGTACAGTCGCCCCGACCTCGTAGCGGCCTCAAAAGCGCCCTGAGGACCGAAGCATCCTCGGCCACGGTTGGCGCTGCTGGCGATGCCGTAGATCTTCTTCTTGTCGTCTACCGGCCACCGCGCCCATTTCTGCGGGTGATCACGCAGCCGGTCAGCGAACGCCGCCAGCAGGGGATTTCGGGTGCCGAGTGTTCGCGCATCGGGTGGTAGGTCGTCGAGGAACTCGATGTTGGCCAGTTCGGGGTATCGGTCTGCGGAGGGCACGGTGTTCTCGCTTTCTCTGTTAGCGGGTGTGGGGCCGGGCCGGTTGTGCCGACCTGCCCGGCCCCGAACGGTCCCGCGATAGGGGCATCAGGACCGTGGTCTAGGTGTGGTGCGGGCACGGCAGATCGACGCCAGCGCAGTCGGTGCAGTAGGCGGCGTTCGGTCGGTGCAGCAGCGCCAACCCTTGTGTGGTGACCGCCAAAACCCCGCCACTGTCCAGCAAGGAGAACGCGCCGTCGTCGCGGGGGTCGGTGACATCGACGTTCGCCATGTATGCCGTCAGCCCGGCGCTGCCGACAATGACAGGCACCCCGTCAACCGACGCCTGCACTGTTTCCAGCGCTGACCGGCAACGGTCGTCGAACTGGTCGCTGGACTCGATGTCGGGGTTGAACGGTCGCAGATCGGTCAGCGTCTGCAGCCGCAGCCCCAGCGTCGCCGCGATGAACCGGCCCGCGTTGGAGCCGCCGTCCGCCGCGATCACCGCAGTCGGGTAGGGCAGGCCGTCGCCGCACACCTGCTGCAGGTACGCCGCCGCGCCGGCCGCATCCGACAGCAGGTCAGCATCGACGACGCAGAACGCCACCAACGTCGTGTTGCGGGCCCCCGGGGCCCGCAACACGACTCCGCCGCGGGTCTCGAACTCCGATCCGTCTAACCGGTCCGCCCAGCCCTCGTCATCGTCGTCGTCGGAGTCGTCATCCTCGTCGTCGTCGTCCCCGTCGTCAGGAACATCGTCGGAGTCGGGCAGGTCATCCCGCGGAATGTCGAAGTCGTCGTCGTCGGGGGCGTCGGCCGGGTCGTCGTCCAGGTCATCATCGTCGTCGTCGAGGTCGCCGTCGAACAGGTCGTCGAGGAGGTCATCATCGTCGCTGTCGGGGTCATCTAACCCGTCTAGCCGGGTGGACGACCGCAGCCAACGGTAGGCATCGTCAACGTTCACAGCGCCCCCTGCGGGTGGTCCTTGTGGTACTGCTTGGTGACTTCGGGGCCTACCTGCAGGACGCTGCCCCAGTCGTGCAACTGGGCGGCGTGCTCGGCGGGAAGCTCGACCAGTTCGCCCGGCCCGTACACCCGGCCTTTGTGGCACAGCGACCACTTCAGCGACCCGTTCAGGGCGGCGGGCAGCACCCGAACCACCACTTGGAAGGTGCCGCTCATGGGGTCGTCGCCAGGTTGTAGACCTGCAGCACGGCAGGCGGGCGGGTCACACACAAAACCAGGCGCTCCTCGGCGACGGTCCGCAAGATGTTGCGCGTGAAATCGTCTGTGGCGTAACCGATCCGCATTGAAAGCGGCTCCCTGATCGCGACATAACCGAACTTGCTGGTGTCGATCAGGACGGCCTCACCTTCGGGTGCTGCCGTCGTCGTCAAAACGTCGATCCCCCAGAGTTGGTTAGCCTGACCGGCTGTCGGGTCGGGCTGGACCATGAAGTGGCCGTAGGCGTCCTTGATGCGGCGGATCGCTGACCAGGTTGTCGGGTGCAGAACGATCAAATCGGGAGTGGCCAGGGCCGGTCCCACACGCAGCGTCGCAATGGCTTTCTCGAACGAGTCCAGCGCAGACAGCAGGGTCGATCCCGAACCGCCCGTATCGACCGAGGCGTCGTACTTCAGGATGCCGGGGGTGTCCAAGAAGCCCTGCATGCCCGTCTGAGACTCGTACTGGTACGCGCCGCTGTAGACCGCGATACCGGAGTTTCCGCTGATCAGCAGCGAGTTCTCCAAATCGACGATCTGCCGGTAAAGCTCGACGTTCGCGTAGGACTGGAACGCCGGCCAGTCGTTGATGATCTCCCACGAAAGCCCGTTGTTCGCAGCGAGTTTCACTGCGGTCGCGGTCAAAGCGTCGGTGTTGAACGTCAGTTCGGGCTTCAGCGCGCCCTCAGCGACCGCGGCGGGGCTGCCGGTCGTCGATATATGCCGAATGAACGTGACGGCCGGGGTCTCGATCGCGTAGCCGGGCAGCCGGTCCAGCAGCCGGGCCTCGTGGATTTGTTCGACCGGGTACGGGAACCGGGTCGCTGGCAGCAGCGGATCCGCGGTGCTGAAGTCGCGTTTCTCGGTCTCGATGCGGCAGTTCTCGCCGCGCTGGGCAGCCGCCTGCATCCTCTGCAATTGCTGGTCGGAGAACCCCAACGGCGCGAGGCGTCCTGCCGTGTTGATCGGCCGGGCGCCACGCGGCAGGCCGGGTTGCGCGGAAGCGTCGACGCTGCGCGTCGACGCGGTGCCGTTGCGCTGCGAGACCTTCTCGCGGATCGGGTTGAGGGAGCTGGTGTCGGATCGCTTCAGTTCCGACTCAGCGCGCTTGATGCGGGCGTCGAGTTTCTTCTTCTCGCGCAGCATCGCCGCTTCGGCCTGGTTGATGTTCTGGCGGCCGACGCTGCGCGCCTCCTCCAGACGGGTGGCCAACATGCGGACGACTTCGCTGCGGCGTTCTTTGAGCATCGCGACTTCGTCAGCGAGGACGGTTGAGATGGAAGACACGGAGGTAACCCCTTGGGAGAGAACACAGCACTGGGACACTCGACCGGGGTCGGGTTGGTCGGCAGTGCTTACCCTGGGGGCCTGTGCTGCTCTCAAGACGGCGTTGAAGGGCTAATGAGCCAACATTCTTCGGCCGTCCCGCGTCCGTAACGGTGCCACAAACATTCCCGTTACCGTTGGCTGCGAAGGGATTAGGGCGCGTCGCGGAATTCGGCCGCTTGCTGCATCTGCTCAACGCACGCCTGATGCAAGAACTCCGTGTGATCCACCCGGCACGCTGGCAGGCCTCGGTCGCGAACGAGATGTACTGGCCGGCCATCGCCACGAACAAGTGTTTGGCCTGGCCCAGGGCGTTGATCTGGTTCAACACGTTCTCCACCTCCCAGAAGTCGCCGCCCGCCATCGCAGCCACGGACTGCGCCGCGGTCGCGCTGTCGTCAGCGATCTGAACTATCTGAGGGTCGATAGGCATGTCTACTCCTTGGTGATTTGTTGGTGTCGCAGCGCGAGAACTTGTTCGTCGCTGAGGGTTTCCAGGCGCCGACCCTCAGGCGGCCGGCGCGAAGGAATATCTCTGCGGGTGGTGGCAGCGTGAGCGTCGATGATCGCGAACACCGTCGCCTTGTCGTCGTGATCCCACGGCACCGCGCCTGCATACACATGCGCTTCGGCTTCGGCGCGGGAGTGATGCCACGACACGCGCGTCCTGCCGCGAGGAGGCCATAGCAGCAGCGCCCAGGCCGGTTCTCGCGGCAGCGTCGGCCGTTGCTTGTCGGTCATCGCACACGCCTTAGTGACGTACCCGACCGCTGGACCACTGTTGGCACCAAGGAGTGCGTTCCAGCGTGGTTTACGTGGCAAGGAAATGAGCGAAGCGAGGCTTCCGCGGCAGGCTTCGGTTTGAGTTGGTTGGTTGTGGTGGCTGCCTCGCCACCGCGGGCGCGCGTTTAAACCTTCACGCGCCTTCGCTGCGCGAACGCGCTCCGAAAAAGGAAATGTCAGTGTGGTTTTTAAGGCAACGGTGAGGTGTGCGGCAGGGCGGTTAGGTGACGTACTAGTACCTCCCCTGGGGAGTAGGCGCCACGTTGTTCGGTCAAGGAAATTCTGACCAGTGGTTATCCTCGAAACTCCCCTGGGAGTTGGGCAGACCTTGTAAAACAAGCCTCGGGTTTCACGCGCCCGACTCCCCCGTATAACTCTCCTGGGGAGTTTCGGCCGACTCCCCTGGGGAGTTTCGGCGCTTCGCCTGTTTGCGTTCCCACTTTTCGCGTTCGCGTTTACGTTGGTAGCGCATGTGATCGGCTGTGTTGTTCCGTCTGATCCACACGAAGTACCAGCAGTGGTGGCCGGCTTCCCAGATGCCTTGCTCCACCAACTTGTTGGCTTCGCGGATGGAACCCCAGCCCCTCACGACCCACTCGGGGACTTCCCACTCCGGTGGTATCTTCGCCTCAGGCTGATTGTGTACCTGCGCAATACACCACGACCCGGCCCGCACATACAAACCGAGGCTGGCGGTGCCGAAGCGCGGGTCGTTGTGCTCCTCATCACCGACGAGCCAGAACATGACCACCACCTCCGCAGTGCAGTAGTGGAAAACCTTGCGGGGCAGCGGTATCGTTACGAGTGTCGAGTTCGTCGCGATGCCGGCCCCTAGCGGCCGGCATCGTCATTTCGGTTGACCACCCATTGCCTTGCGCTGCTTGGCCTCCCGCGCCTTGATCGACAACCGTTTGTAGTAGGCGAGGCGCGCGTTCTCGGCGCGTTTGCGTTCCGTCGTCGTCAGGTTGTCGGGGTCGAGTCCTAACTTTTTGGCGTGCCACGCCACCTCGGACGGTGAGTTGGCGTGGGCCTTGGCTAGACGCGCCTGCCGGTCAACAGTGTTGGCCCAAGAGGTGTGCCCGCCGATGCTGCCGTATTCGACCAGCCGGGCACGGGTTTCTGGACTGTAGTAGGACACGATGGAGCTGCTCTCCCTGTGCAGCGCCCAGGTCGGCGTGGGCGGCGCGCTCCAATCGCGGTCAACACTACAGCGGAAATCCTTCGGTGTCGGAATCGAATCCGGGTGTGTCGCAACCGATTAAAGGCCAGTCGGGTGGCCTATAAGTCGCCGAGCTGCAGTTTGCGGGCCTCGGCCTGTGCCCGTTCCGCCGCGGTGTGGCGGGCATAGCGGTCCACCATTTCGCGGGTGGACCAGCCCGCCGCGCTCATTAAACCGCCTTCAGAACCGCCGGACTCCAACCACCGCGACGCCCACGAGTGCCGCATCCGGTGCAAATGAAATCCTTCGATGCCGGCCTGCTTTGCCCGCGCCAGCAGCGCCACCCGTAACCCGTGGTAGCCGAGGCCCTGATCGCCGCCGCCGAGGAACAGCGGCGCGGTGTGCGCCAGCCGATGGGTGCGGCGGGCACGCAGGTATCGGTCGAGCGCGGCGGCCGTCTGCGGCCCTATCGTCACGACACGGCCTTTACCACCCTTACCGCGGTGCACCGTGACCAGACCGCGCTCTAGGTTCACGTCGGCCGTCGTCAGGCCAAGACATTCACCGGCCCGCAGCCCGGTCTCGGCCAGCAGCCGCACCACCGCCTCGTCGCGGCGCCCCAGAAAATCCTTGCCGCCGCACGCCTTGAGCAGCAGCCGGATCTCGTCGGCGGTCAACCCGTCGATCACTTTGGTGTCCAGCTTGGGCGGTCTGATCCCCAGCAGCGGGTCGCTGTCGAGCTCGGCTCCCTGCTCAGGGTCAGCCAGCCACGCGGAGAACTGCCGCACTGCCTGCAGGCGGACGCGGGCCGTGTTGGGCTCCGCGCCGTTGGCCAGCAGCTCGGCAACCCACATCGACAGCAACGTCTTGTCCAGTTCCGGCGTGTGCCCGTTGTTCTCGCACCACTCTCTGAACAGCCGAACACCGCGCATGTACGAGTCGATGGTGGCCGGCGATTTATGCGCGGCCTGCATCGCCAGCTTCCACGACGGCAACAGCGAAAAAAGGTTAGACGTGCTCGGCTCCATGGCCGATATGTTAACCGCTGCCCACTGTAGGGTGGGTTATTTCGAACTTTAGGCCTGTCACCTGCCGTTATGTGACATCAGCCGCTCAACATATTTCGCGATCACGTCGACTTCGAGGTTCACCTGCGTCCCGACCGGAGCGCGGCCCAGGGTGGTCAACTCCCGGGTGGTGGGAATCAACGAAACTTCGAACCAGTCCCCCGGGTCGCTGCCCAGCGCGGACACGGTCAGCGAAATGCCGTCGACGGTGATCGATCCCTTCTCCACGACGTAGCGGGCCACCGCGGCGGGCAGTTCGATCCGCACCACTTCCCAGTGTTCCGACGGCGTCCGGGCCACGATGTGCCCCGTCCCGTCGACGTGCCCCTGCACGATGTGCCCGCCCAGCCGGCTGTTGACGGCCGCGGCACGCTCCAGGTTGACCCGGCTGCCGACCTGCAATTCGCCCAAGTTGGACCGGTTAAGCGACTC
The DNA here is from genome assembly GCF_010731775.1 of Mycobacterium mantenii. Taxonomy (NCBI): domain Bacteria; kingdom Bacillati; phylum Actinomycetota; class Actinomycetes; order Mycobacteriales; family Mycobacteriaceae; genus Mycobacterium; species Mycobacterium mantenii. The sequence goes on along the minus strand of NZ_AP022590.1, from coordinate 605,601 downwards.
GGCCATCACGTCGGCGGTGAATTGACCGCCGGGCAACAGTTCGGCGACGGTCAGGCACACGCCGTTGACGGCGATGGAATCGCCGTGGCCCGCATCGGCCGTCACGACGGCGCCGCGGATGGTCAGCCGCGCCGCGTCGGAAAGGACGTCGCGAGCCGTCACCTCGCCGAGTTCCTCGACAATTCCGGTAAACATCCCCCCAGGCTAATTGGCCCTCGCTCAGGCTGATGAGCAGGGCAAACGCCCGCACCTCGTCGACACTGGCACCCCACGTTCACCAGGGCAGTCACCGGCACCCTCTACGATGCAGTGTATGCAGACCCGCCGCCGTCTATCGGCCGTCATCGCATCCCTGACCCTCGCCACCGCCTTGATCGCCGGCTGTTCGTCGGGCTCGAAGCAGAGCAGCGCGCCGCTTCCCGACGGCACGACCTTGGTCAAGCAGTCGGCCGACGCCACCAAGAATGTGAAGAGCGCGCACATCGCGCTGAGCATTCAGGGCAAGATCCCCGGGCTGCCCATCAAGACGCTGACGGGTGACCTCACCACGGCGCCGGCCACCGCCGCATCGGGCAACGCCTTGATCACCCTGGGCGGGTCCGACATCGACGCCCAGTTCGTGGTGCTCGACGGGACCCTGTACGCCACCCTCACCCCGAACAAGTGGAGTGACTTCGGCAAGGCCTCCGACGTCTACGACGTCTCGGTGCTGCTGAACCCCGACAGCGGGCTGGCCAACGCGCTGGCGAACTTCAGCAATGCCAAGGCCGAGGGCCGCGACACCATCAACGGGCAGAGCACCATCCGCATCAGCGGAAACGTGTCGGCGGACGCGGTGAACAAGATCGTGCCGCAGTTCAACGCGACGCAGCCGGTGCCCAGCACGGTGTGGGTCCAGGAGACCGGTGACCACAAGCTGGTCCAGGCCAACCTGCAGAAGAGCTCGGGCAACTCCGCCCAGATCACCCTGTCCAACTGGGGCGAGCAGGTTCAGGTAACCAAGCCCCCGGTGAGCCAGTGACCGCGGACACCGCAGCCCAGGCCGGGCACCAGGCCGGACGCCGCGTAGCGATCAGCGCGGGCAGCCTGGCGGTCTTGCTGGGCGCCCTGGACGCCTATGTCGTCGTGACGATCATGCGCGACATCATGACCGACGTTCACATCCCGATTAACCAGCTGCAGCGCATCACCTGGATCATCACGATGTACCTGCTGGGCTACATCGCCGCGATGCCGTTGCTGGGCCGCGCCTCCGACCGGTTCGGCCGCAAGCTGGTGCTGCAGGTCAGCCTGGCGCTGTTCATCGTCGGCTCGGTGGTCACCGCGCTGGCCGGCCACTGGGGCGATTTCCACATGCTGATCGGCGGCCGCACCATCCAGGGCGTGGCCAGCGGCGCGCTGTTGCCGGTCACCCTCGCCCTCGGTGCCGATCTGTGGTCGCAGCGCAACCGCGCCGGCGTGCTCGGCGGCATCGGGGCCGCCCAGGAGCTCGGTAGCGTGCTGGGCCCGCTGTACGGAATCTTCATCGTCTTCTTGTTCCATGACTGGCGCTACGTGTTCTGGATCAACGTCCCGCTGACCCTGATCGCCATGGTGATGATCCAGTTCAGCCTGCCCTCGCACGAGCGGGTGGAGGAGCCCGAGAAGGTCGACCTGGTCGGCGGTGTGCTGCTGGCGGTCGCCCTGGGCCTGGCCGTCATCGGCCTCTACAACCCGGAACCCGACGGCAAGCAGATCCTGCCCAGCTACGGGTTGCCGCTGGTCATCGGCGCGGTCGTGGTCGCGGTGATGTTCCTGCTCTGGGAGCGCTTCGCGCGCACCCGGCTGATCGAACCGGCGGGCGTGCACTTCCGCCCGTTCCTCGCCGCGCTGGGCGCCTCGCTGTTCGCGGGTGCCGCGCTGATGGTGACGTTGGTCGACGTCGAGCTGTTCGGCCAGGGCGTGCTCGGACAGTCCCAGACGCAGGCCGCCGGGCTGTTGCTGTGGTTCTTGATCGCGTTGCCGATCGGGGCGGTGCTCGGCGGCTGGATCGCCACCCGGGTCGGTGACCGGGTGATGACCTTCGTCGGGCTGCTCATCGCGGCGTACGGGTACTGGCTGATCCACTACTGGCGCCAAGACGTGATGAGCCAGAAGCACGACATCTTAGGGGTGTTCAGCGTGCCCGTGCTGCACGCCGACCTGTTGGTGGCCGGTGTGGGCCTGGGCCTGGTGATCGGGCCGCTGACTTCCGCCGCGCTGCGTGTGGTGCCGTCCGCCCAACACGGCATCGCCTCGGCGGCCGTGGTGGTGGCCCGGATGACGGGCATGCTGATCGGTGTGGCCGCCCTCAGCGCGTGGGGCCTGTATCGGTTCAACCAGATCGTGGCGGGCCTGACGGCCGCGATCCCGGCCAACGCCACCCTGTTGGAGCGCATCGCCGCCCAGGGCACGATGTACCTCAAGGCCTTCGCCATGATGTACGGCGACATCTTCGAGGCCACCGTCGGCATCTGCGTTCTCGGAGCGCTGCTGGGTCTGTTGATCGGCGGCCGCAAAGAGCACGCCGAGGAGCCGGAAGTCGCTGAGCCGCAAGCGGTTTCGTTGGGTGAGCGCTAGCCGCTGCGCGGCACCAGGCTGAGCACCAGGTCGGGTCCGACCCGGTCGATTCCGTCGAACTGCCAGCGCAGCGCCCGCGCGATCGTCGACACCCCCACGTCGTCGACCGCGGTGACGGGGCCGCCCAGCAGGGTAGGCGCGACGTAGGCCAGAATCCGGTTGACCACCCCGGCGCGCAGGAAGGCCCCCGCCAGCGTCGGTCCCCCCTCCAGCAGCACGTCGGTGCGATCCGACACGGCCCTGAGCACCTCCATGGGGTCGTGCGTGCGGATCAGCATGGTCCGCGAATCGTCGTTGAGCACCTTTGCCTCTGAAGGTATTTCACGCATCCCGACGACCACCCGCAGCGGTTGCCGGTCGGCCAGCGAGCCGTCGGGCAGTCGCGCGGTCAGCGCCGGATCGTCGGCCAGCACGGTGCCGGTTCCCACCACGATCACTTCGGCGGCCGCGCGGCGGCGATGCAGATCCAGCCTCGAGGCCTCGCTGGAAATCCATCGGCTGGAGCCGTCTGCGGCCGCGCTGCGGCCGTCGACGCTGCTGGCGTATTTCCACGTCAGATGTGGCAGCCCGGTCCGTTGCTTGTGCAGCCACTCCCGCAGCGGGCCACCGGTCACCTCGTCGGCCAGCACACCCGAGCGCACCGCGACGCCCTCTTGCTCGAGCCGGGCCGCCCCGCCGGCGGCCTCCGGGTTGGGGTCGGCGACGGCGTACACCACGGTGCCGACCTTCGCGTCCAGCAGGGCGTTCACACACGGCGGGGTTTTGCCGTAGTGATTGCACGGCTCGAGCGTGACCACGGCGGTGCCACCGGCCGCCAAATCGCCGGCCCGCCGCAGGGCCAGGATCTCGGCGTGATCGCCGCCGGCGGGTTCGGTGGCGCCGACGCCGACCACCTCGCCGCGGGCATCCAGGATGACCGCCCCCACCGGCGGATTCGGATAAGTGGTCCCCTTGACCTGGTTGGACTGGTCGATCGCCAAGCGCATCGCGGAGTCGAGGCGCTCGCCCGGCGGAACCGTCATCGCCGCAGGTGCAGGGATGCGCCGACGGCCTGTCGGCGCAGCGCTTCTATCGCGGTCTCCGGGTTGTCGGCGCCGTACACGGCCGACCCGGCGACGAAGCAATCGACGCCGGCCTCGGCGGCCTGCTCGATGGTGTCCGCGTTGATGCCGCCGTCGATTTCGACGAGGATCGTCAACTCCCCCGCCTCGATGAGCTTGCGCGCGGTGCGCACCTTGCTGAGGACCTCGGGGATGAAGCTCTGGCCACCGAAGCCGGGCTCCACCGACATGATGAGCAGGGTGTCGAACTGCGGCAGGATTTCCAGGTAGGGCTCCAGCGGGGTCCCCGGCTTCACGCTGAGGCCCGCTTTCGCGCCGGCGGCGCGGATGTCGCGGGCCACGCCGGTCGGATTCTGGGTGGCCTCTGCGTGGAAGGTGACGTTGTACGCCCCCGCTTCGGCGTAGGGAGGCGCCCAGCGGTCGGGGTCCTCGATCATCAGATGGCAGTCCATCGGGATGGTGGTGGCGGCCAGCAGGCTCTCCACCACGGGCAGCCCTAAGGTCAGATTCGGCACGAAGTGGTTGTCCATCACATCGACGTGCAGCCAGTCGGCGCCGGTCACGGCGGCGGCTTCGTCGGCGAGCCGGGAGAAGTCGGCGGAAAGGATCGACGGCGCGATCAGAGGCCCCTTCAACGGTTCCGTATTGCGAGGCATGAGCGCCAGACTACTGAGCCGCGCCGCCCGCTTCACCTCCGGCGCGCCCGCTATTCCGCCTCGCGGCGCAGCGCGGCCGCGAACATCGCGTCGGTGCCGTGCCGGTGCGGCCAAAGCTGGACGTACGGCCCGTCCCCCAGGTCGGCGGCGGGCTCGAACAGCGGCCGGGTGTCCAGCGCGCTCACCGGGTGGCGGCGCAGCGCGTCGGCGACGACGCCGACGGTCTCGGCCAGGTGCGGCGAACAGGTGGCGTAGAGCACCACGCCGCCCGGCCGGGTCAATGCGATCGCGGCGCCCAGCAACTCACGTTGCAGCTTGGTGAGCGTGGGCACGTCGGCGGGTTGACGCCGCCATCGGGCCTCCGGCCGACGGCGCAGCGCCCCCAGCCCGGTGCAGGGCGCGTCGACGAGCACCCGGTCGAAGGTGGGCTCCAGCTCGGTGTGCCGCCCGTCGACCCGCAGCACGTCGACCGGCAGGCCGCGAGTGTTCTCGGCCACCAGATCGGCGCGGCGCGGCGCCGGCTCCACCGCGGTGAGCCGGAATCCGGACTTCGAGTGCTGCTGCGCTCCCAGGGCTGCCAGCAGCGCCGTCTTCCCGCCCGGGCCGGCACACAGGTCCAGCCACCGCCCGCCGTCGCCGTCGACCGGCGCCAGCGTCAGCGCCCGGGCCACCAGCTGGCTGCCCTCGTCCTGGACCAGCGCGACGCCGTCGCGCACCGGCGCCAGCCGCCCGGGATCGCCGCCCGCCAGGTACACCGCGTACGGCGAATACCGGCCGACCGTGCCGCCCACCGCCTCGGCCAGTTCGGCGGCGGTCAGCGCGCCGGGGCGGGCGGCCAGATGCACCTGAGGTCGTTCGTCGTCGCTGGCCAGTACCGCGTCGAGCTCGGTCGCGGCGGCGCCCAACGCATCGGCGAACGCCTGGGCGATCCACCGGGGGTGTGCATGCGCGAACGCGGCGTGCCCGATCGGATCCTGCGCCGGGTTCGGGGCCAACTCCCGCACCCAGGACTGCTCGTCGCGCCCGGAGATGGTGCGCAGCACGCCGTTGACGAAACCCGCTCGCGCCGAGTCGAATTCGATACCGGCCTGCTCGACGGTGGTGGACACCGCGGCGTGCGCGTCGACCCGGGTGCGCAACAGCTGATACGCGCCGAGGCGCAGCAGGTCGAGCAACACCGGGTCGATGGCTTGCGGCGAGCGCCCCGCGGCCGCGCCGATGACGGCGTCGAGCAGGCCCCGGGTGCGGCAGGTGCCGTAGGTCAACTCGGTGGCGAATGCCGCGTCGCGACCGGTGATTCCGCGCTCGCGCAGCAGGGCGGGCAACGCCAGGTTCGCATAGGCGTCGCGCTCGCTGACCGCCCGAAGTACGTCGAATGCGGCGGCGCGGGCCGGGTCCAGCGGCCGGCGCGGCGGCCGGCGGTCCCGTTGTGGCGGCCTGCGGTCGCGCTGCTGCGGGCGCGGCGGCTTGCGCTCCGGCCGGCCGCGCTGCGGCCTGTCGCGGCCGGTGCTCACGTCGCCCGCACCGCGGGGTCAAGCCGGGCGCCGCGCGCCCAGTCGACGGCGTTCATGAATTTCTTTCCGGGCGGCTGGATTTGGCCCAGCCGCACCGGATCGGAACCCGTACCGACCCAGACGCTTTTGCGGTCGATGTGAATAGTGCCGGGCGACAACGGTTCTGGCGGTCCAGGCAGTGCGGAGGTCTCGACGGCCTGCACCGGCCCCAGTTTGATGCGCAGGTCGCCGATCAAGGTCCAGGCGCCGGGGTTGGGCGTGACCGCGCGAATGCGGCGATCCACCACCGGCGCCGGCAGGTCCCAGCGCACCCGGGCCTGCTCCACGGTGATCTTGGGCGCGACGCTGACCCCGTCGGCGGGTTGCGGCACCGGCGTCAGCGTCGCGTCGGCGATGCCGTCCAGCGTGGTCGACAACAGCGCCGCACCCGAAACAGCAAGTCGCTCAAGTAATTCCCCGGCGGTATCGGTCGGCCGGATCGTCTCGGTCACCACTCCGTAGATCGGGCCCGAGTCCAGGCTCGGCTCGATCCGGAATGTCGAGGCGCCGGTGATGCTGTCGCCCGCCGCGATGGCCGCCTGCACCGGGGCGGCGCCGCGCCAGGCGGGCAGCAGCGAGAAGTGCAGGTTGATCCACCCGTGCGGGGGCACGCCCAGCAGGCCGTCGCGCAACAGCGCGCCGTAGGCCACGACCGCGCAGCAGTCCGGCGCCAACGCCGACAGCTCCGCGACGAATTCGTCCGAGTTCGGCCGCGCCGGCCGCAACACCGGGATGCCGCGGTCGAGCGCCTCGCGGGCCACCGGCGACGGCTCCGGCTTGCCGCGGCGTCCGACGGCCGCGTCGGGCCGGGTCAGCACGGCGATCACCTCGTGACGCGGTGAGTCGATGAGGCGGCGCAGTGCGGGCAGCGCAGGTTCGGGGGTTCCGGCGAAGACAAGGCGCACCGGCCCAGTCTAGAAAGCGGCGGACGCAGGCCCGACCCGCCCGAGTCGCCGTAATGTGCGTGCGTACACTGTTGCTTATGGTTACTATTTCTGGGAGTAACTTTTTAGCGGTGTGAACGTACCGCCGATTCGTGTCGACAACGAGGTCGAAAGCCAACCCCTTCGCCTTCCCCCAAGGAGGTCCAAATGACCCTCGACACCACCATCAGCGACGCTTCGGTGGCCGCAACGCATCGCACGGTATGGGCGCTGGGCGACTACGCCCTGATGGCCGAGGAGGTCATGGCGCCGCTCGGCCCCGCCCTGGTCAAAGCCACCGGCATCGGGCCCGGCGTGCGCGTTCTCGACGTCGCCGCCGGCTCGGGCAACATCTCGCTTCCGGCGGCCGCCACCGGCGCCACCGTCGTCTCCACCGACCTCACCCCGGAGTTGCTGCAGCGGTCGCGGGCCAGGGCCGAGGCGCAGGGCCTGACGATCGATTACCGCGAGGCCAACGCGCATGCGCTGCCGTTCGGCGATGGCGAGTTCGACGTCGTCATGTCCGCGATCGGCGTGCAGTTCGCCCCGGATCAGCAGCGCGCCGCCGCCGAACTGGTCCGGGTCTGCCGCCCGGGCGGCACGATCGGCGTGATCAGCTGGACCCCCGAAGGGTTCTTCGGCCGGATGCTCGCCACCATCCGGCCCTACCGGCCGAGCCTGTCGCACCCCGTGCCGCCGGCGGCCCTCTGGGGACGCCCGGGCTATGTCGCCGCGCTGCTCGGTGACCACATCGCCGACTTCACCGCCACGCGAGGCATATTGGCGGTCAACCGGTTCGACAGCGCCCAGGCGGTGCACGCGTACTTCAAGCAGCACTACGGCCCGACGATCGAGGCGTATTCGAACATCGGCCACAACCGCGTGCTGGCCGCCGAGCTCGACGCCCAACTCGTCGAGCTGGCCGAGGACCACCTCGTCAACGGCACCATGGGCTGGGAGTACCTGCTGGTGACCGCCGCAAAGCGGGCCGACTAGCTCTGATGGTGGCGACCCGCTTCGCCCGGCTCCACCGCGCTCGCGATCGCCACGCTCTGATGGTGGCGACCCGCTTCGCCCGGCTCCACCGCGCTCGCGATCGCCACGCTCTGATGGTGGCGACCCGCTTCGCCCGGCTCCACCGCGCTCGCGATCGCCACGCTCTGATGGTGGCGACCCGCTTCGCCCGGCTCCACCGCGCTCGCGATCGCCACGCTCTGATGGTGGCGACCCGCTTCGCCCGGCTCCACCGCGCTCGCGATCGCCACGCTCTGATGGTGGCGACCCGCTTCGCCCGGCTCCACCGCGCTCGCGATCGCCACAGCCGGCTACAGGTCGATCTCGGCGTCCAGGTGGACGTCGGGCTCCCCGCCGGCAGCGGTGAAGGCCGTCAGGGCCCGCACCAGCCCGTGCCGCTCCGGCGGTGGCATCTTCGCCACGATGGCCGCGATCTCGGCGCGCCGGTGCGAGGTGACCTGGCGGACGACGTCGCGGCCGCGCGTGGTCAGCGCGGCGAGCAGCTCACGGCGCGAGGTCGGGTGCGGCAAGCGGTCGATCAGCCCGGCGGCGACCAATCGGTCCACCATCCGGCCGGTGGCCGACGGCTGCACACCCAGCAGGCCCGCCAGCGTGGCCAGGTTGACCGGACCGCGATTGGACAGGATCACCAGCGTCCGGAACTGCGCGATGGTGATGGTCTCGTCGACCTGCCCGACGGAGCGCGCCGAAATGGCCATAAGCAAACGGGAGGCCGTCAGCAAAGCATCGGTGATGACGTCCAAGGACTCGTCAACGGCGGTGTTGTCCGCTGCCATATCGCCCCTTTTCGGATGGTTTCCGGCCTCTCGGCGGCTAAGGATTAGAAAGTGTAGCAACCTTCTAATGTCGTAAGGAGAGATTATTGCATGCACATATTGTCGCCTAGGGTAACGGTTCGTGAAGGTTACCCGATGTGCAGCGGGTCGATCTGCACCCGGGCCGGCTCGTGGGTTTGCCGGGCGCTGAGCACACCGACGCCACGGCGCAGCGCCGCCGCCAGCGCCAGGCCCTGCTGACGCGGCACGCGCACCAGCATTCTCGTCACCGGGGCGCCGGCCGGGGTTCCGGCCGGGCGGCGCACGCCAGGCGGAAGGTCAACCGGCCCAAGCAGATCGGCCTGCAGGGCCTCCTGATCGGACAGCCGGGCCTCGTCGAGCAGGGCGGCCACGGCGCCGGCGGTCCCGTCGATGGCCGCCATGTGGACGCTGGGCGGCAGACCGACCTCGGCTCGCGCCGACACCTCGGCCTCCGCGTGGCCCACCGGATCCCAGCGGATCAGCGATTGCACCGTGGGAAGCGACGACTCGGCGACCACCATCACCACGCCGCCATCGCCGCGGGCACGCACCAGCGCGGCGGCGCTCATCCAGCGCCACAACGCATCCTCGGCCGCGCGCAGGTCTTGCCGGCCCAGCAGCGCCCATGTGTCCAACAGCAGGGCCGCCCCATAACCGCCGCAGGCCTGCGGCTCGGCGCCCGGGGTGGCCACCACCAGGGCCGGACCCGCCGCCACCTCGGGCACGACGCCGTCCCCCGACGACGTGATCACCGCCGTACCGGGAAACGCGCGGCCGAGTTCTTCGGCGGTGCGGCTGGCCCCGACGACGACGGCGCGCACCGCGTCCGACCCGCAGCGCGCGCACCGCCGCATCGCGTCGGCGCGACCGCACCAGCGGCAGAGCAGTGCCGCGCCCCCCTCCTGCAGCGACAGCGGCCCCGTGCAGTGCCGGCAACGGGCGATGGTGCGGCAGCGCGCGCAGGCCAGCGCCGGGACGTACCCCCGCCGCGGCACCTGCACCAGCACCGGCGCCGCGGCCTGCAGCGCCGAGCGGGCGGCGCGCAGCGCGATAGACGGAATGCGTGCCGTGCGCGCCGCCGGGTCGCGCTCGTCGGCGTAGCCGGTGTCGTCGAGGGCGATCACCCGCGGCGTGCGGGCGCGCACCACCGGCCGCGCCGCGACGATGTCGTTCGCCCAGCCGCTGCGCACCAGCGCGTGGGCTTCGGCGGTGCGCGCGTAGCCGCCGATCAGCGCCGCGCACCGGGCCTGATGCGCGCGCAGCATCGCCACCTCGCGGGCGTGCGGGTACGGCGCCCGCGGCTCGGCCAAGCTGTCGTCGGCGTCGGCCCACACCATGACCAGCCCCAGGTCGCTCAGCGGCGCGAACACCGCGCTGCGGGTACCGATCACCAACCGCGCGGAGCCGCGCAGCGCGGCCAGCCACCGCCGGTACCGGGCCGCCGGCCCCAGGCCGGCCGACAGGGCCACCACGGCGGCCTCGTCGATCCTGGTCGTCGCGGTGTGCCACAGCGCGTCCAGGTCGCGCTGATCGGGAACGATCACCAGCACCGAGCGGCCGGTCCGCACGGTTTGCGCTGCGGCGTCGGTGAACCGGTCCGTCCACGACTCGCCCGGCAGCGCCTGCCAGACGGCCCGGGCCGCCCGCGATTCGGCCAGGGCGGTCAGGAACTGAGCGCCGCGGCCGTACGCGTCCCAGCCCGAGGGGTCGACGGGACCCGGGATCGCAAGGTCGCGGCCGGCCGGGGCTTCCCGCTCCACCCTGGCGTGCCGGGCCGGCACGGCCAGCCGCAGCACGTCGGGGCGGGTGCCGGCGTAGTGCGCCGCGACCGCATCGACCAGCCGGCGGATTTCCGGGGTGAGCACCGGTTCGGCCGAGATGACGCGGTCCAGCCAGCCCAGCTTCCCGGGGTGGTCGGTGTCGTTGCGGCGCTCCAGCACAAACCCGTCGACCAGCCGGCCGTGGAAGCGCACCCGCACACGCACCCCGGGCTGGGCGTCGTCGGACTGCTCGGCCGACACCAGATAGTCGAACTCGCGGTCCAGATGCGGCACCGATAGCATCGGCAGCACCCGAGCGATGGGTTCCACCTCGACGGGCGTGCGCGGGCTGGGGCTCACCGCGCCCCCGGACCGCGAATCATGTTGCTATCCAATGCATTTACCGTCCGGTGTGCAGCGTACCGGGCACAAGCGACAATCAGCTCTCGGCGGGCGCCGGGGCGTCCCCGGCGGCCGCCCCGGTGTGCTGGGCGGGCACCTCGCGGCCGAAGAAGAAGCCGGCCGTGATCAGGATCTGGGCCGCCGCGTAGGACCACCAGATCGGCACGGCCAGCGCCTCGTTACCCAGGATGAAGCGCCCGATGGCGATCATCGAGTCTGAGGCCGCGAAGGACACCGCACCCATCGCCGTCCAGATCGTCGGCAGTTTCGCCAGCAGGGCGGTGCACACCATCGCGGTCAGCACCACGATGTAAACCGTCACCGGCAGCGTCAGCTTGTCCGCGCCCAGGTGAGGCCAGAACCAGACCAGCAGCGCGATCGACACCGCACACATCAGGATCACCGCGGCGATGCGCATCGTCGACGGCCGCGCATCCTTGGTGTTCCCCGAAAACGCCGGTACCAGCGGAAGCAGTGCGGCCACGAAACAGAAGTGCGCCAACAGGAATGCCGCCAGGCCCACCACGAAAGAAAGCGTCCACCACGGGATCGCCAGCACCCAGTCGCCGACGGCCGACAGCAGCAACGCCGGCATCAGCCACCGCCGCTCGCGGACGTTTGCGTGGCCCGCCGCGGCCAGCGTCAGCAGCAACGCCATCGAGGCTTTGAACGCCGGCTGCAACACCCAGTGCCCGGTCAGCTCCACTCCCGGCGGCGAGCGCAGCGCCAACACGGTCAGGTAGATGCCGTAGCCGAGGGCCACCCAGCCGGCCACCACCCAGGCGCCGGCCATCAGACGAGGTGCGTACGGTACGTCCATGCCCAGCTTGGATAACACAGCCGACGAGAAACCCGCTATCGACCCCATTCTGCAGAAGGTACTGGATGCGGTTCCCTTCCGGCTATCCACTGAGGACGGAGTCGACGCGGCGCGGCAGCGGTTCCGCGACCTGCCGCGCCGGCCGGTGCATCCCGAACTGCGGGTCGAGGAGCGCACGATCCCCGGCCCCGCCGGCTCCATCGCGGTCCGGATCTATTGGCCACCAGCGCATTCCGACGGCCATCCGGAGGGCGCCGCGGCGCCGGTCGTGCTGTATTTCCACGGTGGCGGCTTCGTCATCGGCGACCTCGACACCCACGACGGCACGGCCCGTCAGCACGCGGTCGGCGCCGACGCGATCGTGGTGTCCGTCGATTACCGGCTGGCCCCCGAGCACCCCTACCCCGCCGCCGTCGAAGACGCTTGGGCCGCAACGCTTTGGGTCGTCGAGAACGCCGCCGAGTTGCACGGCGACCCGGGCCGGATCGCGGTCGCCGGGGATTCGGCCGGCGGCACCATCTCCGCCGCGGTGGCGCAGCGGGCGCGGGACAACGCCGGTCCGCCGATCGTGTTCCAGCTGTTGTGGTATCCGTCGACCATGTGGGACGCATCGCTGCCGTCGTTCACCGAGAACGCCACAGCGCCCATCCTCGACGTCAAGGCCGTCGCGGAGTTCTCCCGTTGGTACGCGGGCGAAGTCGACATGTCCGATCCGCCGTCGGACATGGCCCCGGGGCGGGCGACGGACCTGAGCAACCTGGCGCCGGCCTACATCGCCGTCGCCGGGTACGACCCGCTGCGCGACGACGGCATCCGGTATGGCGAATTGCTGGCGGCCGCCGGCGTCGCCGCCCGGGTGCACAACGCCGAGACGCTGGTGCACGGCTACCTGGGGTATGCGGGTGTGGTGCCCGCGGCCACCGCGGCGCTCGAGGGCGGACTGACGGCATTGCGAACCGCCCTGCACCGGTGACCCCGCAGCGTACGTTTAACACATGAGCGAGCCGACCATCGCCCGCCCGGGGATCGATCCGACGTTCAAGGCGCTGCTCGACGTCTTTCCGATGACGTTCCGCGAGGCCGACGGCGTCGAGGTCGCGCGCTCGCGGCTCCGGCTGCTCAAGGTGCCGCCGAAGATGCTGCCGGAGCTGCGGATCGAGGACCGCACGGTCGCCCACGGCGAACGGACCGACATCCCGGTGCGCATCTACTGGCCCGACAGCGAGCTCGCCCCGCTGCCCGTGGTCGTCTTCTACCACGGCGGCGGGTTCTGCCTGGGCGACCTGGACACCCACGACCCGGTCGCCCGCGCGCACGCCGTGGGCGCCGAGGCCATCGTGGTGTCGGTCGGTTACCGGCTGGCCCCCGAGCATCCGTTCCCAGCGGCGGTGGACGACTGCTGGGCGGCGTTGCAATGGGTCGCCGAGAACGCGGCCGAGCTCGGCGGCGACCCCGGCAACATCGCCGTGGCCGGTGACTCGGCGGGCGGCAATCTCGCCGCGGTGACGGCGCTGTTGGCCCGCGAGAACGACGGGCCCGCACTGCGCTTCCAGTTGCTGTGGTACCCGACGGTCACCGCGGATCTGTCCCTGCCGTCCTACACCGACAACGCCGCGGCGCCGATTCTGAACCGTGAAGTGATCGACGCCTTTCTGTCCTGGTACGTCCCCGACCTCGACATCACCGACCCGACCGCGCTGCCCACCACCATGGCTCCGGCAAACGCCGCGGACCTGTCCGGGCTGGCGCCGGCCTACATCGGGACCGCCGAACACGATCCGCTGCGCGATGACGGGGCCCGTTACGCCGAGCTGCTGGCCGCCGCGGGCGTGCCGGTCGAGCTGAGCAACGAGCCCACCCTGGTGCACGGGTACGTCAGTTTCGCCCTGGCGATACCCGCCGCCGCCGAGGCCGCCGAGCGCGGCCTGGCGGCGCTCAACAAGGCGCTGCACCCCTAGGCAGGCAACGATGGTCCCCCACGAAGACGAAACCCCCGACTATCACACGCTTATCATCGGCGCCGGATTCTCCGGCATCGGCGCGGCCATCAACCTGGACCGGGCCGGGCTGCCCGACTACCGGGTGATCGAAGCCGGCGACGGGGTCGGCGGCACCTGGCACTGGAACACGTATCCCGGTATCGCCGTGGACATTCCGTCATTCTCCTACCAGTTCTCCTTCGAGCAGAGCCGGCACTGGTCGCGCACCTACGCGCCGGGCCGCGAGCTCAAGGCCTATGCCGAACACTGTGCCGACAAATACGGCATCCGGTCCCGGATCCGGTTCAACACCAAGGTGCAGAGCGCCGAGTTCGACGACGAGCACGGCCTGTGGCGGTTGCAGACCGACCCCGGCGGAGAAGTCACCGCCAGGTTTGTGATCAGCGCCTGCGGCGTATTGACGGTGCCGAACCTGCCCGACATCGACGGCGTGGACTCGTTCGGCGGCATCACCATGCACACCGCGCGGTGGGATCACAGCCAGGATTTGCGCGGCAAGCGCGTCGCGGTGATCGGCACCGGCGCCTCGGCCGTGCAGGTGATTCCCGAAATCGCGCCGATCGTCAACCAGCTCACCGTATTTCAGCGCACACCAATCTGGTGTTTCCCGAAGTTCGACGTTCCGTTGCCCGCGGCCGCACGCTGGGCGATGCGAATCCCCGGCGGCAAGTTCCTGCAGCGCCTGCTCAGCCAGGCCTACGTGGAACTCACCTTCCCCATCTCGGCGCACTATTTCACGGTCATCCCGCTGGCCAAGAGGATGGCCTCGCTGGGGAAATCCTATCTGCGGCAACAGGTTCAGGATCCGGCCGTGCGCGAGCAGCTGACCCCGAAGTACGCGGTGGGTTGCAAACGCCCCGGTTTCCACAACGGCTACCTCGCCACGTTCAACCGCGACAACGTGCGGCTGGTCACCGAACCGATCGACAAGATCACGCCCGACGCGGTGGCCACCACCGACGGCGAGAACCACGAGATCGACGTACTGATCCTGGCGACCGGCTTCAAGGTGATGGACCCCGACAACGTGCCCACGTTCGCGGTGACCGGAAGCGGCGGAAAGTCGTTGAGCCGATTCTGGGATGAGCACCGGCTGCAGGCCTACGAAGGCGTGACCGTGCCGGGCTTTCCCAACCTCTTCACCGTGTTCGGTCCGTACGGTTACGTCGGCTCTTCATATTTCGCGCTCATCGAGGCGCAGACCCATCACATCGTGCGGTGCCTCAAACGCGCCGAGCGCGTCGGCGCGACCCGCGTCGAGGTGAGCGAGGAAGCCAACGATCGCTACTTCGCCGAGATGATGCGCCGACGGCACCGGCAGATCTTCTGGCAGGACAGCTGCCGGCTGGCCAACAGCTACTACTTCGACAAGAACGGCGACGTGCCGCTGCGTCCGGGCACCACCCCGGAGGTGTACTGGCGCAGCCGCCGGTTCGATCTGGACGACTACCGGTTCACCGGCTAGCGCCCGACGGGCCCTAGATCGCGCGCTTGAGGTCGTCGACCTTGTTGAGCTGCTCCCAGGGCAGTTCGATGTCGGTGCGGCCGAAGTGCCCGTAGGCGGCGGTCTGCGCGTAGATCGGGCGCAGCAGGTCCAGGTCGCGGATGATCGCGCCGGGCCGCAAATCGAACACCTCCGGGACGATCTTCTCGATCTTGACCGGGTCGACCGTCGCGGTGCCGAACGTCTCGATGAACAGCCCGACCGGGGCGGCCTTGCCGATGGCGTAGGCCACCTGCACTTCGACCCGCTCCGCCAGCCCGGCGGCGACGATGTTCTTGGCCACCCAGCGCATTGCGTAGGCCGCCGACCGGTCCACCTTGGACGGATCCTTTCCGGAGAAGGCGCCGCCGCCGTGCCGCGCCCAGCCGCCGTAGGTGTCGACGATGATCTTGCGGCCGGTCAAACCGGCGTCGCCCATCGGGCCGCCGAGGACGAACTTGCCGGTCGGGTTGACCAGCACCCGCGTCGCCGACGAGTCCAGGGTGTCGTGCGCCAGCTCGTCGAGCACGGTCTTGAGCACGTGCTGGCGGATGTCGGGATCCAGCGTCTTTTCCAGGTCGATGCCGTCGGCGTGCTGGGTGGAGACCACCACGGTGTCCAGCCGGACGGGCACGTCGTCCTCGTACTCGATGGTGACCTGCGTCTTGCCGTCCGGCCGCAGGTAGGGCAGCGTGCCGTTCTTGCGGACCTCGGTCAGCTTCCGCGACAGCCGGTGCGCCAGCGCGATCGGCAGCGGCATCCGCTCGGGGGTGTCGTTGATCGCGTAGCCGAACATCAGGCCCTGGTCGCCGGCGCCCTGCAGGTCCAGCGGGTCGGCGGCGCCCTCGACACGCGTCTCGTGTGCGGTGTCCACGCCCTGGGCGATGTCGGGCGACTGACGGCCGATGCCGATGTTCACGCCGCAGGTCTCGCCGTCGAACCCTTTCTCGGACGAGTCGTAGCCGATCTCGAGGATGCGCTCGCGAACCGTGTTGGTGATGTCGGCGAACGCCTCTTTGGCCGTCGTCGTCACCTCACCCACCACATGCACCTGTCCGGTGGTGACCAGCGTCTCGACCGCGACACGTGAGCGGGGGTCCTGCGCCAGCAGGGCGTCGAGGACCGAGTCGCTGATCGCGTCACAGATCTTGTCGGGATGTCCCTCAGTCACCGACTCACTGGTAAACAGGCGACCCTTTTCGCTCACAATCTCTACCCTTCCAAATAGTTAGTTAACCGAATTATATCGGTTGGTATCGGGCCGGCCAGCACCTGGCCTGGCGCCACAGGAAAACCGAACCGTATTACGCGCCGCCGTGCAGGAATGCGGCGATCGCATCCACGATACGACTGGCCATCAATGTCTTGGAGCCGTGCTGCAGCGCCGACTCGGTACCGTCGGCCGCCAGCAGCCAGCCGTCGTTGTTGTCCACCTCGAAGGCCCGGCCGTCGCCCACCGCGTTGACGACCAACAGGTCGCAGCCCTTGTTGCGCAGCTTCGCCCGGGCGTGAAACAGCACGTCCCCGTTGTCATCCCCGGTCTCGGCGGCGAATCCCACGATGGCGCGCAGGTTCGGCAGCTCGCCGTGGGCGCGCGCACGCACCGCACCGGCCAGCACGTCGTCGTTGCGGACCAGCTCGATCGTGGGCAGTCCCTCTTGGTCATTGGGGCCCTTTTTGATCTTGGCGGCCGCGACCCGGGCGGGCCGGAAGTCGGCGACCGCGGCGGCCATCACCAGCACGTCCGCCTCGGATGCGTGCTTGGCCACGGCGTCGCCCAGTTGCTCGGCCGAGCTGACGTGGACCACCTCGACGCCGGCCGGGTCGATCAGCCCGGCGGTATGCCCGGCGATCAGAGTGACCTCGGCGCCGCGCTGGGCGGCCACCCGGGCCACCGCATAGCCCTGCTTGCCGGAGCTGCGGTTGCCGATGAAGCGCACCGGGTCGACCGGTTCACGGGTGCCCCCGGCGGTGACCAGCACCCGGCAACCGGCGAGGTCGTAGGGAAGCGCGTCGTGGCGCTCCAGCAGCAGGTGGGCCAGGGTGGTGATCTCCTCGGCTTCGGGCAGCCGGCCCGATCCGCTGTCCGTGCCGGTGAGGCGCCCGGCGGCGGGCTCGAGCACTATCGCTCCGCGGCGGCGCAGCGTGGCCACGTTGTCCACGGTGGCCGGGTGCAACCACATCTCGGTGTGCATCGCCGGCGCGAACAGCACCGGACATCGCGCGGTGAGCAGGGTGGCGGTCAGCAGGTCGTCGGCGCGGCCGTGTACCGCCCGGGCCAGCAGGTCCGCCGTCGCCGGCGCCACCACGACCAGGTCGGCCTCCTTACCGAGCTGGACGTGCGGAACCTCCGGCACGTCGTCGAAGACGCCGGTGCGCACGGGCTGGCCGGAGAGCGCCTCGAACGTAGCGGCCCCGACGAAGCGCAGCGCGGACTCGGTGGGGATGACGCGGACGGAATGGCCGGCCTCGGCGAGCTGACGAACGACGGTGCACGCCTTGTAGGCGGCGATACCGCCGGAGACGCCGACGATGACCCTTTTCGCGGCCCGATTACGGTCCTCCACAGCGCGCCCGGCCCGGCCCGGTTACTCGCCCTCGGTGTGCTCGAGCAGGTCGCTGTGGATCTCGCGCATCGCGATCGACAGCGGCTTTTCCTGCAGCCCCGGCTCGACCAGCGGACCCACGTATTCGAGGATGCCCTCGCCGAGTTGGTTGTAGTAGTCGTTGATTTGACGGGCCCGCTTGGCGGCATAGATCACCAGGGCGTACTTGCTCGAGACGCGGTCCAGCAGCTCGTCGATGGGCGGGTTGGTGATGCCCAGCGGGGTGTCGTAGGCGGCCGGTCCCCCGGCGGACGGGTCGAACCGGTCGGGGACGGCGGCCAAGGCCGCGTCGGACTGCGGAATACTCACGTAGGTCAATCTCCTGGCGGATTGGAGCGGCTGGTCACCACTGAAAAAAATGGTGAAATTCGGTGTTCAATCTTGCTGGGATGTGGTCCGGTTTCTGGTCTGGCCAGACGGGTCGTGCCGGCCCGGCGCTTTTCCCACCAGCAAGGATACCAATTCGGAGCACGCCGACTCCAATTGACTGTTCACGACCACCCGGTCGAAGTCATTTTGGGCCGCCATTTCGACGCGTGCGGTCTCCAGACGCCGCTCCATGGCCTCCGGGGTTTCGGTGCCGCGCCCGATGAGCCTGGCCTTGAGGTCCTCCCAGCTGGGCGGCGCCAGAAAGACCGCCAAGGCCTCGGGCATCGCCCTCTTGACCGCCCTGGCCCCGGCCAGGTCAACCTCGATCAGCACGGGGAGTCCGCGGGCTGTGGCGGCCCGGACCGGCTCGGCCAGGGTGCCCGATCGGTGCAGCCCCGCGTGAATTTCGGCCCACTCCAGCAGCGCGCCCTCGTCGATGAGCTGCTGGAAGCGGGCGGGGCTGACGAAGTGGTAATCGACGCCGTCGACCTCGCCGGGCCGCGGCGCCCGCGTCGTGGCCGACACGCTGAAATGCAGGTTCGGGACCCGCTCGCGCAGGCACCGGACCACGGTTGACTTGCCGACCGCGGAGGGACCGGACAGCACAACCACACGTCCGGGACCTGACGGTTCAGGACGTGTGCCGTGCTGGACGTCCGGTCCCCCGCCGGCGCTCACAGGCGCTCCTGGGCCGGTGCGCCCACGGCTTGGGTCCGCTCGCCCGCCTTCTCCTCAGGCCGTTCGGCCTGCATCGTCGGCGGTCGGGTTAGGAGCCGAACTTTTCCAGCAGGGCTTTGCGCTGACGATCGCCGAGGCCGCGCAGACGGCGGGTGGGGGCGATCTCCAACTCAGTCATGATTTCCTGCGCCTTGACCTTGCCCACCTTGGGCAACGCCTCGAGAAGCGCGGAAACCTTCATCTTGCCCAGGACTTCGTCGGTCTCGGCGTCCTTGAGCACCTGGGTGAGGTTGGTGCCGCCACGCTTCAGGCGGTCCTTGAGCTCTGCTCGCGCTCGACGTGCGGCAGCAGCCTTCTCCAACGCGGCCGCGCGCTGCTCGTCGGTCAACTGGGGAAGGGCCACGATTCCTCCGTATCTGATCAATCAATTTCAATCGATCTCATTTTGTCTCGCCGGTACTTCTGCCAGCGGAGACGACCGTACTCAGGCCTTCTGACGAAATCTAACCCGACCCCCTGCTTCAGGGGGCAAACTCCCAGCATGGACCGGAGTGTGGCCGGCCGAAGCGGCGCTTCACGCGGCGTCGACGGCGGCCGCGTTCGGCGCGGGCCGGCCGCCGCCACCGGCTCGGTTTCGACGCGTAACTGAGCCATCTACCTGCGGCTTTAGCGTTCGATGGCGGTGGAGGGCGGCGCGGCCGGCCAGCCCGGAAGCTCGTCGCCGGGCCGCCGTCACGCTCGGTGTGAGGGATCACGGATTTGTTGCGGCGTGTCGCGCGTGTCGCGTCGCCGGTCAAACGCCAGGCCATCGCCGCCGTTCGGCCCGACGCACCGGTCTCATGGGCGCCGGGGGTCTTCCGGGCCCGGTATTCAGGCGCCCCGGACCGTGACCACCTGTGCCGCCGAGTCGCCGTCCGCGGCGCTCAGGCGCCGCCCCAGGTCACGATCGACCAGCAACCGACGACCCGCCGCCCCATCCCGGCCGATCCGTCGGCGGCGGCGCCGGCCCGACCGGCGTCGGAGTCCCGGTCGGCGGCGGGGCGTTCGAGCCGGCGCCGCGACCGAACCACGTTCGACGTCACCAGACTCCACTCTCCCCAGCCCACCCTGCGGTTTCACCAACCTTCAAGGGCCGCAGCGTCGTTGACCGCCGGGGGGTGCGCCGCCGCGCCGGACGCGCGCGAGTGATCGCGGGCGCCCGCCTCCGCGGCATCCGGGAGAAATAAGACTCGGTTTCCGCACCCGCGGACTAATCCCAGTTTTGTTTCCGTAGGTGCGGGATGAAGGCGGCGCCCGGTCCCATTTCAGCTAATCGGCACCCCGAAATCCGATACGATCGAGCGGTGTCCAACCTGCGAATTCGCCAGGCGGCTGAGCTGCTCGGCGTCAGCGACGACACCGTGCGGCGCTGGATCAACCAGGGCACATTGGCGGTCAGCCATGACGCCGCCGGCCGCAAGGTGATCGCCAGCGAGGACCTCGCCCACTTCTCCCGCACGAATGCGCCCGCCCCGCCGGCGGACCCGCTCAGCATCGGCAGCTCGGCCCGCAACCGCTTCGTCGGGCTGGTCACGTCGGTGGTCAGCGACAAGGTGATGACCCAGGTGGAGATGCAGTGCGGTCCGTTCACCGTCGTGTCGCTGATGAGCACCGAGGCCGCCGAGGAATTGCATTTGCGTCCGGGAAGCGTCGCGGTGGCCGTCGTCAAGGCCACGACCGTCATCGTCGAAACCGCGCGGCCCAGCACGGCAGTGGCGTCGGACTAGCCGTCTACAGCGCGCCGAGATAGGCGACCGCGTCCAGCATGCGATCGGCGGCCGCACGCAGCTCCGCCACACCCGGTCCCGCCCGCAGCACCTCGCGGGCCACCGCGGGCAACAGCTGCCCGGGATCCGCGCCGCCCAGCCCGGCGAGCGCCTCGGGCCGACCGCCCTGCACGCCCAGGCCAGGCACCAGCACCGGTCCGCCCAGCGCACTGAGGTCGGGCGCCTCGAGCACCGTCGCGCCGACCACCACGCCGACGTAGCCGGGCCCGGACGGCGTGAAGGACTTGTTCACCACCGCCGCCTGGTCGACGACCAGCTGGGCCACCGTGCGGCCGTCGAAGGCGGCACGCTGCACGGTCGCGCCCTCGGGATTGGAGGTGGCCGCCAGCACGAACACCCCGCGGTCGTGCGCCGCGGCGGCTTCCAGCAGCGGCCGCAGCGAGCCGAAGCCCAGGTAGGGGGTGGCCGTCACGGCATCGGCGGCCAGCGGCGAATCACCCGCCCAGGCGGCCGCATAGGCCGCCATCGTCGTCCCGATGTCGCCGCGTTTCGCGTCGGCCAGCACCAGCACCCCGGCCGATCGCAGGGCCGCGATGGTGCGTTCCAGCACCGCGAATCCCGCGGCGCCGTAGGCCTCGAAGAACGCCACTTGGGGTTTGACGACGGCGAATCCGGAAAATGCCTCGATGCAGATGTCGCAGAACGCGGCCAGGCCGTCGGCGGTGGTGGGCAGATCCCAGGCGCGCAGCAGCTCGGGATGTGGGTCGATGCCCACGCACAGCGGCCCGCGTTGCGCTTTCGCGTCCGCCAGCCGGACGCCGAACCCGGTCACCGCGCGCCTTTGTCCGACATCTGGCTGTGCAGTTCCTGCAGGCTGCGCACGCCGATGTCGCCGCGGATGCCGGCCTCGATGCCCTGGACCGCGGCCGAGGCGCCCTGCACGGTGGTGACGCAGGGGATGTTGACCGAGACTGCGGCCGAACGGATTTCGTAGCCGTCGATGCGCGGCCCGGAGTTGCCGTAGGGCGTGTTGATCACCATGTCGACCTCGCCGGCCTTGATCGCGTCCACCGCCGAGGTCGCGGGGCGGCCCGGCTGCGGATCTTCGAAATGCTTGCGCACCTCATCGCAAGGGATTCCGTTGCGGCGCAACATCTCCGCCGTCCCCTCGGTGGCGAGAACGCGGAAACCCAGATCGGCCAGCCGCTTGACCGGGAAGACCAGCGAGCGCTTGTCCCGGTTGGCCACCGAGACGAAGATGGTGCCCTGGGCCGGCAGCGAGCCGTAGGCGGCCGTCTGGCTCTTGGCGAAGGCGCTGCCGAAGTCCCGATCGATTCCCATCACCTCGCCGGTGGATTTCATCTCCGGGCCCAGCAGCGAGTCGATGGCGGCCCCGTCGGCGCGGCGGAAACGGTGGAAGGGCAGCACGGCCTCCTTGACCGCGATCGGGGCGTCCTGCGCCGCGTGGGCCCCGTCGCCGGACGCCGCCAGCATCCCCTCCTCGCGAAGCTGAGAAATGTTGGCGCCCAGCATGATCCGGGCGCACGCCTTGGCGAGCGGGATCGCGGTGGCCTTCGACACGAACGGCACCGTGCGGCTGGCCCGCGGGTTGGCCTCCAGGACGTAGAGCACATCGTCCTTGAGCGCGTACTGCACGTTGAGCAGTCCCACCACGCCGATCCCGTGGGCGATGGCCTCGGTCGCGCGGCGCACCTTCTCGATGTCGCTGCGGCCCAGCGTCACCGGCGGCAGCGCGCACGCCGAATCGCCGGAGTGGATGCCGGCCTCCTCGATGTGCTCCATGATGCCGCCGATGTACACCTCGGTGCCGTCGCACAGCGCGTCGACGTCGATCTCCACCGCGTCCTCCAGGAAGCGGTCGACGAGCACCGGGTGCTCGGGTGAGAGCTCGGTGGCGCGGGTGATGTAGCCCCGCAGCGTCTCCTCGTCGTAGACGATCTCCATGCCCCGTCCGCCCAGCACGTAGGACGGCCGCACCAGCACCGGGTATCCGATGTCCTCGGCGATCCGCCTGGCCTGGGCGAAAGTGGTTGCGGTGCCGTACTTCGGGGCCGGCAGGCCGGCCGCGGTGAGCACGTCGCCGAAGGCGCCGCGGTCCTCGGCCAGGTCGATGGCCTCCGGCGGAGTGCCGACGATCGGTACGCCCGCGTCGGCCAGGCGCTGCGCCAGCCCGAGTGGCGTCTGGCCGCCGAGTTGCACGATCACCCCCGCCACACCGGGGCCGTCGCCCGCCGACTGCTGCTCGGCACGGAACACCTCGAGAACGTCTTCGAAGGTCAGCGGCTCGAAATACAGGCGGTCCGCGGTGTCGTAGTCGGTGGACACCGTCTCCGGATTGCAGTTGACCATGATGGTCTCAAAGCCCGCCTGGCTCAATGTCGTCGCCGCATGCACGCAGCTGTAGTCGAACTCGATGCCCTGCCCGATGCGGTTGGGCCCCGACCCCAGAATCAGCACCTTGGGCTTCTCGGTCTGCGGCGCCACCTCGGTCTCGGCGGCCGGGTCCAGCTCGTAGCTGCTGTAGTGATATGGCGTCTTGGCCTCGAACTCGGCCGCGCAGGTGTCGACGGTTTTGTACACCGGGTGCACACCGAGGCGCTCGCGCAGCGACCGCACCCCGTTCTCGCCGGCCAATTCGGGCCGCAGCGCGGCGATCTGGCGATCCGATAACCCGCTGTGCTTGCCGCGGCGCAACAGGTCGGCGTCGAGCACCGGGGCGGCGATCAGCTCGGCGCGCAGCTCGATCAGCTGGCCGATCTGCGCGACGAACCACGGGTCCACCCCGCTAACCTCGGCGACCCGCTCGACCGACGCGCCCTGCCGCAGCGCCAGTTCGATGTCGTAGAGCCGGCCCTCGGTCGGCGTCCGCAGCCGGGTCAGCACGTCGGCGACGTCACCGTCGGGGTCGGGCTTGGTCCAGAAACCGGCGCGGCCGGTCTCCAGCGAGCGCATCACCTTGCCGAGCGCCTCAATAAAGTTGCGGCCCAGCGACATTGCCTCGCCGACGGATTTCATGGTGGTGGTCAGCGTGGGATCGGCGCCCGGGAACTTCTCGAACGCGAACCGCGGCGCCTTGACCACCACGTAGTCCAGGGTGGGCTCGAAGCAGGCCGGGGTCTCCTTGGTGATGTCGTTGACGATCTCGTCGAGCGTGTACCCGATGGCCAGCTTGGCGGCGATCTTGGCGATGGGAAAGCCGGTGGCCTTGGACGCCAGCGCGCTCGACCGCGACACCCGGGGGTTCATCTCGATGACGATCAGCCGGCCGTCGGCAGGGTTGATCGCGAACTGGATGTTGCAGCCGCCGGTGTCCACCCCGACCTCGCGCAGGATCGCGATGCCCAGGTCTCGCATCCGCTGGTATTCGCGGTCGGTCAGCGTCATGGCGGGCGCGACGGTGACCGAGTCACCGGTGTGCACGCCCATCGGGTCGAAGTTCTCGATCGAGCACACCACGACGACGTTGTCGTTGCCGTCGCGCATCAGCTCGAGCTCGAATTCCTTCCAGCCGTAGATCGATTCCTCGATCAGCACGTTGGCGCTCGGGCTTTCGGCCAGCCCGGCGCCGGCCATCCGGTCGACCTCCTCGACCGATCGCGCCATCCCCGAACCCAGGCCGCCCATGGTGAAGCTGGGCCGCACCACGACCGGCAGACCGAGCTCCTCGACCGTCTCGCGGACCTCTTCCATGGTGAAACACACTCGGCTGCGGGCGGATTCGCCGCCCACCTTGGCGACGATGTCCTTGAACATCTGGCGGT
Organism: Mycobacterium mantenii; assembly: GCF_010731775.1. Classification (NCBI taxonomy): domain Bacteria; kingdom Bacillati; phylum Actinomycetota; class Actinomycetes; order Mycobacteriales; family Mycobacteriaceae; genus Mycobacterium; species Mycobacterium mantenii. The sequence continues at coordinate 581,312 of NZ_AP022590.1, read as the reverse complement.
CCTCGCCGCGCTGGATGGCGTCGAAGTCGGCGCCGATGAGCTCGACGCCGTGGCGCTCCAGCGCGCCGTTCTCATACAGCGCGACCGCGGTGTTCAACGCCGTCTGCCCGCCCAGGGTGGCCAGCAGCGCGTCGATCTTGTTGCCGCGCTCGGCCTGCTGGGCGATCACCTTCTCCACGAAGGCGGCGGTGATCGGCTCGACGTAGGTGTGGTCGGCGTACTCCGGGTCGGTCATGATGGTGGCCGGGTTGGAGTTGACCAGGCTGACCTGCAACCCCTCCGCGCGCAGTACCCGGCAGGCCTGGGTCCCGGAGTAGTCGAACTCGCAGGCCTGACCGATCACGATCGGGCCCGAGCCGATCACCAGCACGTGCTGCAAGTCGGTACGACGCGGCACTACCGCCCCCTTCCGCGGTTTGGGGCCGCCATCAAATCGATGAATTGGTCGAACAAGTACTCCGCATCGTGCGGGCCGGCCGCGGCCTCCGGGTGGTACTGGACCGAGAAGGCCTGCCCGTCGCCGAGTTTCACGCCTTCGACGACTCCGTCGTTGGCACAGGTGTGGCTGACCACCGCCGCACCGAACGGCGTGTCGAAGGATTGGCCGGCCTCCCCCTCGAGTGCAAAGCCGTGGTTTTGGGCGGTGACGGCCACCCGACCGGTGGCGTGGTCGATCACCGGGATGTTGATGCCGCGGTGACCGAACACCATCTTGTAGGTGGACAGTCCCAGCGCCCGGCCCAGGATCTGGTTGCCGAAACAGATGCCGAACAATGGGATTCCGGCGCCCAGCACCTCGCGGGTGACCGCGACGATGTGATCGGCGGTGGCGGGGTCGCCGGGGCCGTTGGACAGGAACACCCCGTCGGGATTGATGTCGGCGATCTGCTCGTAGGTCGTCGACGATGCCAGCACGTGGGTGCGGACGCCGCGCCGGGCGAAGTTGCGCGGCGTGTTGGTCTTGATGCCCAGGTCCAGCGCGGCCACCGTAAATCGCGGTGAGCCTTCCGGTTCCACGATGTAGGTGTCCGGCGTGCTGACCTCGCCGGCCAGGTCGGCGCCCAGCATCGACTGCTGTCCCCGCACCCGCTGCAGCAGTTCGTCCGCATCCGCGAGCGCGTCACCGGAGAACACGCCCGCCTTCATCGAGCCGCGGGTGCGCAGATGCCGCACCACCGCGCGGGTGTCGATGCCGGCGATCCCCACGATGTGCTGGCGGACCAGTTCGTCCTCCAGGGTTCCGGTGGCCCGCCAGTTGGACGGGCGCGGCGACGGATCGCGCACCGCGTAGCCGGCGACCCAGATCTTGTCGCCGCGGCTCTCGGCGTCCTCGCCGTTCCAGCCGGTGTTGCCGATCTGCGGCGCGGTGGCCACCACGATCTGCCGGTGGTAACTGGGGTCGGTCAGCGTCTCCTGATAGCCGGACATGCCGGTGGAAAACACGGCCTCGCCCAGTGTTTGGCCAATCTCGCCGAACGGCGTGCCGGTGAAGACGCGGCCGTCCTCGAGTACCAACAATGCTTTGCTCACGCGGCTCCCTCCTGCTGGGACTCCAGCCACTCGCCGTAGTCGTCGCGGTGGTTCGCCCGGAAGCCGGTGTCGATCTCGACTCCCGATGGCAGCCGCCACCGTATTGCCAATATCCCAACCCGGGCCGCGGCCCTACCTCCCATACGGCGCTCCATACGGATAGCGGTGATCGAGTCTTGTGGAATCCAAATCGGTTGAGCCCGTAAGCGCTCCATCATGATTCCCGCGGCATAGCGGGTCAGCGCCGCTTTGCAACGGAAACCCAGATCGCCGGCCGCGATCCGCTCGTTCCAACCCGGCGCCATCATCGAGCCGCAATAGTGGCCGCGGGTGGTGATGATCGCCGCGCCTACCCGGTCGGGCATGCCGGGCAACTCGCCGATCAGCTCCGCCTGCCGTTGGGATTTCCGCCGCCAGCCGCGCATCATCAGTTGGATCACCACCGTGATCACCACGACCACCACGGCCGCGAAGATCAGCGATCCCACCAGCGTGCCCGAATTCATGCCGGGCACTTCCCGTCTCGGGCGGTGACCTTGCCGCGCAGCAGCGTGGCGGTCACGGTGGCGGGCAGTGTCATCGCCTCGTAGGGCGTGTTGGCCGACCGGCTGGCCAGGTCCGACCCGGCGACGGTCCAGGAGGCCGTCGGGTCCACCACCGTGAGGTTGGCCGGCTCCCCCGCTTCCAGCGGCCGCCCATGATCGGGCAGGCGCGCGATGCGGGCGGGATTTTCGCTCATCACCCGGGCGGCGTCCCGCCAGGTCAACAGGCCCGGGATGACCATGGTCTGCACCACGATCGACAGCGCGGTCTGCAGGCCCAGCATGCCGGGACGCGCCGCGGAGAACTCCACGCACTTCTCGTGCTCGGCGTGCGGGGCGTGATCGGTGGCCACACAGTCGATGACGCCGTCGGCCAGCGCCTGGCGCAGCGCCACCGCGTCGGCCGCTTCGCGCAGCGGCGGGTTGACGCGGTTTTGTCCGTCATAATTGGCCAGCCTGCTGTCATCGAGCATCAGGTGGTGCGGCGTGACCTCGGCGGTGATCGAGATTCCCTGCTTCTTGGCCCATTTCACGATCTCGACGGTGCCCGCCGTGGAAGCGTGGCAGATGTGCACCCGGGCGCCGGCGTCGCGGGCCAGCAGCGCGTCGCGGGCGACGATCGATTCCTCGGCCGCCCGGGGCCATCCCGCCAGGCCCAGCCGAGCGGCGGTGGGCCCTTCGTGGGCGACGGCGCCGACGGTCAGCCGGGGTTCCTCGGCGTGCTGGGCGATGAGCACGTCCAACCCGGTGGCGTATTCCAGCGCGCGGCGCATCACCAGCGGGTCGTGCACGCAGATGCCGTCGTCGGAGAACATCCGCACCTGCGCCGCCCCGGCCGCCATCATGCCCATCTCGGTGAGCTCCTTACCGGCTAACCCGACGGTGACGGCGCCCACCGGGTGCACGTCGACCAGGCCGACCTGCTGGCCGCGATGCCAGACGTGGTCGGTGACCACCGGACTGTCGGCGACCGGGTTGGTATTGGCCATTGCGAACACCGCGGTGTAGCCACCCAAAGCCGCTGCGGCCGACCCGGTTTCGATGTCCTCGGCGTATTCGCGCCCCGGTTCGCGCAGATGGGTGTGTAAGTCCACCAGGCCGGGAAGCAGGACGTGATCGGTGGCATCGATCACGTCCGCCGTGTCGGGAAAGTCGAGGCCGGCGCCGATGTCGGCGATCTGGCCTTCAAAACCGGGGCTGTCGACCAGCACGTCGACGCGATCGCCCTCGCCGTACAACCGAACCCCGCGCAGCAGCACGCTCACGCCGCACCCTCTTCCCCGGCCAGTTCGGTGCCAACCAGCACATGGAACAACACCGCCATCCGCACGTGCACACCGTTGGAAACCTGTTGCAGCACAGCCGATTGCGACGAGTCGGCCACCGACGATGCAATCTCCATTCCACGCAGCATCGGCCCCGGGTGCAGCACCACGGCGTGGCCGGGCAGCATCGCCTGGCGACGATCGGAAAGCCCGTACAGCGACGAGTATTCGCGTACCGACGGGAAGAAGGCGCCGTTCATCCGCTCGGCCTGCACCCGCAGCATCAACACCGCGTCGGCGGCGGGCAGCTCGGCGTCGAAGTCGTTCGACACGGTGACCGGCCAGCCCTCCACGCCGACCGGCAGCAGCGTCGGCGGCGCGACCAGCACCACCTCGGCGCCCAGTGTGTGCAACAGCATCACGTTGGAGCGGGCGACCCGGCTGTGCAGGATGTCGCCGACGATCACAATGCGACGGCCTTCTACGCCGCCGAGGCGCTGGCGAATGGTGAGCGCGTCCAGCAGCGCCTGGGTCGGGTGTTCGTGGGTACCGTCGCCGGCGTTGATCACCGACGGCCCTGGATCCTCTCGGGCGGCGTTCCCGCCCGAAGTCCACTCGGCGAGCAGGTGCGCGGCGCCGGAGGCCGGGTGCCGGATGATCAGCGCGTCGGCGCCGGCGGCGCGCAGCGTGAACGCGGTGTCGCGCAGCGACTCCCCCTTGCCCACCGACGATCCGGAGGCGCTGACATTGATCACGTCGGCGCTCATCCACTTGCCGGCCACCTCGAAGGACACCCGGGTGCGGGTCGAATTCTCGTAGAACATCGTGACGATGGTGCGCCCGCGCAGCGTCGGCAGCTTCTTGATCTCGCGGCCCACCAGCGCCTGCGCGAACCGGTCGGCGTCGTCGAGGATGGCGGTGGCGTCGTCGCGGCTCAGGTCGCCGGCGGCCAGCAGATGGCGCGTCATCGGGAGATCACCACCCCGTCGTCGCCGTCGGTCTCGCGCAGCAGCACGTGCACGCTCTCGCCGCGTGAGGTGGGGACGTTCTTGCCGACGTAGTCGGCGCGCAGCGGCAGTTCGCGATGGCCGCGGTCGACCAGCACCGCCAGCTGCACCACCCGCGGCCGGCCCACGTCGCGCAGCGCGTCCAGCGCGGAACGCACCGACCGGCCGGAGTACAAGACGTCGTCGACCAGGATCACCAGGGCGTCGTCGATGCCGCCGGCCGGAATCGAGGTGGCCTCCAGCGGCCGCGGCGGCTTCTGCATCAGGTCGTCGCGGTAGAGCGTGATGTCCAGGGCGCCATGGCCGACCTCGACCCCGCTGTATTCGCCGATGTTGGCGGCCAGCCGCTTGGCCAGGATGACACCGCGGGTCGGGATGCCCAGCAGCACCACCCGTGGTGCGTCCGGACCGTCCAGCGCGGTCTTTTCGATGATCTGATGTGCAATGCGGGAAATGGTGCGGCCCACATCGGCCGCCGACATCAACTCCCGGGAATCGCTGCCCAAGCCGGTGTTGCCCGCAGCACCCATACGAAACTTGACCTCCTTCTCCGCCTCGCCGGACGGATCGTTAAAGGATGTCGACTGCGAGGCAGCGTACCACTTATTTCGAGTGCGACGCCGCGAGGCATGGGTGGTGCCCGTCGCAGCCCACCGCGCTAGTCACACCCGCCTCACCAGTCTCTGGGAGGGAGGCATGCGGCGTGTGCCCGCCTCACAGCGTCACGTCGCGTTCCGCGGTGGCGCGCTGCTCGAGCGCACCCAAGCAGGCTGGCGCTCAAGCGCCTATTGCGGCGGAGGCGGAGGACTCGGAGGGCGGTTCGCCGGCGGAGACTGGCGGGGCCGGATCGGCCCACAGTTCAGGCCGATCTTGCAGTCCCAGTTGCCCGATTGAGGTGCGACCGTGTCGCAGCAAGCGTCGTCGGGCGACGAGGGCGTCGGGGCTACCGTCGGCGACGGGTCCGGGTCCGCAACGGTGCGCGGCACCCCGACACCGCTGGCACCATCGATTCCGCTGAGCGCCAGGGCAAATACGGCAGCACCACCGCACACCGCGGCTATATGTCGCGGCCGGCATATCGGGGGCCTGAATTATCGAAGAAATATGTGCGAACCCCGGCAGAAAGCGGCTCTGCCGGCGCCCATAGCCGCATTTTCGGAGCCGTCGGGCTCGGTGCGCAGCCGCCTCTAGCTGCAGGGATATTGCCCGTTGAGCAGACAATTCACCGGTGGCGAGTAGGCACCCGTCAACGCGCCTCTAAAACCACCCGTCGCTGAACCACCGGGCGCAATGACGCGATTCCAATTCGCGGGGGTGAGAACAAAATGCGTGCCCGATTGGCTAACGGTGCTATTCCATGTGTGCAAGACGGATTGTCCCGCCGGCATGTCGAATTCGAGCTTCCAACCGGCTAGCGGCGCCATGCTCGCGTTGGTGACGGCGAAGCGGGCTATGAAACCGGTCTGCCACGTATGTTCCACCGACAACGTCGCCGTCACCGCGGCCGCATGGGCTACCGGGCTGATGGCGAGTCCGAAGATGGCAACCAGCAGTGCCGACACGGCTACGTGAAGCGCTGTGCGCCAGCACTTCACGCAATTGTTCAGTTCGGCCATAGCCGCCGACACTAAAGCCGAACGAGCGACATCGGCCGTCGCATCGCGGGTGGGCTGCCGTACCTTTGCGCAACCGAGACCGTCATGAAATCTTGACCCTCGATGCACCGATGCGTCGGCGGGCTGACCGGGCGCCGCCACCGGCCCGCTAACCTGACCAGGTGAATCGCTCGACCCTCGACCTCAATGCGGCCTCCATCCGCGAAGTCTGCGACGCCGGACTGCTCGCCGGCGCGGTGACGGTGGTCTGGCAGCGCGGAGAACTGCTGCAGGTGAACGAAATCGGCTACCGCGACGTGGACGCGGGCCTGCCGATGCAGCGCGACACGCTGTTCCGCATCGCGTCGATGACCAAGCCGGTGACGGTCGCGACGGTGATGAGCCTGGTCGACGACGGCAAGCTGAGGCTGAAGGATCCGGTCACGCGGTGGGCTCCGGAGTTGGCGCAGGTGCGGGTGCTCGACGATCCGCACGGCCCGCTAGACCGCACGCACCCGGTGAACCGCACCATCCTGATCGAAGACCTGCTCACCCACACCAGCGGCCTGGCGTACGGGTTCTCGGTATCCGGGCCGATCTCCAAGGCCTACATGCGGCTGCCGTTCAATCACGGCCCGGACACCTGGCTCTCCGAGCTGGCCAAGCTGCCACTGGTGCATCAGCCCGGTGACCGCGTCACCTACAGCCACTCCATCGACCTGCTGGGCGTCATCGCTTCCCGCGTCGAGGGCAAGCCCTTCCACCAAGTGCTCGACGAACGGATTCTGGGCCCGGCCGGCATGACCGACACGGGGTTCTTCGTCTCGCCCGAAGCGCGGCGCCGCGCGGCGACCATGTACTCACTCGACGAGCACAGCCGACTGCGGCACGGCGTGATGGGCCCGCCGCACATCACGCCGCCCTCGTTCTGCAATGCCGGCGGCGGATTGTGGTCGAGCGCCGACGATTACCTGCGGTTCGTCCGGATGCTGCTGGGCGGCGGAACGGTCGACGGCGTGCGGGTGCTCTCGGAAGAGTCCGTCCGGCTGATGCGGACCGACCGGCTCACCGACGAACAGAAGCGGCACAACTTCCTGGGCGCGCCCTACTGGGTCGGCCGCGGCTTCGGGCTGAACCTGTCGCTGGTGACCGATCCGGCAAAGAGCACACCACTTTTCGGGCCGGGCGGTCCCGGCACGTTCAGCTGGCCCGGCGCCTACGGGACCTGGTGGCAGGCCGACCCCGGCGCGGAGCTGATCCTGCTCTACCTGATTCAAAATCTGCCGGACCTGACCGTGGATGCGGCCACCGCCGTCGCCGGCAACACGTCGCTGGCCAAACTTCGCACGGCACAACCGAGATTCGTCCGCAACACCTATCGCGCCCTCGGCCTCTAAAGTCACATTGCGATGGCCGAATACCCACCCGACCGCATCAGCGGGCCGCGGCTGACGCTGCGCCCGCCCGTGCTCGACGACGCGGGGGCGCTGTTCCAGCGGGTCGCCCGCGATCCGCAGGTCACCAAGTATCTGCTGTGGGCGCCGCACCCCGACGTGGCCGCGACGCGGCGGGTGATCACCGAAAAACTCAACGCCAGCGCGGACGAGAAAACCTGGGTCATCGAGTCGCGGCACCGCGGCGAGGTGATCGGGCTGGCCAGCTGCCGGCGCAGCGCGCAGCACTCGGTCGAGGTCGGCTACTGCCTGGGCCGACGCTGGTGGGGCAAGGGTTTCATGTCCGAGGTGCTCGGCATGTTGCTCACCGCGCTCGACGCCGATCGCGAGGTCTACCGCGTCTGGGCCACCTGCAGTGTGGACAACGAGCGCTCGGCACGACTGCTCGAGCACGCCGGCTTCTTCTTGGAGGGGCGGCTGGCCCGGCATGCGGTCTACCCCACCATGGGGCCCGAGCCACAGGACAGCCTGCTCTACGCCAAGATTCTGCGCTAACCAGCCTTTCTGACTACCCGTCGTATTCGAGCGCCCGGCGCGCGTAGGCCCGCACGTCGGCATCGCCGTCCTTGAGCGCGAGCCTCAGTGCGTCCCGGGCGGCGGGCTGACCGGCCCAACGGATCAGGCTGAGCACCGCCGCCTTGCGCACGTCCAGGTGGGCATCGCCCAGCGCCTCCCACAGATGCGGAACCGCGAAGTCCACCGGGGTCCCGGCCAGCGCGCGTGCCGCGCCTTCCCGCACCTGCCAGGCCGGCGCCCGCAGCGCCTGCTTGATGGCAGCGTAATCATCTTGGCCGCAACCTATTTGGCTTAACGCGGCCAGTGCGGCCGCGCGGACCAGCGGGTCGGGGTCGGCGACCAGCCGCCGCACTGCCCGGCTAGCTGGGACCGCTGCCGCCCTTAGCGTCGCCAGCCCGGCGGCCGCCGCGATCCGGACCTCGCGGTTGTCGTCACCGGCGGCGGCGACGACCCCATCCACATCGTCGACGGACACCAGCGCGCGCACGGCCTCGATGCGCACCCGATGATCGGCGTCGCCCAGGGCGCGACGGTAGCGCGCGGCGTCACCGGCCCGGCGCGCGGCCAGCACGTACAGCGAGGCCGCGCGCACCACCCGATCGACCGAATCCAGGTGTACGCGAAGGCTTTCCGGGTTGGGCAGCACCTCGACCAGCTCGCGGATGCCGTCGGCACCGGTGTGCCGAACCGCGGCGTCGTGGTCGTTCAGCGCGGCCACCAGGGCCCGCGCATACCCGTCGGGAATGTGCTCGGTCAGCGTCGACACCGCGGTGCGGCGCACCCCGGGATCCGTGTCGACAAGGTAGGGCCCCAGGTCGGCCATCGTCGGCTCCTCGAGCGCCAGCACCTCGGCGATGCGCGGCGACGGCGGCTCGACTATCGTTGTGGCCGAATTGATTCGGGACACCGCGGTGGCGGGCGCTTGGCCGCCGACCAGCGGTGGCTGCTCCACCGGGTACACCGTCTGGTCGGTGGGCGGCAGGCCATCGAGCTCGGGGACCGGCACGAAGTACGGCGCCACCGGCCGCTTGAGGAACACCATTCCTTCTTCGGCGTCGCCTTGGGTCGCTTTGCGCAGGTTGAGGTGATAGCCCCACTGGCTGTCGTCGCGGCCGGGCAGGTCGGCGCGGTCGTGATACAGGCCCCAACGCGATTCGGTGCGGGTGTGCGACGAACGGGCGGCCATCTCGGCGCAGTCCCGGATGAACGACACCTCCACCGCGCGCATCAGCTCATGCGGATTGCGGGCGCCCATCTCGGCGATCTCGGCGCTCATCCGCTCGAAGGTGCGGATGGCCAGGGAGAGCTTGGCACCGGTCTTGGGGGGCGCCACGTAGTCGTTGACGAAGCGGCGCAGCTTGTATTCGACCTGCGGTTGGGGCGGGCCGTCCGGATGCCGCAGCGGCCGGTAGATCAGCTCGTGCGCCTCGCGCACCTGCCCGTCCGGAAGTTGTTGGGGCGCAGCGACGTCGGCCAGCGTCGAGGCGGCGTGTGTGCCGGCCAGATCGCCGAACACGAACGCCCCGATCATGTAGTTGTGCGGGACGCAGGCCATGTCCCCAGCGGCGTACAGCCCGGGCACGGTGGTGCGGGCGTGCTCGTCGACCCAGACACCTGACGCGGAATGTCCACTACACAAGCCGATTTCGGAGATGTGCATCTCGATGTCGTGGGTGCGGTAGTCGTGGCCGCGGTTGGCGTGAAAGGTGCCCCGGGTCGGTCGCTCGGTGGTGTGCAGGATGTTCTCCAGCGCGGTCAACGTCTCGTCGGGCAGGTGCGACACCTTGAGGTAGATAGGCCCGCGCGCGGAGTCGATCTCCGTCTTGACCTCGGCCATCATCTGTCCCGACCAGTAGTCGGAGTCGACGAACCGCTCGCCGTGCGCGTTGACCTGATAGCCGCCGAACGGATTGGCCACGTAGGCACATGCCGGGCCGTTGTAGTCCTTGATCAGCGGATTGACCTGGAAGCACTCGATACCGGACAGCTCCGCACCCGCGTGGTAGGCCATGGAGTAGCCGTCGCCGGCATTGGTGGGGTTCTCGTAGGTGCCATACAGGTAGCCCGACGCGGGCAGGCCCAGCCGGCCGCATGCGCCGGTGGCCAGGATGACCGCCTTGGCGCCGACCGTGACGAATTCCCCGGTGCGGGTATTCAGCGCCGCCGCGCCCACGGCCCGGCCTTCCCTTGTCAGCACCCGGACCGGCATCAGCCGGTTCTCGATCCGGATCTTCTCGCGCATCGACCGCTGCCGCAGCACGCGATACAGCGCCTTCTTGACGTCCTTGCCCTCGGGCATCGGCAGCACGTAGGAGCCCGAGCGGTGCACCCGGCGCACGGCGTATTCGCCGTGCTCGTTCTTCTCGAACTTCACGCCATAGCGCTCCAGCCGCTGCACCATCGCGAAACCGCGGGTGGCGGTCTGATACACGGTGCGCTGGTTGACGATTCCGTCGTTGGCGCGGGTGATCTCGGCGACGTAGTCCTCGGGTTCGGCCTTGCCGGGGATCACCGCGTTGTTGACCCCGTCCATGCCCATCGCCAGGGCTCCGGAGTGGCGCACATGGGCCTTCTCCAGCAGCAGCACCTGCGCACCGTTCTCGGCCGCCGACAGCGCGGCCATGGTGCCCGCGGTGCCGCCGCCGATGACCAGCACGTCACAGTCCAGACGAACCGGTGCCGTGGGGTCCGGAACCTGCATCACGCCGCTACCGCCGAATGATTCAGTGCCGCAATGACTTCAGCACGCAGCGCGGCGCGCTGCCGATCGACGCGCGGCTCCGGCACGTCGATCAGGGTGCGCAGCGGCTGACCGGCCCTGCCCAGCACGGCGATGCGATCACCCAGCAGCAGCGCCTCGTCGACGTCGTGCGTGACGAAGACGATCGTCGTCGGGTGCGCACGCCAAGTATCGATCAGCAGCCGCTGCATGGCCGCACGGGTTTGGGTGTCCAGCGCGCCGAACGGCTCGTCCATCATTACCGCGCGCGGCGCCCCGGCCAGGCCACGGGCCAGCTGCACGCGCTGGCGCATGCCGCCGGACAAGCTCTTGGGCAGGTAGTCGCCGAAGCCGGTGAGCCCGAGCTCCGCGATCCAGCGGTCCGCATCGGCGCGCCGGCCGGCCCGCGGGACACCGCGCAGCCGCAGGGCCAACTCGATGTTGGATCGCACGGTGCGCCAGGGCAACAACGCGTTGTCCTGGAACACCATGCCGCGGTCGCCCGAGGTGGTCGTCACCTCGTGGCCGTCGGCCACGATCCGGCCCGCGTCGGGCCGCAGCAGTCCCGCCAGGGCCCGCAACACCGTCGACTTGCCGCAGCCCGAGGGACCCGTGAGCACCAGGATCTCCCTGGGACGCACCGTCAGACTCAGCCCGTCGATCACCGGTTCTCCGGTGTAGGACAAGCGAACTCGATTCAGTTCCAGACTGACTCCGGCCTGTTTTAAAGTCATCTTCGCTCCTCCTCCGCGCGCGGCAGCCAGCCGGTCACCCGACGGCCCACGACCTCGACGGCCGCCGCCGTCACGAAGCCCAGCACGCCGATGGTGATGATGCCGACGAACACCTGGGGGTAGGCCAGCACGGTGTAGTCCTGCCAGGTGCGATAGCCGATCCCGAGTCGGCCCGAGATCATCTCCGCGGAGATCACGCAGATCCACGCGACGCCCATGCCGACCGACAGGCCACCGAAGACCCCCGGCAGGATGCCCGGCAACACCACCTGCTTGAGCACATCCCACCGGCCGCCGCCCAGGGTGCGCACCGAGTCCTCCCACAGCGTGGGCAGCGCCCGCACCGCGTGCCGGGTACTGACCAGGATCGGGAAGTACGCCGCGAGGAAGGTGATGAACACGATGCCGGCCTCGTCCGTCGGGAACAGCAAAATCGCCACCGGCACCATCGCGATGGCCGGAATGGGTCGGACCAACTCCGCCAGTGGGCCAAAGGTATTGGTGAACACGCGCGAACGGCCCAGCAGCACACCGGTCGCGACGCCGACCACGGCGGCCAATCCGAAGCCGGTGAGAATGCGGATCAGCGACTGCGCCAGGTCAAGCCAGTACTCCCCGGTGCCGAGCCGGCGCCCCAGCGCGTGCACGATCTCGGTGACGGTGGGCAGCGTGTCGAAGCGCAACAGCAGCCGGACCTTGTCGGCGGTGAGCAGCTGCCATAGCCCGATCGCGGCGGCAACCGAGGCGAGCCGCAGCAGCCGCCACCGCCACGGCGAGCCGGCACGCCGCGGGGCGCCGGTCGCCGGGGCCGCGTCCACGACTTGCGTAGACACCGGGGCTGCCGGGTCGCCGGTGAGATAAGCGGTCATACCGAACCTCCAAGTGCCTGTTGGTAATTCACGATGGTGCCGCCGGGGTGCGCGGCGAGATAGCGGTGCACGCCGGCCGGTGTTCCGAATGGCAAGTAGTTCTGGCCGTCCTGCACCCAGACCGCCTTGTCCGCGAACCACCGGGTGCCCAGCTCGGCGTCGGGAACATAGGCGGCACGGACTTTGGCGCCGCGGGACGTCGCGTCCCGCACCGCCCGGAGCAGACTGGTCGGATTGGCGACGGTTTGAGTGGAATCGGCGCCGTCCAGCCACAGTTCACTTGCCAGGGCGGGATCCCCGCGCAGCGCCGATGGGTTGGCGGTGGCGGCCCGGGTCGCGTCGTAGTTCAGCCCGCGCGCCCCGAAAACGGTGCGCAACGGCCCGTCCTGGACGAAGCCCGACACGTCGAGGTCGGCGAAGTCACCGATCGACTTCAGATACGGCACATCGTTTTTCAACGCCTCGACCAGTGACGGTTTGAGCGTGGTGTCGAACGAGGTCCCGCCCGGACCGTTGTAGAGGTACACGACCTCCTGCGGCAACCCGCTGCCCTGAGCGACGATGCGGGCGGCCTCCAGCGGCTTGCCGTTGAGGAAATCGGTGGCGTCCAGTTGCGCCTGCAGGAAGGCGCCCAGCACCTCCGGGTGCGCCGATGCATACGAGCGCCGCACCACCACGCCGTGCAGGGTAGGTAGGTTCAGCTCGGCCCCGTCGTACAGCAGTTTGGCCTTGTTCTGGTAGACCAGCAGTCCCGGCCAGGCGACGAATTGCGAAAGACCTTGCACCTGACCGGATTCGAGGGCAGAGGCACCGATCTGCGGTTGCTGGTTGAGGACTTCCACGCCGCTGATCCCGGCCCTGTCCAGCGCCCGCATCAGGGTGCCGTGACCTGCCGACCCCACGCTTGCCGAGACCTTTGCGCCGGCCAGGTCGTTCAACGTGGTCGCCGACGAGCTGGGCGCCACCACCACCATGTTCAGCGCGCCCTTGGGGTTGTAGCCGGTGATGGAGACGATCTCGGTTTTCGCCAGCGGGTTGGCTTGCGTCTTCGAGGCGTTGATCAGCATGGGGTAATCCCCCATCGAGCCGATGTCGATCTTCTCGGCGAGCATCTGCGCGGTGATCGGGGCGCCGGTGTCGTAATCCTGCCACCGCACCGCATATTTGGTACCGGTGCGGGTGGTGATGTCGGCCAGGCGGCGTTCCAGGTAGCCCTGCGCCCGCAGCAGCGTACCCGCGGTGACGGTGTTGATGGTCTTGGACTGATATCCCACCACCACGTTGACCACACCGGATGACTGAGACAGGGATTCCAGCGAGCATCCGGCGGTGAGCGCGACGATCGCGATCACCACCGACGCTGGCCGAACGGCGCGTCTTTTCATCAAAGATCCTGGGGTTGAAGGCTTTTCAGCGGAGGAGGTAGGGCATGTTGACCGTGACGGCGCCGGTCGGACAGCGTGCCGCGCAGGGGCCGCAGTACCAGCACTCGTCGACATGCATGAAGGCCTTGCCGGTGTCGGGGTCGATGGCCAGCGCATCGAGCGGGCAGACCTCCACGCACAGCGTGCAGCCGTCGATACACAGCGACTCGTCGATCGTGACCGGCACGTCGGCGCGGTTGTTGTGGATCAGCGTCATCGGTCGCTCCTCATCAGGTTGCCGCGCATGGTGATTCGATCGCCCCGCATCCGGATGTACTCCAGGTCGACGGGTGTGCCGTCGGCGAGGCTGGTGAGCCGCTCCAGCATCAGCAGCGGTGCGCCGTCGGGTACCTGCAGCGTGGCCGCCGAGTGCGGGTCGGCCGGAATGGCCTCGACCGCCAGTGCCGCCGAGCCCAGCCGCTGCCCGCTCACCTCCTCGATGAGCGCGAACAGGTCGTTGGTCTCCAGCGGATGGTTCAGCACCTGGCGGCCGATGTCCGGGGCGAGGTAGGTGAGGTCCAGGCTGAGCGGCAGATCACCCAGGTAACGCAACCGCTCGACGAACACCACCTGCTCGCCCGGTTGCAGCCGCAACCGGCGGGCCACCGACGGCGGCGCGGTCACCGGCATCGCGGCGCGCACCTCGTTGCGGACCTCACCGAGATCCTTGAACGTCTCCTTCAGACCCAACAGCGCGTCGAGCCCGTGGTCGTACTTGCGCTGCGCGACGTGCGTGCCGACCTTGGGTCCGCGGTCGATAAGCCCCTCATGCTTGAGGACGGCCAGTGCCTCCCGAATGGTGTTGCGCGAGACCGAGAATTCGGCGGCCAGCGCCAGTTCGGCGGGCAGGCCCTCCGGGTAGGCGTCGGCGTGGATCTGCTGGCGCAACACGTCGGCGACCCGGCGGGCACGATCGGCCCTGGGTCCCCCGATGGGTACTGGTTGCGTCACGCCGTCACGCTAACGCAGCTCAGGGCCTGTTTTTGGGTCGAGCACGTCGGTCGGTGACGGCGCCCGGGCGTATTGCGCCGGGCCGCCGTCGGACCCGACCAGCTAAAACCGCCACCCGCCGCGCCATTGCGCCACCTGCGAGAACCCGTCGGCTTTGGGATCCCGGTGAGCAGAACCGGCCGCGCCGTGCGACCCCACGATTCCGGTGTGGACTCCCGACGGCGGAAGATGGCTTGCATGACTGACGTTTCGAAACACGCGTTGACCAAGGTGCCGGCGGTCACCCTGGGCTTCTGGGTCATCAAGGTCTTGGCGACGACGTTGGGCGAAACGGGCGGCGACACCGTCACGATGACCCTGAATTGGGGTTATGCCGCCGGGGTCGCGATCTTCGGCGTCGCGCTGGTGGTGCTGGTCGCGGCTCAGATCCTCGCCAACCGATTCCACGCGGTCCTGTACTGGTTGACGATCGTGGCCTCGACGACGTTCGGCACCGTACTGGCCGATTTCGCGGACCGGTCGCTGGGCATCGGCTACACCGGCGGATCGCTGCTGCTTCTTGCGTGTCTAGTGGCCACCCTGGGTCTGTGGCGATGGTCGCAGGGCACCGTATCGGTCAGCACCGTCTCGACACCCAAGGTGGAGGCCTTCTACTGGGCGACCATCACGTTCTCGCAGACGCTGGGCACCGCCCTCGGCGACTGGCTGGCCGACACGCGCGATTTCGGTTACGAACGCGGCGCGCTGGTTTTCGCGGCCGGCCTGGCGGTGGTCGCGGCTCTGTACTTCTGGACTCCCATCTCCCGCGTCACCTTGTTCTGGGTGGCATTCATCCTCACCCGGCCGCTGGGGGCGACCCTGGGTGACTTCATCGACAAGCCCGTCGCCGACGGCGGCCTGGCGTGGAGCCGCCCGCTCGCCTCGGCGGTGCTGGCGGCGCTGATCGCGGTGCTGCTCGTCGTGATACCGCAACGTCCCGGTCGCCACCCTGGCCAGCCCAAAGACGATGCGACGGAAGCCGGCCCGCGCCTTGACGTCGAACAACCAGACCAGGACGCGCACTGACCGGTCGATCCGGATCGAGGCCCGCTGGCCCGACTGAGGGTGCGTCTCGCGCTCGACGTAGCGTTGAAACATGCGAGTCCTGCTCGTTGAGGATGAATCACGACTGTCCGCCACCGTGGCCCGGGGGCTCAAGGCGGAGGGGTTCGTCGTCGTGGCCGTCGGCAACGGCGCCGACGGCCTGCGCGAGGCCACCGAAAACGCTTTCGACGTAGTCGTTCTCGACATCATGCTGCCCGGCTTCAGCGGCTATGAGGTGTTGCGCCGGATGCGCTCACGAAACGTGTGGACGCCGGTGCTCATGCTGACCGCCAAGGACGGCGAGTATGACGAGACCGATGCCTTCGATCTGGGTGCGGATGACTACCTGACGAAACCATTCTCATTCCGGGTGCTGGTGGCGCGGCTGCGGGCGTTGGTTCGTCGCGGCGCACCGGCGCGACCGGTGGTGTTGGAAGCGGGGTCGCTGGCGCTCGATCCCGCCCGGCACACGGTCAAACGGGGCTCGACCCCGATCGCACTGACGCCACGTGAGTACGGGGTCCTCGAGTTCCTGATGCGCAACAAGGACGTGGTGGTGACCAAGGCGGAGATATTGCAGAACGTGTGGGATGCGCACCATCACGGCCCGGACAACGTGGTCGAGGTCTATGTGGGATACCTGCGTCGCAAGATCGATGTTCCCTTCGGTACCAACACCATCGAGACGATACGGGGCGTCGGTTACCGCTTGCTGGGCTGAGACGCGTTGGGCGGCAACGTCACAGTGATCTTGGTTCCGCCGCAGGGCGGGTCGTCGATGCTGACCGTGCCCCCGTGTGCGGCGACGATCTCGGCGACGATCGCCAGACCCAGGCCGGCCCCTCCCCCGCTGCGCGCCCGGTCGGAATCCAGGCGCACGAAACGTTCGAATACCCGGCTCCGGTCGGCCGGGGCGATCCCGGGTCCGTCATCGCTGACGACAAGAACCGCAACTTCGTCCCGGCCGCCGACCTCGATGGCGACACACGAAACCGCATGGCGGACAGCATTTTCGACCAGGTTGCGGATCATGCGCGACATGGCCGCCGGGTCACCCTCCAGCCGCACCGGGCGGATATCGGTGTGGATCACGACTTGCGCTTCACGGCGGGCACGGTCGGCTTCGGTCCGCGCGAGGTCGTGGAGAGCCACCTGTTCTTTGCGCCGCAGCAGGGTCTGCTCGTCGGCGCGGGCCAGCAGCAGCAGATCCTCGACCAGGGTGTGCATGCGCTGGGCCTCGGGCAGCATGGTGTTGACCGCGAGCTCGGCATCGAGCAGATCGGGGTGGGCTTCGGCCACCTCCAGCGCGGAGATGATGGTGGTCAGCGGGCTGCGCAATTCGTGAGACGCGTCGCCCACGAAGCGTTGCTGCGCACGGTGACCCGCTTCCAGACGCGACAGCATCTCGTTCATGGTGACGGCCAGCGCCGCGATCTCGTCGTGGCCGTCCGGCACCGGCACCCGCTCGGCCAGGTCGGACGTCGAGATGTCCGCGACCCGGGAGCGGATCGCGTCCACCGACTGCAGCGACCGGCGAACCAGCCAGTAGGTCGCCCCCGCCGCCACCGCGACGATGACCGGCGCGCTGCAGGCCAGCAGGATCGCCAGCGTCCGCGTGGTCGCCTCGACCGCCTCGCTGCCGCCGCCCACCAGCACCGTGTAGACCCCGGATCGGGTGGCGACCTTCTGTCCGCTGACCCGCATATCGTCACCGGCCACCGCGTCGTCGGGCAGGCCGCGACGCAAATTGAAGTCGAACGCGCTCGTCGGCACCAGCGGAGTTTTCGGGGCGGCATCGGACCGCTTGACCACGTGGCCGTCGGGACCGATGACTTGGGTTGCGACCACCCGCTGGTCGGTGCTCAACAGGGCGTTGTCGAGCTCGGCGGGCGAGTCGGACTGCAGCGCCTTGGAAATATCGCGGACTCGTTCCGCGGCGGCGTAATCGACGCCCGTCAACAACGAGCGGTACAGGATCGCGTCCAGGCCCGCGCCCGCCACGCTGAGCGCGCACAGTACGACGAGCGCCGACACCGCCGCCGAACGGGCCGAAATGCCCAGATGCGCGAGGCGCCACGGACGCACTAGCCCGCCTTGCCGAAACGGCCCGACACCCGATACCCGCACGCCCTTGATTCTGCAGGGCCGCGACCCGGCTAGAAACATCGAGCTCAGCGGGTTCTCAGCGGCTTCTCAGCGCCATCGCTCTAGGCTTGAGTCCGTATGTCTGGTAGAGCACGCCCTGCGCGTCGTAACGATCGTGCGATCCCCCGGATACTGATTAGCACGGCAGTCGCATTCGGCTTCGGTGTCCTGGTAGCGGCGCCGGCCGCCGCCGACCCGAGTCCGTTCAACACCCTAAGTTCGAGCTGCAACCAAACGGCTCCGTCGGGCAGGGACGCACTCGTCCAGGGGATCCGGCGAGCCATCGCCGACTGGCCGCCGGGCGGACCGCACCCCTCGTCCCGCACCACGTGCGGCGCCAGCCCGACGCCGACGACCGGCTGATCTCAGGAGCTGTCGGCCGCCGACGGCACGCCCGACGCGTCGTTGGCGCCGTTGTTGCGCGCCCCGTTCGTTCCGGACGCGTCCGCCGGGAGCTCGAAAGCCGCAGTCACCGAACCCACCGCCGCCATGGCGGCATTGCGTTGCGCCTCCATGCGCGCCAGCGCCGTCTCGGTGAAGACCGACAACCCGAGATCGGGGTTGTATCCGTGGATTTCCTTGACGTCGAGCTGGGCCAGGAAGTAGACGATCTCCTTGGAAACCACCTGCCCCGGCACCAGCACCGGGAAGCCCGGCGGGTAGGGCACCACGAAGGTGGTCGACACCAGGGTCTTGCCCTCGGCCAGTCGTCGCCCGGCCATGCCGATCAGCACGTGCTCGCGATCGGACTCCTCGTAGCCGGCGTAGAACGCCGATCGCATGTCGCCGAAGTTGCACTCGTCGACGGGCCGGAACGCCACGTCGAATTCGCTGAAGTCCGGCAGATGCGGCAGATCCTCGGTGATCTCCTCGACATGACGCTCTTGCAGCGCACGGTCGGCGACGCTGGCCGCCTTCTCGATGCGGTCGAAATCGATTGCCACCCTTCGCAATACGTCGAGCAGGTAGTGCACGCTCGACCAGGTGACACCGATGGTGAAGATCAACAGCACGCTGTTGATCGACGTCTTGTTGATCTGGATGCCGAACCGCTCCATCAGGATCTTTTCCCGGAAGTCGTAGCCGTTCATTCCGGTCTTGCCGACGAAGAGCGTGACTCGCGTCGGGTCCAAGACGAAGTGGTCGGAGCGCCACGCCTCGTTCCATTCGGCCAGGGCGCCCTGCCTGATCGAAGCGGTCGAGCTGACCGCGGACTCCCGGAACTCCTCGGGCACCAGGTCGGACTCGTCGAGGATGCGGAACCACTTGCTGATCAGCCTGTCTTTGCGCACCCGGTGCCGGAAGACCAGCGCCATGTCGTAGACCTGCCGGACCAGCTGGAAGCCTTCGATGTCGACCTGACGGCGCGCCAGGTCCAGGGACGCCAGCAGCTGCTGGTTGGGCGAAGTCGAGGTGTGGGTCAGAAAAGCCTCACCGAATGAATCGCGGGTGAGCGCGTTGAAATCCTGGTCGCGCACGTGGATCATCGACGCCTGCCGAAGCGCCGACAGCGACTTGTGCGTGGAATGCGTGGCATAGACGCGGACCCGCGCGGCCGCCGGGTCGGGCATCAGCTCGCGCTCGACCCACTCCGACCGGTCGACGCCTGCCATGGACGCGGCCCACTTCCGGTGCTCCGCAGCGTATTCCGGCGATGCCAGCATCTGCTCGAGACGCTCGGCGGACACCATCGCCGTCCGCTGCCGGGCCCACGGCACGGCCGTGGCGAACGCGTACCACGCCTCGTCCCACAGAAAGCAGATGTCCGGCTTGATCGCCAGCACCTCCTGCATGACCTGCAGCGGGTTGTAGACGACGCCGTCGAAGGTGCAGTTCGTCAGCAGCAGCATGCGCACCCGGTGCAGCTGTCCGGCCGCCTCCAGATCCAGCAGCGCCTGCTTGATGGTGTGCAGCGACACCGCGCCATAGATCGCGAACTGCGGCAACGGATAAGCGTCCAGGTACAGCGGGTAGGCCCCGGCCAGCACCAGCCCGTAGTGATGCGACTTGTGGCAGTTGCGGTCGATCAGCACGATGTCGCCCGGCCGGGTCAGCGACTGCACGACGATCTTGTTGGCGGTCGACGTCCCGTTGGTGACGAAGTAGGTGTGGTCGGCGTTCCACGTCTTCGCGGCCTTGTCCATCGCCTTCTTGATGTTGCCGTGCGGGTCCAGCAGCGAGTCCAATCCGCCTGAGGTGGTTGAGGTTTCGGCCATGAAGATGTTGCGGCCGTAGAACTCCCCCATGTCCTGCAGCGACCTGGAGTTGAAGATGCTGGCGCCGCGCGCGACGGGCAGGGCGTGGAATTGGCCCACCGGCGCGGCGGCGTACGCGCGCAGCGCATCGAAAAATGGTGTGGCGTAACGATTTCGCAGCCCGGCCAGCACCGTGCTGTGCAGGTCGGTGACGTCGTTGAGCCGATAGAACGTCCGGTCGTAGATGTCGGGTTCGGTGTCGTCGCCGGCCGCGATCGACTCGTCGGTGAGCAGGTACAGGTCGATGTGGGGCCGCAGCTCCCGGATCCACTCGCCGCACTCCACCCAGTCGTTGGCGCGATCGGGAATGACCCCGTCCGCATCCTCGTTGGGCCCGAGCAACGTGTTCATCAGCGGCAACCGGTCGCGGGACCGAAGCGGCAAGTCGTCGCGGATGATCGCGGCCTGGATCTCCCCGTTCAGGGCGACCGCGGTGATGGCGTCTTCGACGCTGGGCACCACGAGGATCTCGAACTGCACATCGTCGGACGGGCACCGCAGCGCCCGCAGGCACTCGGCCAGGCTGTCCGGCGCGGTGCTCGGGGCGTCGTCGGCGAGCAGCACGGTATAGAAGTGCTGCTGCTTGGCCTGTGCGACCAGTTCCTGGTCGTCCAGCGGCGCCGAGGTATCGAAAAGCCCTGCGCGGTCACCGTATTCACTGAGCAACCGCACGGCCAGGGAGACCTCTTCGGTGAGCCGCACGGTGGACAGGCTCTCCAGGTGGGCGCGGAAGACCGCCAGATTCGCCGCACCCGGGTACAGCCAGTACCGCTCGTAGGCGGCGATACGGTCCATGAGGCGTTTCACCCGGGCCACGTCATGGGTTTTGTCCAGCCCGGCAAGGTCGACCTCGGCGAGGTGACGGCATGCGTCGTCGAGCAGGTTCCAGGTGTCGATCCGGGCGTATGACGGGTTGGCCACGGCCGCCAGTGCAGACACCCGGAGTCGTCGCGGCTGGGTGCTGTATCGAATCATGACCTCACCTGTTCTTCTGGGCGACTTGTATTCTCACCCCACCCCGCTGCCCACGTGATCGTTTCGCGTGAGCTCGCTCAGCTGTTCAGCTCGTCGTCACCCTTGTCAGCGTCCACGACGCGCCGATTGGCGCCCCGGGTGCTGTCCACCCACCGCAGCACGGGCAGCTCCCAGCGCCGCACCGGCAGCTCGGTGACATCGGACAGCGACCGCACCACACCCTGCGTCAGGCCCATGATCGCGGCCATCACCGGCAGCAGCGGCTGCAGCGGCCTGGCCGCGGAGCGCACCGTGCTGATGCGGCGGGCGACGACCACCCGTTCGGCGCAGTGATACAGCCAGGCGCCCACGCCCAGCGCGTAGATCGCGAGCACCGAGGCGACGATGGTCAGCCCGTAGGCGGCGCAGATCACCGCACCCAGCACCACCGTCGCGGCCAGCACGGCCGCAGCGAGCAGGCGCAGCTCCAACCGGGTCATGGCTGCGGTCCGGGGTCCTCCGGTGCGCCGGCTGCGTCGGAACCCACCGCGCCGCGCACCGCGTCGGCGGCGGCCCGGATCTGCGGCGTCACCAGCATCACGTGGCCGAGCACCCCGTTGACGAAGCCCGGCGAGTCGTCGGTAGACAGCTCCTTGGCCAGCTGGACGGCCTCGTCGACGGCGACCGGTTCCGGCACGTCGTCGGCATACAGCAGCTCCCACACCGCGACCCGCAGGATCGCACGGTCCACGGCGGGCAGCCGGTCCAGCGTCCAGCCCTGCAGGTGCGAGCTGATCAGGTCATCGATGTGGGCGGCGTGTTCGCCGACGCCCCGGGCCGCCGCGGCCGTATACGGCTGCAGGGGCGCGATTTCGGGGTTCGTCTCGGCGAGCCCGGTGCGGACGTCGACGACCTCCGCCGGGCTCAGCCCACGGGCGTCGGCTTCGAACAGCAGGTCGACGGCACGCTTGCGGGCCTGGTGGCGTCCCCTGACGGGCCTGCTCACGCGTTGACGCGCCCCAGATAGCTGCCGTCGCGGGTGTCGACCTTCAGCTTGTCTCCGGTGTTGATGAACAGCGGCACCTGGATCTCGGCGCCCGTCTCGACGGTGGCCGGCTTGGTGCCGGCGCTGGACCGGTCGCCCTGCAGGCCGGGCTCGGTGTGGGTGACCTCCATCTCGACCGAGACGGGCAGCTCGAGGTACAGCGGCGCGCCGTTGTGGAACGCCACCTGCACCGGCAGGCCCTCCAGCAGGAACCGGGCGGAATCGCCGACCAGTGACTCGGGCAGCGGGTGCTGCTCGTAGTCCTGACTGTCCATGAACACGAAGTCCGAGCCGTCGCGGTAGAGGTAGGTGGCGTCGCGCCGGTCGACGGTGGCGGTCTCCACCTTCACCCCCGCGTTGTACGTCTTGTCGACGACCTTGCCGGATAGCACATTCTTCAGCTTGGTCCGCACGAAGGCCGGACCCTTGCCCGGTTTGACGTGCTGGAACTCGACGATCTGCCACAGCTGGCCGTCGATCACCAGTACCAGTCCATTCTTGAAATCGGCAGTGCTTGCCACGGTTCGGTATATCTCCTCGAGGATGGACAGTCGTCTACGGAACTGTCTGTAACTTGTCGGCCAGTTTAGAGCGCTCCGCGGTCGGCGCCCGCGGGCCGGGGTGGGGCGGTGACGCGCGAAACGCCGTCAGCGATGGACGCGTTCGGAGCCGAGCGCGGTTTGCTCGTCGGGCGAGGGCAACGGCTTGATCATCGTCAGCAACGGGAGGTTCAGGGTGACCCCGCTGCCGAATGGCACGTGGATCGCGAAGTAGACGATCTGCATCTCCAGCCGCATCTCCCGAAGGGGCTGTGCATACATGTCCCACCGGAAATCCCGCAGGCGCGCCAAACCCCGTGCCACCCCGTTCACGCACCCGACTGTACTCGCGGGCGCAAGCCCCCCGAAGCCGTGCGCGGGTTGCTGCCAGTGCCGATCGCAAGCGCGGCGCATGCGCCGGGCGCGGCGGGTCGGCACCATCGGGGCCAGTGCCGATCGCAAGCGCGGCGCATGCGCCGGGCGCGGCGGGTCGGCACCATCGGGGCCAGTGCCGATCGCAAGCGCGGCGCATGCGCCGGGCGCGGCGGGTCGGCGCCATCGGGCCAGTGCCGATCGCAAGCGCGGCGCATGCGCCGGGCGCGGCGGGTCGGCACCATCGGGCTACGTCAGGACGGCCAGCTCTTTGGGGAACTTGGTCAGCAATTCCGGGGCCCCGCCACGGGTCTCCGCCGGCACCACCAGGGTGTCCTCGATGCGCACGCCGCCGCGGCCGGGCAAGTAGACGCCGGGTTCCACCGTCACCACAGATTCGGCCAGCAACGTGCCGGTGGACGTGGCACCGATGCCCGGCGCTTCGTGGATTTCCAGGCCCACGCCATGGCCCAGGCTGTGGCTGAACTGCTCGCCATAGCCCGCGTCGGCGATCACCTGGCGGGCCGCGGCGTCCACCCCGCGCAGGTCAGCGCCCGCGTGCAGCGCCTCCCGGCCGGCCCGCTGCGAGTCGGCGACCAGCTGATAGATCTCCAGCTGCCAATCGGCGGCCTTGCCGAGCACGAAGGTGCGCGTCATGTCGGAGTGGTAGCCGCCGACCAGCGCGCCGAAGTCGATCTTGACGAAGTCGCCGTCGGCCAGCACCGCGTCCGTGGGGCGATGATGCGGGATCGCCGAATTCGGCCCGGCGGCCACGATGGTCTCGAACGAGATCGCGTCGGCGCCGTGGTCGAGCATCAGGGCCTCCAGCTCGCGGCTGACCTCGCGTTCGGTCCGCCCGGGCCGCAGCCCGCCCCGCGCCACCAGTTCGGCGAGTGCGGCGTCGGCCGCCTCGCAGGCCAGCCGCAACAGCGCGACCTCGCCGGCGTCCTTGACCTCGCGCAACGCCTCGACCGTCCCGGCGGCCTTGACCAGCTCGGTGGCCGAATTCCGGTCGTCGAGCTCGCGGGTCAGGGCGTCGAATCCGTCGACGGTCACCACGTTGCTTTCGAAGCCCAGCTTGTGCGCGCCCGCCTCGGCGGCCTGACCGACCAGAAAGCGTCCCAGCACCCGTTCGATGGCGACTTCGAGGTCCGGCGCCTGCTCGGCGGCCTGGGTCCGGTACCGCCCGTCGGTGGCCAGCACGGGGCCGCGATCGTCGGCGAACACCAGCAACGCGCCGTTGGACCCGGTAAAACCGGAGAGGTAACGGACGTTGACCAGGTCCGTGACCAGCAGCGCATCCAATCCGCTGGCCTCAAGTCGCGCTCTGAGCCTGTCTCGACGCTGTGAATGTGTCACAGGTCTTGACGGTACTCGCTACGCTTTTGGGCCATGAGTAACTGGATGCTGCGCGGATTGGTCTACGCCGCGGCGATGGTCGTCGTCCGATTGTTCCAAGGTGCACTGATCAACGCGTGGCAGACCCAGGCCGGGCTGATCAGCGTGGCGCTGCTGCTTCTGTTCATCATCGGCGTGGCCGTATGGGGGGTTCTCGACGGCCGGGCCGACGCCAACGAGAACCGGGACCCGGACCGGCGCCGCGATCTGGCGATGATCTGGCTGCTGGCCGGCCTGGTGGCGGGCGTCCTGTCCGGCGCCGTCTCCTGGATCATCGCGCTGGTGTACAAGGGCCTCTACACCGGCGGCCTGATCAACGAGCTGACCACGTTCGCGGCGTTCACCGCGCTCTGCGTCTTCCTGCCCGGGATCATCGGCGTCACCATCGGCCGTTGGCGGGTGGACCGGCAGTTCGAGAAGACGCCGGAGAAACACCACGGCCCTGGCGCACGGCCGGAGCGGGACGGCGACACCGACGTGTTCTCCGCGGTGCGCGGCGACGACGCGCCCACCGGCGAGATTCCCGCGCAGACGTCCGGCGCCCACGCCGACGCGCGGACCGCGGCGGTCGCCACGGCCGAGCGCGACGCGCCCACCGACACGGTGGCCACCACCGAATCGCCGACCGAAACGATCGCCAAGCCCGAAGACGACCCGAAGACGGAGGTGATCCGCACCGGCGAGAAGCACACCAAGCCGGACGCGGAACACGACAAGGGCTAGCTGTCGGCGCCGGGCTTCCCGGCCAGGTAGCGCAGGGCGAGCAGATAGCCCTGCACCCCCAACCCGACGATCACTCCGGTCGCCACCGGGCTGAGGTAAGAGTGCCGCCGAAACTCCTCGCGCGCATGGACATTGGAGATGTGCACCTCGATCAGGGGTGCACTCAACTCGGCGCACGCGTCGCGCAGCGCCACCGAGGTGTGGGTCAGCCCGCCCGCGTTGAGGATCACCGGTTCTCCTGCGTCGGCGGCCGCATGGATCCAGTCCAGCAGTTCGGCTTCGTTATCGCTTTGCCGCACAACGGCTTTGAGTCCCAGCGTATCGGCTTCGCGCTCGATCCGCGCCGCCAGCTGTTCGTGCGTCGTGTCGCCGTACACATCGGGCTCGCGCCGGCCCAGCCGGCCCAGGTTCGGGCCGTTGATGACGTTGACGGTGGTGGTAGTCATGACGCCTCCGCAAGCCCGGCATAGGCCGCCGCCAACAGCGACGGGTCGGGGCCGGCCATCCGGCCCGGTTTGGCCAGTCCGTCCAGGACCACGAACCGCAGCACCCCGGCCCGCGACTTCTTGTCTCCCGCCATGTATTCCAGCAACTGCGGCAACGCGTCGGCGTCGTAGCTCACCGGCAGGCCGAGCGCGGACAGGATGGTGCGGTGCCGCTGCGCGGTGGCGTCGTCGAGCCGGCCGGCCAGCCGGGCCAGCTCGGCGGCGAAGACCAGGCCCACCGACACCGCGGCGCCGTGCCGCCATTGGTAGCGCTCGCGACGCTCGATCGCGTGCCCCAATGTGTGCCCGTAGTTGAGGATTTCGCGCAGTTCCGATTCCTTCTCGTCGGCGGCGACGACCTCCGCCTTCACGGCGATCGCGCGGCGGACCAGCTCCGCCAGGACGTCACCCGACGGGTCCAGCGCGGCCCGCGGATCGGCCTCGATGAGGTCGAGGATCACCGGATCGGCGATGAATCCCGCCTTGACGATTTCGGCCATCCCCGCGACGAGTTCGTTGGGCGGCAACGTCTGCAGCGTCGCGAGGTCGACCAGAACGGCGTGTGGCTGATGAAACGACCCGACCAGGTTCTTGCCCGCGTCGGTGTTGATCCCGGTCTTACCGCCGACCGCCGCGTCGACCATGCCGAGCAGCGTGGTGGGCACATGCACGATGTCCACGCCGCGCAGCCAGGTGGCCGCCGCGAACCCGGCGACGTCGGTGGCCGCACCGCCGCCGAGGCTGACCAATGCGTCCTTGCGCCCAATCCCGATGCGGCCCAGCACTTCCCACAGGAAACCCACCACCGGAAGGTCTTTGCCCTCTTCGGCGTCCGGGATCTCGATGCGGTGCGCGTCAACACCCTTGTCGGCCAACCGGCTTCGGATCACGTCGGCGGTCTCGGCCAGTACCGGTTGGTGAACGATGGCCACCTTGTGACGGTCGCCGAGAAGTTCGTCCAACTCGCCCAGCAGGCCGGTACCGATGATCACCGGGTACGGCGGGTCGACGGCCACCTCGATGGTGACCGGATCTCCAGATTGCGTCATGTGGCCGCTCCGGCGGGAGCCTGCAGCCGCGAGACGATGTAGCGGACCACCGCGCCGGGGTTGCGCCGGTTGGTGTCGACGCGGATGGTCGCCGCCCGCCGGTACAGCGGGCTGCGCTCGGCCAGCAGCGCGCGGTACTTGTCGGCACGATCGGGCCCGGCCAGCAGCGGTCGCACGGCGTTGCCGCCGGTGCGCCGCACGCCTTCGGTGGCGCTGATCTCCAGGTAGATGACGGTGTGACCGGCGAGCGCCGCACGCACCCCTGGGCTGGTGACCGCGCCGCCCCCGAGTGACACCACGCCGTCGTGGTCGGCCAGCGCGGCGCGCACCACGTCCTCCTCGATTCGGCGGAACTCCGGCTCGCCGTCGGTGGCGAAGATGTCGGCGATGCGGCGCCCGGTCTGCTGCTCGATGGCCACATCGGTGTCCAGGAAATCGACTCCGAGCGCCTTGGACAGCCGCCGGCCGATGGTGGACTTCCCCGACCCCGGCAACCCCACCAGGACAGCTTTGGGCGCCATTACGCGGTGCCCCGGGCGGCCGGCGACTCCCGCTCGGCGACCGCCTGCCGGTAGGCCTCGACGTTGCGGCGGGTCTCGGTCAGCGAATCTCCACCGAACTTCTGCAGCGCGGCGCGGGCCAGCACCAGCGCCACCATGGCCTCGACCACCACGCCGGCCGCCGGCACCGCGCACACGTCCGAGCGCTGGTGGATCGCGACGGCCTCGTCGCCGGTCGCCATGTCGACGGTGGCCAGCGCCCGCGGCACCGTGGAAATGGGCTTCATCGCCGCGCGCACCCGCAGCGGCTGGCCGTTGGTCATGCCGCCTTCCAGCCCGCCCGCGCGGTTGGTCGAGCGCACCACGCCGTCGGGGCCGGGGTACATCTCGTCGTGGGCACGGCTGCCGCGGCGACGCGCCGTCTCGAAGCCGTCGCCGATCTCGACGCCCTTGATCGCCTGGATGCCCATGACCGCGGCGGCGAGCTGGCTGTCCAGCCGGTTGTCGCCGCTGGTGAAAGACCCCAGCCCGACGGGCAGGCCCAGGGCCACCACCTCGACGACACCGCCGAGCGTGTCGCCGTCCTTCTTGGCCGCCTCGATCTCGGCGATCATCGCCTGCTCGGCGGCCCCGTCGTACGCGCGCACCGGGCTGGCGTCGATCGCGGGCAGGTCGCCCAGACCCGGCGGCGGGCCGTCGTAGGGCGCCGACGGGCCGATCGCGATCACGTGCGACAGCACCTCGACGCCGAGCGCCTGACGCAGGAACGAGCGGGCGATGGTGGCCGCCGCGACGCGGGCCGCGGTCTCGCGGGCGCTGGCCCGCTCCAGCACCGGCCGGGCGTCGTCGAAGCCGTACTTGAGCATGCCCGCGTAATCGGCGTGGCCGGGCCGCGGCCGGGTGAGCGGCGCATTGCGCGCGCTGTCCGCCAGTTCCCCCGGGTCAACCGGGTCGGCGGCCATCACGATTTCCCACTTCGGCCATTCGGTATTGCCGATCTCGACGGCGATGGGCCCGCCCAAGGTGACACCGTGCCGCACCCCGGACAGCACGCTCACCGCGTCGCGCTCGAACGCCATGCGGGCGCCGCGACCGTAACCCAGGCGACGACGGGCCAACTGTTCCGAAATGTCCAGGGAGGTGACCTCCACACCGGCGACCATGCCTTCGAGCACGGCCACCAGCGCGCGGCCATGTGACTCCCCGGCGGTGATCCAACGCAACACGGGTCCCATTCTCCCATGTGCGCCCGAGTGGACTTAAATCTGCGCACCACTGCCGAGAACGAGCCCCACCCCCGCCGCGCTGGCCAGACACATCGACGGCCCGTGCGGCACCGCCGCCGTGCCGCCGTCCCCGCCGAGGAGCCGGGCGACCATCGCGAGCACCACGGTCAGCAGCGGCGCGCCCAGCGCCGCCAGGAACCACGCGCCGACGCCGAAGCAACCGGTCAACGCGCCCAGCCCGAGGGCCAGCTTGACGTCACCGGCGCCCATGCCGCGCGGCGCCACGCAGTGCACCATCAGGTAGATCGCGGTCAATGCCACCGTCCCGGCCAGTGCCGGTGCCCCGCGCCCGGTCAGCGCCGCGATCGCCAGGATCGCCGCGGCACCGGTCAGCGTCAGCGCGTTGGGCAGTCGTCGTTCGCGGATGTCGTAGCGACTCAACGCCGCCAACCAGGCCAGCACCAGACACACCGCCGCAATTCGCATGCGCGGCAGGCTAATCCGGTTCGGCCGCCGCGCAAGTCATGGCCTCGCGGGGCGCGGGCAGCCCGGTGAACTGTTCCACCTGCGCGAAAGCCTGGTGCAGCAGCATTTGCAGACCGCTGATCACCCGGCCGCCGGCGGCGCTCACCGCGGCGGCCAGCGGCGTGGGCCAGGGGTCGTAGACGGCGTCCAGCAGCACACCGATGCGTTCGAAGGTGCCGGAGTAGCGCGCGGCCACGTCCGCCGGGATGGTGCTGACCAGCACCTCGGCCGCGGCCACCTCGCCGGCCAGCCCGGCGCCGTCCAGATCGCAGAACCGGGTCGGCACGCCCAGGTCGTTGCCCAGCTGCATTAGCCGGGCCGCCTTGTCGGCATTGCGGGCCACCACGGTGATGCCGGCGACGCCCAGTTCGGCCAGGCCGGCAACGGCGGCCGGCGCGGTGCCGCCCGATCCACAGACCAGCGCCCATCCAGAGGCGCTCCCGAGCGCCCCGGCGACCCCGTCGATGTCGGTGTTGTCGGCGCGCCAGCCCGTCGGGGTGCGCACCAGGGTGTTGGCCGATCCCACCCGCCGCGCGCGGTCGGTGCGCTCGTCGGCGAATCGCAGGGCCGCGAATTTGCCGGGCATGGTCACCGACACCCCGACCCATTCGGGCCCGAATCCGCCGACCACCCCGGGTAGCTGGTCGGCGTCGCATTCGATGCGCTCGTAGGTCCAGTCGGTCAAACCCAGCGCACGGTAGGCGGCCAGGTGCAATTGCGGGGACTTCGAATGGGCGATCGGCTTGCCGAGCACCGCCGCCTTGCGGGGGCCCGTACTAGCGGGGCGTGCTGTCGAGGACACCGTTGCGCTTAGCCAGCTCGATGTTGGCCAGGTGTTGTTGATAGTCGCGGGTGAACAGCGTCGTGCCCTGCGCGTCGATGGTGACGAAGTACAGCCAGTCACCGGGCAGCGGGTGCTCGGCGGCGTTCAGCGCGTCGGTGCCGGGCGAACAGATCGCGGTGGCCGGCAGGCCCTGCGACACATAGGTGTTCCACGGCGTCTTCTGGGCGCGGTCGGCGTCGCTGGTGGCCACCTCGCGCCGGTCCAGCGGGTAGTTGACCGTCGAGTCGAACTCGAGCGTGTGGTGGGCGTGCAGCCGGTTGTAGATGACCTGCGCGACCTTGGCGAAGTCCTGGGAATTGGATTCCTGCTGCACCAGCGACGCCACCACCAGGATGTCGTAGGGCGACAGGCCCATGGCCTGGGCGGTGTCCACCAGCCCGGACTTCACGTACTCCTGGGCTCCGGCGCCGATCAGGGTGGCCAGGATGCTCTCCGGCGACGCGGACGGATCGATGTTGAAGGTGCCCGGCGCTATCAGGCCCTCGATCCGGCGGTGGTCCTTGCCGAGCTCGCCGACGGGTTCGGTGGCCCACGGCGGCACCGCCAACGCCAGGGCAGAGCTGTTGGTCGCGGCGGAGCGCAGGTCCTGCGCCCGCACGCACCGGGTGTCACCGTCGAGGTCCACGCAGGTGGCGCGCGAGATCAGTGTCAGGATCCCCGGCGTCACCACGTTGGTTTTCATGTCGGTGGTGTCGTCGAGCTGGCGGCCTTCCGGGATGACCAGCCGGCCCACCCGGCTCTTCGGGTCGGTCAGCCGCGCGACGGCGTTGGCGGCCGGGATCTCGGTGCGCATCCGGTAGAAGCCGGGCTGAATGGAGTTGATGGCGCTGTTGCCGTGCGCGGCGTTGACGAACGCCCGGACCGTCTTGATGACCTCCTGTTTTTGCAGCGTCTCGCCGATGTTGGTGGTCGAGTCACCGGCTTGAACCTGAATCACGAGGTCCCGCTTGCCGCCACCGGTGTAGTCGTCACCGGGCCCGAACAGGGTGTGCCACAGCTTGCCGCCGACGAACACGCCCGCGAGCACCACCACGACGAAGACCGCGAGCGCGATCTTGCCGGCAAGTCGGCGCCGCCGGCGGGCCCGCTCGGCCTGATTGCGGGCGACCCGGCTCGACTTGCGCCGACGCGGCGCACCCACGGCCTCGGGTTCGGCTCGTTCCCGCCGTGCGCTGTCAACCATCGCTGAGCTCCCCCGCCGCCGCGCGCCGCTGATCCAGCCAACTCTGCAGGATGGCCACCGCCGCCGCCTGATCGATCACCGCACGCTGCTCCTTGGCCCGCACACCGGCCGCGCGCAGCGATCGCTGCGCGGACACGGTGGTCAGCCGCTCGTCGGCCAGCCGCACCGGAACGGGAGGAACTCGGCGGGCCAGCACTTCCGCTAGTTTGCTGGCCACCTCGATCGCGTCGATAGCCGACGGGCCGGTCCGATCGGCCAGGGTGCGCGGCAGCCCGACGACCACCTCGACAACCCCAAGTTCGGCGACCAGCGTGGCCAGCCGGCGCAGGTGCTTGCCGTTGCGGTCGCGGCGCACGGTCTCCACCGGGGTGGCCAGGACGGCGTCGGGGTCGCTGCAGGCCACGCCGATCCGGACGCTGCCCACGTCGATGCCGAGCCGCCGCCCCCGGCCGGGGTCCTGCTGCGGATCTCCGGGCCGGTCAGGCAACCGGTGCTGTGCCGAAACCACTCAGCCGACCCGCGCTATCTCGGAGCGGACCGCCTCGAGCGCCGCGTCGATACGGCTCGGGTCCTTTCCGGAACCCTGCGCCAGGTCCGGCTTGCCGCCGCCGCGGCCGTCGACGGTCACGGCCAGCTGCTTGATCAGGTCGTTGGCGCGAAGCCCGAGGTCCTGGGCGGCGGGGTTCGCGGCGACCGCATACGGCACGCTGCCGCCCTCGCCCTCCGCGATCAGCGCCACCACCGCGGGGTCGCTGCCTAGCTTGCCGCGGATGTCGCCCACCAGGGAACGCAGGTCGCCGGCGGTCATCCCGGCGGACATGCGTTGCGCCACCACCCGGACGTTACCGATGCGCTCCGCGCCGGCCGCGGCGTTGGTCGCGGCGGCCCGCGCGCCGGCCAGCCGGGCGCGTTCGAGTTCCTTCTCCGCCGCCTTGAGCCGCTCCACCAGGTTGCCCACCCGGGCCGGCACCTCGTCGGAGGGCACCTTCAGCGACGACGCCAGCCCCGCCATCAGCGCGCGCTCCTTGGCCAGGTGCCGGAACGACTCCAGTCCGACATAGGCCTCCACCCGGCGCACCCCGGAACCGACCGAGGATTCGCCCAGGATCGTCACCGGCCCGATCTGCGCCGAGTTGTGCACGTGGGTTCCGCCGCAGAGCTCCAGCGAGAAGGGGCCGCCGATCTCCACGACCCGGACCTCGTCGGGGTAGGCCTCGCCGAACATGGCCATCGCACCCATCGCCTTGGCCTTCTCGAGCCGCTCGGTGAAGGTGTGCACCTCGAAGTCGGCCTGCACGGCCTGGTTGGTCACCTCTTCGACCTGGGTGCGTTGCTCTTCGGACAGCGGACCCTGCCAGTTGAAGTCGAACCGCAGGTAGCCCGGGCGGTTCAGCGACCCGGCCTGAACGGCATTGGGCCCCAGCACCTGTCGCAACGCGGCGTGCACCATGTGGGTGCCCGAGTGGCCCTGGGTGGCGCCCCGGCGCCACTGCGGGTCGACCGCCGCGACGACGGTGTCGCCCTCCACAAATTCCCCGGACTCGACGTTAACCCGGTGCACCCACAGGGTTTTCGCGATCTTCTGCACATCGGTGACCGCCGCGCGGGCGCTCTCGCCGGTGCCCGTTCCGCTGATGATGCCCTCGTCGGCGATCTGCCCGCCGGACTCGGCGTACAGCGGGGTGCGGTCCAGCACGAGTTCGACCCGGGCGGCGCCGTCGGTGCCGTGGGTGACCACCGGCACCCGCTTGCCGTCGACGAAGATGCCCAGAATCTTTGCCTCGGAGGTCAGTTCGTCGAACCCGGTGAACTCGGTGGGACCGGCGTCGACCAGCTCGCGGTAGGCGGTCAGGTCGGCGTGGGCGTGCTTGCGCGCGGCCGCATCGGCCTTGGCGCGGCGACGCTGCTCGGCCATCAGTTCCCGGAAGCCGATTTCGTCCACGCGCAGACCGGCCTCGGCCGCCATTTCCAGCGTGAGCTCGATGGGGAATCCGTAGGTGTCGTGCAGGGTGAACGCGTCGGAGCCCGAAATCGCCTTCGCACCAGATGTTTTGGTGGCGCCGGCCACCTCGTCGAATAGTTTCGAGCCGGCCGCCAGCGTGCGGTTGAACGCGGTCTCCTCGGCGACGGCGATGCGCCGGATCCGATCGAAGTCGGCGACCAGTTCGGGATACGACGGACCCATCGCGTCGCGCACGGTCGCCATCAGGTCCCCGACGATGGGGCCCTCGATGTCGAGCAGCTTGGCCGAGCGGATCACTCGGCGCAGCAGCCGGCGCAGCACATAGCCGCGGCCGTCGTTGCCGGGGGTGACGCCGTCGCCGATCAGGATGGCCGCGGTGCGGCTGTGGTCGGCGATCACCCGGTAGCGCACATCGTCGTCGTGGTTGCCGACGTCATACCCGCGCGGTGCCCGCGCGGCCGCGGTGTCGATGACCGGCCGCAACAGGTCGGTCTCGTACACGTTGTGCACGCCCTGCAGGATGAAGGCCACCCGCTCCACACCCATGCCGGTGTCAATGTTTTTGCGCGGCAACGGGCCAAGGATCTCGAAGTCGGTCTTGCCCGTGCCCCCGCCACGTTCGTTCTGCATGAACACGAGATTCCAGATCTCGATGTAGCGGTCCTCGTTCGCGATCGGGCCGCCCTCGACGCCGAACTCCGGGCCGCGGTCGTAGTAGATCTCCGAGGACGGGCCGCACGGGCCGGGGATGCCCATCGACCAGTAGTTGTCTTCCATGCCGCGGCGCTGGATGCGCTCTTCGGGCAGGCCGGCGATCTCCTGCCAGAGCCGCACGGCCTCGTCGTCGTCGAAAAAGACCGTCGTCCAGATGCGTTCGGGATCCAGGCCGTAGCCGCCCTGCTCGACGCTGTCGGTGAGCAGGGTCCAGGCCAGTTCGATGGCGCGGCGCTTGAAATAGTCGCCGAACGAGAAGTTGCCGGCCATCTGGAAGAACGTGTTGTGCCGGGTGGTGATCCCGACCTCGTCGATGTCGGGGGTGCGGATGCACTTCTGGATGCTGGTGGCGGTCGGGTATTCCGGGGTGCGCGCGCCCAGGAAGTAGGGCACGAACTGCACCATGCCCGCGTTGACGAACAGCAGGTTGGGGTCGTCGAGGATCACCGATGCGCTCGGCACCTCGGTGTGACCCGCCTTCACGAAATGATCAAGAAACCGCTTCCTGATCTCGTGTGTCTGCACTTTCCAGCCCGCTTCTTCCTGTTACTTCGATGTGTCATTCCCAGCCTATTCGCCGGGGCGTGGCAAGCCCGTCTCACGACGCATTTCGACCGCTCACAGTACCTGCCCCGGCGCGCCGGGCACCGGGCCGCTAACCCTCCAGAAAGCTCAGCCGGACCGAGCGTTGCGGGTTGTCCCGGTTCAGGTCGACCAGGACGATGCTTTGCCAGGTGCCCAGCATCGGCTCCCCGGCCGAGACCGGAACCGTCACCGACGGCGCCACCAGCGCCGGCATCACGTGGTCGGCGCCGTGGCCCGCGGAGCCGTGCGAATGCCGGTAACGGTCGTCGCGCGGCAGCAGCCGCTCCAGCGTGTCGACCAGGTCGTCGTCGGAACCGGCGCCCGTCTCAATGATGGCCACCCCCGCTGTGGCGTGCGGGACGAACACATTGCACAGGCCGTCCCCGCGCGACCAGCAGAACCCGCGCACCGCCTCGGTGATATCGACGATGCGGCGGCGCGAGGTGTCCACGTCCAACACATCGGTATGCATCCGGACAAGCCTACGGCGCGGGCGTCACGACCAGCCAATCGTCTGTGAGCGCGGCCACATCAGGGCATTGCGGCGCGCACCCGGCAGGAGGAAGGTAACTGGTGGGACCGGTGGCGCTACCGGGGCGCCGCCCCGACAGAGGAGGGGTCGACCGTGTACGCACGCTCCACCACCATCCAGGCGCAACCGCTGTCCGTCGACATCGGAATCGCGCACGTTCGCGATGTCGTCATGCCCGCCCTCACCGAGATCGACGGGTGCGTGGGGCTGTCGCTGTTGGTTGACCGGCAGTCCGGCACCTGCATCGCCACCAGCTCGTGGGAAACCATGGAGGCGATGCGCGGCAGCGCCGAGCGGGTGGCACCCATCCGCGACCGGGCCGCGTTGATGTTCGACGGCAGCGCGCGGGTCGAGGAGTGGGACATCGCCCTGCTGCACCGCGACCACCCATCGCGCCCGGGCGCGTGCGTGCGCGCCACCTGGCTCAAGGTGGTGCCGGATCAGCTCAGCCGGTCCCTGGACTTCTATCGGATGGCGGTGCTGCCCGAGATGGAGGACCTGGACGGGTTCTGCAGCGCCAGCCTGCTGGTCGACCACCCCGCCTGCCGCCGGGCCGTCACTTGCTCCACGTTCGACTCGATGGAGGCGATGGCCCGCAACCGCGACCGAGCCAGCGAACTGCGCAGCAGGCGCGTGCGCGAGCTGGGCGCCGAGGTGATCGACGTGGCCGAGTTCGACCTGGCGATCGCCCACCTGCGGGTGCCCGAGCTGGTCTAGCTAGGGCAGTGCGTCCCCGGGGAATCCGCGGCAGGCGTGCACCTGGTAGGTGAAGACGCCCGCCGCCACCCCGGGGTCGTCGGCCATGATCGCCGTGGTCTCGTCGACCGTCGCCGCGAACACCCCGATGCCGCAGATGTCGGATTCGTCGCTGACCGGCAGGACCACCGCGAGCACGCCGTCGTCGCGCAGCCCGAAGTTCCGCCGGCCGTGCTCCCAGATGATGCTCGCCGAGGACTCGTCGCCGAATCTCGGTCCGCGCTTGAGGATGACCACGCTATAGGGCTTGGCGGTGGGCAGCAGGGCGCCCATCTCCGCGTCGGTGAAGATCTTCATGCCCGCCCCCTTCTGCGGATGATCGCGCGCAGCCGGTCCAGCCGGCCGGCCATTTCGCGCTCACCGCCGCGGCCGGTGGGCCGGTAGTAGTCGACCCCTACCAGCTCCTCCGGTGGATATTGTTGTGCGACAACGCCATCGGGATGGTCGTGCGAGTACTTATAACCCTGCGCGTTGCCCAGCCCCGCCGCGCCCGAATAGTGCCCGTCGCGCAGATGGGGCGGAACCAGCCCGGCTTTGCCGGCCCTGATGTCGGCCATCGCCACGGCCAGCGCGGTGGTGACCGCGTTCGACTTCGGCGCGGTGGCCAGATAGATCGTGCAGTGCGCCAGGGTGAGCTGCGCCTCCGGCATGCCAATCAGCGCCACCGTCTGCGCCGCCGCGACCGCGACCTGAAGTGCGGCCGGGTCGGCCATGCCGATGTCCTCGCTGGCCAGGATCATCAGCCGGCGCGCGACGAACCGTGGGTCCTCGCCGGCGACGAGCATGCGGGCCAGATAGTGCAGCGCGGCGTCGACGTCCGAGCCGCGGACCGACTTGATGAAGGCGCTGATGACGTCGTAGTGCTGGTCGCCGTCGCGGTCGTAGCGCACGGCGGCCTCGTCCAGGGACTGCTCGACGGCCGCGACGGTCAACTCGCCGCCCGGCTCCACCGCCTCGGCCGCCACCTCCAGCGCCGTCAGCGCGCGCCGGGCGTCACCGGCGGCCAGGCGCACCAGCAGGTCGACGGCCTCCGGCGCGACCGTGATCTGCCCGCCGAGCCCGCGCGGGTCGTCGATCGCGCGCTGCACCACGGCGCGGATGTCGTCGGCGCCCAGCGGCCGCAACTGCAGGATCAGCGAGCGGGACAGCAGCGGCGCCACCACCGAGAAGCTGGGGTTCTCGGTGGTCGCCGCCACCAGCAGCACCACCCGGTTCTCCACGGCGGACAGCAGCGCGTCCTGCTGGGTCTTGGAGAACCGGTGCACCTCGTCGATGAACAACACGGTTTGCTCACCGGACAGCAGCGCCCGGCGGGCGGTGTCGATCACCGCCCGAACGTCTTTGACGCCGGCCGACAGCGCCGACAACGCCTCGAACCGGCGGCCGGTCGCCTGCGAGATCAGCGCGGCCAGCGTCGTCTTGCCGCTGCCGGGCGGCCCGTACAAGATGGCCGACGCCACGCCCGAGCCCTCGACCAGGCGGCGCAGCGGAGACCCGGGCGCCAGTAGGTGGTCCTGCCCGACCACCTCGTCCAGCGATGCCGGACGCATCCGGACCGCCAGGGGTGCGCCGCCCCTCGCGCCCAGCCCATGGTCGGTCGGCTGCGGCGCGCCGGGAAGGTCAAACAGACCGTCGGACACGGCTTCAGGCATACCACGATGGGCGGACGCCCGCGCCGGCCCAGGCGCGCGCCGCAATCCGCGCGCCCGGGCCGCTTCTTTGCTAAGTTCGGCGTTTGCCAAGTTCCGCGCGCGTTCCCTCCTAGGAAACTTCAGACACGAGGAAATCCGACAGCAAGGACGGACATGAGCCAACCACCCGAGTATCCAGGCACCCCGGCAGACCCTCAGGGCAGCAATCCTCCCGGCTACCCGCCGCCGGGCTACGGCGCCCCGCCGCCGGGTTACGGCGCACCTCCGCCGCCGGGTTACGGCGCACCGCCTCCCGGCTACGGGCCTCCACCCGGCTACGGTGGCCCACCCGCGTTCAGCGTGGGCGACGCGTTTAGCTGGGCCTGGAACACGTTCACCAAAAACCCTGTGGCGCTTATTGTTTCGTCATTGGTCTACGCGGTGCTGTTCGGCATCGCCTCCGCCCTGATCGGCTGGAGCCAAACCATGGGCACCACCTCGAGCGGTTCCGACGACGACTACTTCACCTTCACGGCGAACCTCAACGGCGGCGGGCTGGCGCTGCTCATCCTCGGTTATCTCGTCGCGTACGTGGTGGGGGCGTTCGCCCAGTCCGCGTTCCTGTCCGGCTGCCTGGATCTGGCCGACGGGCGGCCGGTGACCATCGGGTCCTTCTTCAAGCCGCGCAACTTCGCCATGGTGTTCCTGGCCGCGCTGCTGGTCGGCGTTCTCACGTCGATCGCCTCCGCGTTGTGCTTCCTGCCCGGACTGATCCTGGGGATCTTTGCCCAGTTCACCATCCCGTACGCGATCGATCGGTCCCAGCAGCCGATCAAAGCGCTGTCTTCCAGCTTCTCCACCGTCACGGCGAACTTCGGCAACGCCCTGCTGGTCTGGCTGGTCGAGGTCGCGGTGTTCCTGGTGGGTGCGCTGGCGTGCGGTGTCGGTCTGCTGGTGGGTGCCCCGGTCGCGGCTCTGGTCGGGATCTACGCCTATCGCAAGCTTTCGGGCGGCCACGTCGTGCCGGTCGAGTACGCCGGGTACCAGGCCGGTCCGCCGCCGGGCGCACCACCGGGGCCCGCACCGGCCTGAGGCTGCGCACGGGTTACTCGTATTACGGCGCGGTAAGCCGCAATTGCGGTGTGCTGCGCCGTGGCCGCGCGTGTGATGGGATCAGCGACTATGAGCATCAAAGTTGCGCTGGAGCACCGCACCAGCTACACCTTTGACCGGCTGGTCCGGGTGTATCCGCACGTCGTGCGGCTGCGCCCAGCGCCCCACACCCGCACGCCCATCGAGGCGTACTCGCTGCGGATCGAGCCCGACGAACACTTCATCAATTGGCAACAGGACGCGGTCGGCAATTTCCTTGCCCGGCTGGTGTTTCCGAACCCGATGCAACGACTGACCATCACGGTTGGGCTGATCGCCGACCTCAAGGTGATCAACCCGTTCGACTTCTTCATCGAGGACTGGGCCGAAACCTGGGCCCCCGCCGGGGGGCCGGCCGGGCTGCGCTATCCCACAGACCTGGCCAACGACCTGGAACCCTATCTGCGGCCCGTCGACGAAGAGGGCGACGGCTCGGGTCCGGGCGAGCTGGCGCGGGACTGGCTGAGCAATTTCTCGGTGCCCAACGGCACCCGCACCATCGACATGCTGGTCGAGCTCAACCGGGCGATCAACGCCGACG
The DNA here is from genome assembly GCF_010731775.1 of Mycobacterium mantenii. Taxonomy (NCBI): domain Bacteria; kingdom Bacillati; phylum Actinomycetota; class Actinomycetes; order Mycobacteriales; family Mycobacteriaceae; genus Mycobacterium; species Mycobacterium mantenii. The sequence goes on along the minus strand of NZ_AP022590.1, from coordinate 542,506 downwards.
TTGCCTACAGCCTGCGGATGGAACCCGGCGTGCAGACACCGGATTTCACGTTGCGCAACGGGGTCGGCTCGTGCCGGGACTCGGCGTGGCTGTTGGTCTCGATCCTGCGCCAGCTGGGGCTGGCCGCGCGGTTCGTGTCCGGCTACCTGGTGCAGCTGGCGTCCGACGTCGAGGCGCTCGACGGTCCGTCGGGCCCCGCCGCCGACTTCACCGACCTGCACGCCTGGACCGAGGTGTACATCCCCGGCGCCGGCTGGATCGGGCTGGATCCGACGTCCGGGCTGTTCGCCGGCGAGGGCCACATCCCGCTGGCGGCCACCCCGCACCCGACGTCCGCGGCACCCATCAGCGGGGGCACCGAGCCCTGCACGTCGACGCTGGAGTTCTCCAACACCGTCACCCGGGTCCACGAGGATCCGCGCGTCACACTGCCGTACACCGACGACGCGTGGCGGACGATTCAGGACGTCGGCCGGCGGGTCGACGAGCGGCTGGCCGCGGCCGACGTCCGACTGACCATAGGTGGTGAGCCGACTTTCGTGTCGGTGGACAACCAGGTCGCCGAGGAATGGACCACGGCCGCCGACGGCCCGCACAAGCGGCAGCGTGCCTCGGACCTGGCCGCCCGGCTGAAGTCCGAGTGGGCCCCGGGCGGCGTGATACAGCGCGGGCAGGGTCGCTGGTACCCGGGAGAACCGTTGCCGCGCTGGCAGATTGCGTTGCATTGGCGCGCCGACGGGCGTCCGCTGTGGACCGACGAGAGACTGCTCGCCGATCCTTGGGGCGGCGAGCAGCAGCGCCCCGCTGACACCGAAGCGGCCTACCAGGTGCTCGCCGGGATCGCCGACGGCATGGGGTTGCCCGCGTCGCAGGTGCGGCCGGCATACGAGGACCCGCTGCATCGGCTGGCGACCGAAGTCCGCGAGCCGGACGGCGTTCCGGTGGACGCCGCCGACGACCTCGAATCCGATTCCCTCGCAGGCCGTGCCGCGCTGCTGTCACGTCTGGACGAATCCGTCACGGCCCCAGCGGCGTTCGTGCTGCCTCTGCACCGGCGTGAGGACGACCTCGGGTGGGCCAGCGCCGACTGGCGGCTGCGCCGCGGCCGTGTCGTGCTGCTGGCCGGGGATTCTCCGGCGGGGCTGCGGCTGCCACTGGATTCGATCAGCTGGCAACCGCCGCGCCCGTCGTTCGACGCCGATCCCCTCAGCGTCGCCGAGGCGCTGTCGACGGAGGAGACCAGCGCCAGCAAAGCAATAGTCGTCGACGCCGACGGGGCGCCGCCGACCGCGATGGTCACCGAGATCCGGGACGGGCTGCTCTACCTCTTCCTGCCGCCCACCGGGGTGCTCGAGCATTACGTCGATCTCATCTCCCGGGTGGAGGCCGCTGCGGCGAAGGCCGACTGCCCGGTGGTGATCGAGGGCTACGATCCCCCGCCCGACCCGCGGCTGCGCTCGACCACCATCAGCCCGGACCCTGGGGTGATCGAGGTCAACGTCGCACCCACCGCCAGTTTCGCCGAACAGCACCAACAGCTGGAAACGCTGTACGCGCAAGCCCGTTTGGCCCGCCTGTCCACCGAGTCCTTCGACGTTGACGGCACGCACGGCGGCACCGGCGGTGGCAACCACATCACGCTGGGCGGCGTGACGCCCGCGGACTCACCGCTGCTGCGTCGTCCCGATCTGTTGGTCTCGCTACTGACCTACTGGCAGCGTCACCCGTCGCTGTCATACCTGTTCGCCGGCCGGTTCGTCGGGACCACCTCGCAGGCGCCGCGAGTCGACGAGGGCCGCGCCGAGGCCCTCTACGAGCTCGAGATCGCGTTCGCCGAGATTGCCCGGCTGGGCGGCGGAGGCGCCACCAAGCCGTGGGTGATCGACCGCGCGCTGCGCCACTTGCTCACCGACATCACCGGCAACACCCACCGCGCCGAGTTCTGCATCGACAAGCTCTACAGCCCCGACAGCGCCCGCGGCCGGCTCGGCCTGCTGGAGCTGCGCGGCTTCGAGATGCCCCCGCACCTGCGCATGGCGATGGTGCAATCGCTGTTGGTGCGCTCACTGGTCGCCTGGTTCATCGACGAACCCCTGCGCGCACCACTGATCCGCCACGGCGCCAATCTGCACGGTCGATATCTGTTGCCGCACTTCCTGATTCATGACATCGCCGACGTCGCCGCCGACCTGCGCGCGCACGGTGTCGCGTTCGAGACCAGCTGGCTGGATCCGTTCACCGAGTTCCGGTTCCCGCGCATCGGGACCGCGGTGTTCGACGGCGTGGAGATCGAGCTGCGCGGTGCGATCGAGCCGTGGACCACGCTGGGCGAGGAGTCGACCGCGACGGGCACCGCCCGCTACGTCGACTCCTCCGTCGAGCGCATCCAGGTCCGCATCATCGGGGCCGACCGTCATCGCTACGTGGTGACGGTCAACGGCTACCCGGTGCCGTTGCTGGCCACCGACAATCCCGACATTCATGTGGGCGGTGTGCGGTTCAAGGCCTGGCAGCCGCCCAGCGCGCTGCACTCGACCATCTCGGCGGACGGGCCCTTGCAGTTCGAGCTGATCGATTTGACCACCGGCACGTCGCGCGGGGGCTGCACGTACCACGTCGCCCATCCCGGCGGGCGGGCCTACGACACGCCACCGGTCAACGCCGTGGAGGCCGAGGCGCGCCGCGCCCGCCGCTTCGAGGCGACCGGCTTCACCCCCGGCAAAGTGGACCTGTCCGACATCCGGGAGAAGCAGGCCCGGATCTTCACCGACGTCGGCGCGCCGGGCATCCTCGACCTGCGCCGCGTGCGTACCGTTGCGCAGTAATGGCGTTTGCGGACATGACATTCGGCACCGGTGCACCGGCTGGGTCCGGCCCGATGGCCGGCACCGCGCGCTACGACGCCGATCGCCTGCTGGCGTCCTACCGCGCCGCGCGGGCCCAGGAAGCACTCTTCGATCTGCGGCACGGCCCGGCAAGCGGTTATGACGAATTCGTCGACCGGGACGGCAATGTGCGCCCGGCGTGGGCCGAGCTGGCCGACGCCATCGCGGAACGGGGCCGCGCCGGGCTGGACCGGCTGCGCTCGGTCGTGCACGGCCTCATCGACAACGACGGCATCACCTACACCGACGTCGAGCCCGGCGGCCGCGGCCAGGAACCCCGGCCGTGGCAGCTGGACACCCTGCCGGTCGTGCTGTCCGCGACCGACTGGGAGGCGCTCGAGGCCGGCCTGCTGCAACGGTCGCGGGTGTTCGACGCGGTGCTGGCCGACCTGTACGGGCCGCGCAGCCTGCTCACCGAAGGCGTCCTGCCCCCCGAGCTGCTGTTCGGCCATCCCGGGTACGTGCGCGCGGCCAATGGAATCGAAATCCCCGGCCGCCACCAGCTTTTCATGCATGCCTGCGACGTCAGCCGGCGACCGGACGGCGCCTTCGTCGTCAACGGCGACCGCACCCAGGCGCCCTCGGGCGCCGGTTATGCGCTGGCCGACCGGCGCGTGGTCGCGCACTCGATCCCCGATCTCTACGAACGCATCGCGCCGCGGCCGACGACGCCGTTCGCCCAGGCGCTGCGGCTCGCGCTGACCGACGCGGCACCCGACGACGCCCAGGACCCCGTGGTGGTGGTGCTGTCCCCGGGTATCTATTCCGAGACCGCGTTCGACCAGGCCTACCTGGCCACCCTGCTGGGTTTCCCGATGGTGGAAAGCGCCGATTTGGTGGTGCGTGAGGGCATGTTGTGGATGCGTTCGCTGGGCACCTTGAAACGCGTCGACGTCGTTCTCCGCCGGGTCGACGCCGACTACTCCGACCCGCTGGATCTGCGCGCCGATTCCCGGCTCGGGGTGGCCGGACTGGTGGAGGCGCAGCGTCGCGGGACGGTGACCGTCGTCAATACGCTGGGCAGCGGGATTCTGGAAAACCCTGGGCTGCTGCGTTTTCTGCCCGCGATGGCCGAGCACCTGCTGTCGGAAACCCTGCAGCTGCCCACCGCCCCGGTCTACTGGGGCGGCATCGCCAGTGAGCGCTCACACCTGCTGGCGAACCTGTCGTCGTTGCTGATCAAGTCCACCATCGGTGAGAAAACCCTTGTCGGACCGACGCTTTCATCTCACCAGCTGACGAAGTTGGCGGCCCGGATCGAGCAACTGCCGTGGCAGTGGATCGGCCAGGAGCTGCCACAATTCTCGTCCGCGCCGACCGACCACGCCGGTGTGCTGTCGTCTGCCGGCATCGGCATCAGGTTGTTCACCGTTGCCCAGCGCGGCGGCTACGCGCCGATGATCGGCGGCATCGGCTACGTGCTGGCACCGGGTTCCGACTCGTACACACTGAAAACCATTGCGGCCAAGGATGTCTGGGTGCGCCCCACCGAACGGGCGCGCGCCGAGACCATCAGCTTTCCGACGCCGGAGCCGCCGGCGAAGACGGCCGCGGGCACCTGGGGCATCAGCTCCCCGCGCGTGCTGTCCGACCTGTTCTGGATCGGCCGCTACGGTGAGCGCGCGGAAAGCATGGCGAGGCTGCTCATCGTCGCCCGCGACCGCTTCCACGTCTATCGGCACCACCAGCAGAGTGAGGAAAGCGAATGTGTGCCGGTGCTGATGACCGCGCTGGGCCGCATCACCGGAACCGACACCGCGGCCGACAGCGACGGCGACCACGCCGAGATGATCGCCGTCGCCCCCTCCACCCTGTGGTCGCTGACCGTCGACCCGCACCGGCCCGGCTCCCTGGTGCAGTCGGTGGAGGGTTTGGCGCTGGCCGCCCGGGCGGTGCGCGACCAGATGTCCAACGACACCTGGATGGTGCTGGCCGCGGTGGAGCGGGCACTGGCACTGGAAAGCGAACCGCCGGATTCGCTTTCCGAGGCCGATGCCCTGCTGACCACGGCCCAGAACCAGACGCTGGCCGGCATGCTCACCCTGTCGGGGGTGGCCAGCGAGTCGATGGTGCGCGACGTGGGCTGGACGATGATGGACATCGGCAAACGGATCGAACGCGGCCAGTGGCTGACGGCGTTGCTGCGGGCCACGCTGACCGTCGGCCGCGGCGCGGCGGCCGAACAAACCGTCATCGAGTCCACCCTGGTGGCCTGCGAGTCGTCGGTCATCTACCGGCGCCGCACGGTGGGCAAGATCAGTGTGGCCGCGATGGCCGAGCTGATGCTGTTCGACGCGCAGAACCCGCGGTCGTTGCTGTACCAGTTGGAGCGGCTGCGGACCGATCTCAAGGATCTGCCCGGCTCGTCGGGGTCGTCGCGCCCGGAACGGCTGGTGGACGAGATCGGCACCCTGCTGCGGCGGTCCCATCCCGCCGAACTCGAACGGGTCGGCGCCGACGGCCGGCGCGCCAAGCTCGCCGAGCTGCTCGATTCGGTGCATGTCGAGCTACGCGACCTGGCCGAGCTCATCACCACCACCCAGCTGGCGTTGCCCGGTCATATGCAACCACTTTGGGGTCCCGACGAGCGTCGGGTAATGCCGGCCTAGTTGCGTTGTCTCCCCACATCTTTCAGACTTTCGATGGTGCCCGATCCGCGGTGACGCCGTGATAGCGGTGTGGATCGGGCAGTCGTCGGCGCCGCACCATGTGCACCAGCGCCAGGACCGACAGCGTGGCGGCGTAGATGCCCACAGTGACGCGAACGCCTGCAGGTAGAGGACGGCCACGACGGTCAGGCCCACCAGGTTTGCCACCCCGAACACCACGATGGAGCGATAGCCCGACATCACCGCCGGCCCGATGACGGCGATGATGTACAGCGCCGCCCACCCGTAGCCGTCGTGAACACCGGTCTGGTATTGCAGCGCATGGGGCCCGTCGCCGCGGTGACCGGCTCGGTCAGCACGACGACGGCCAGATAGGCCGACACGACAGTGCCGAGCACCGCGAAAGGCGCCACCCGCAGCCGGGCGCCGCGCGGTTCCGGCAGCAAGATCGCCCACGGGGCCAGCGCGGGAAGCAGCGGCAGTGCGATGAAGACATATGCGCGCACCGTCAGCTGGGCCATCCCTGGGGAGACAACGCCGTTGGGCCACACGGCCGCCTCGATGAACTGGTGCGCCGCGAACACCGCCGGCAACAACGCGAATGGCACTTCGCGCCAGTGCTTCACCTCGCGCAGGGTCGCCGCGGCGACGGGCACGAGTGCGGTGCCCACCACCAGATCCGCCGTCATCGAGAAGCGCACCCGTCGAGGTGTTCTCGTTTGTGGCGCCGCGAATCGGGGTACGGCCCCGGGCGCGGCTCAGCCGGCGACCGAAGCCGGACCGCGGGACTCCGAGGTCACCTCGTCGACCACGGTGTAGATGAACTTCATCTTCTCCAGCACCGTGACCGGCAGCACGAATGGGTACAGGTCGTCGTGACCCATCGACCGGTTCACCATGTTCAGCGACCACGACAACGGCAGCCACATGTCGATGATCGTCTGAAAAGCACTCGGGCCCAAGGCCGGCCGGTCGAAGGTGGCCGACGCCGGCGCCAGCCCGCACCACGCCGAGGTGTCCAGCGTGTCGCGGATGTGCAGGTAGTGGGCGAACGTCTCGGCCCAGTCCTCAGCCGGATGCATGGTGGCATAGGACGACACGAAGTCCTCCTTCCAGCCCTCGGGCGCGCCCTCGCTGTAGTGCCGGTCGAGCGCCTCCTGATAGTCGGCTTCATGATCGCCGAACAACTCGTTGAACCGCTCCACGTAGTCACTGAACGGCGCGATCAGCCGGTAGTAGTAGTAATGCCCGATCTCGTGACGGAAGTGCCCCAGCAGGGTCCGGTACGGCTCGTCCATCTCGACGCGCAGCTGCTCGCGATGCGCGTCGTCGCCCTCGGCCAAATCGATGGTGATGAACCCGTTTTCGTGTCCGGTCATCACCTTCTCGTGCGCGCTGGACAGCAGCCGGAAGGCCAGCCCGTAGTCGGGGTCCTTGTCACGCCCAACGATCGGCAACTTCAGTTCGTGCAGCTCGGCGATCAGCCGGCGTTTGGCCGCCTCGGCCCGGGCGAACTCGGCCATCCCCACGGTGTCGGCGTCGTTCGGCCGTTCGGTCGTCAGCGCGCACGACGTGCACAACAGCCGGGGGTTGTTGACAGGAACGAGCCAATTGCATTCGGCGAGCAGCAGGTTGGCGCACAGCTGGTACTCGCTGGCAGGCACGAAGCCGGCGTGCTCGGTCGACCCCTCCTCCGAGATCACCAGCAGGGCCATCTGGTCGAGTGAAAACCCCAGCGCGCTACCGCAATTCAGGCAGGTGGAGTTCTCGAAGGTCAGGCGCTGACCGCAGTTGGGGCAGGTGAAGTCACGCATACAGCACATCGCCTTCGAAGGGCACCACGTCGACGGCGACGTCAATCACGCTGCGTTCCGAGTCCGTGTAGATGATGCCGCGCAGCGGGGGGACGTCCGCGTAATCGCGACCCCGGCCCACGATGATGTAACGCTCGTCGACCATCTGGTCGTTGGTGGGATCAAGCCCTAGCCACTCGAATTGGCCGGGCTCCCGCGGGGTCCATACCGCTGCCCAGGCGTGGGTGGCGTCGATGCCGATCATCCGGTCCTTCCCAGGTGGCGGGTCGGTGGCCAGATACCCGGATACGTAACTGGCCGCCAACCCGTTGGCTCGCAGGCAGGCAATCGCCAGCCTGGCAAAGTCTTGACATACCCCTTCGCGGGCCGCCAGAACCTCTTTCACCCCGGTGGAAATCGTCGTCGACCCCGACCGGTAGGTGAAGTCGGTGAAGATCCGTGATGTCAGGTCGCGCAACACCTCGATCAGCGGACGCCCGGCCGTGAAGCTGGGCGCCGCATAGTCGCGAATCTCGTCGGTGATTTCCGGTGGATTCAGGTCCAGGGTGAACTCGGTCGCCAGCGCTCCCCCGCGCCCGACCGGCCGGGCCGCCTCCCACGGCTGGGTCGCCGGCCCGCCGCTGTACAGACCCGGATCCGGCGGATACACGTCGACGATCGAATCGCTGGTCACCTTCAGGGTGCCGTGCGGCTCGGTCACGTGGAAATACGAGCTGATGTTCCCGTAGGTGTCCGTGCTGGTCGATTGGTCGGCGGGGGCCGGTTCGATGGTCAGCCGGTGCGCGACACAGCGCTGCCGCAACGAGTCGCGCGGGGTGAGGAATCCGCGACCATAGGAGCTGGTCACGATGTCGGAGTAGCGGTACTCGGTGCGGTGGGTCACGCGATGCCGGCGGGCGACCCCGCCCCCACCGTCGCCTGGTTCTGCTGGCAAGCGCCACCTCCTCACCGCTGATCACATCACATGCCGCCCGGTCGCGTGAGGTCCGCGATTCGCCCCGGCCGCCCACCGTTTGCCAATCCAACGGCAAGCACGCCAAAACGGGAGCACAATCGAATGGTGGCCACGTGGGGCGAAGTCGCCCGCATCGTTGGTGAGCTGGCACTCACCTCCGAGCCGTCACCGCACGACTGGCGGGTCGGCAAGAAATTGCTGGCCTGGGAGCGGCCGCTGCGGCCCTCCGAGCGCGAGGCGCTGGGGCGCAACGGCCCGCAACCGCCGCAGGGCGACATCCTCGGGGTGCGGGTGTCCGACGAGGGCGTCAAGTTCGCGCTGATCGACGACGAGCCGGGGATCTACTTCACCACCCCGCATTTCGACGGCTATCCCGCCGTGCTGGTCAACCTGGCCGAGATCTCGGTTCGCGACCTCGAGGAGCTCATCACCGAGGCGTGGCTGACCCAGGCGCCACGGAAACTGGTCCAGGAGTTCTTGGCCGACTCGCGCTGACCGCTCACACGTGCCGCAGGTCGATGACCCGTTGCAGGTCGTCGACGCAGGCGCTGACGACGTCGGCGAGGATCACCTGCGTTTTCTCGTGCGCGCCGGACTGCAATTCCGCCGCATGATGACGCGCCGAGGCGGTGTACACGCAGGCGCCGGCGGGATCGGGGTCGGCCAGGGCGGTCGCGGCCGCCAGCACCACCAGCACCGAGTGCACGAGCGGCGGGAGGCGTTCGCGATCGCCGTCCTCGCTTGGCGAGACGGCCCGGGCCAGTTGCAGCACCGAGCCGGCCAGCAGGGCCACGTGCACGGCCTGGTGGTCGGCGGCCTCGATCGCCGTCCGCAGGGCCCACCGCCGCGGGGCGATGGTCACGACGTGGCGGGCGGTGGTGCGCGCCTCGAGCAGTCCGCTGAGCTGTTCGTGCACCCGGTCGACGGCCGTCAGCGGCCAGTCCGGCGGCGGCTCCTTGCGTCCGACGGCGACGTCCGCGGCCCGCGACAGCACATCGTGCAGCACGCCGAGCACGCCGACGCGCGCGGTGCGCAACACCTTCAACGGATCGGCGGGAAACAACAAGACCGCGAACACGATGGCCACCGCGCCGCCGATCAGCGCGTCGAAGATGCGTTCCAACCCGACGCCGCCACGGTAGAGGGCCAGCACCAGAATCGCCGACACCACGGTCTGGTTGGCGAACATCATCCCGTGCCCGATGAAGCCGCCACCGATGAACACCGCCGCGCCCAGCGCCACCAGCGCCGCGACCGCGATGGGCAGCTCGCCGGGTCCGAGCAGGCCCTGCACCAGCGAGCCCAGCCCGATGCCCAGGGTCACCCCGATCATCATCTGGACGGCGCGTTGCGCGCGCAGCACGTTGCTGGTCGACAACGACACCGCGGCGGCGATCGGCGCGAAGAACGGCTGCGGGTGATCGAGGACGGCGTGCGCGATGTACCAGGACAAGCCCGCGGCCGTCGCGGTCTGCACCAGGTTGAACCACACGACCCGCAACCGTTTGTTGCCCGCACGCGCGGAGGCGAGAACCAGCGATGGCACCGCCCGCCGCGACGTGCGCACCGGCTAGGTCCGGCTTAACTCGAAGAGTGGGATGACCCGGGTGGTCTTGGCCTGGTACTCGGCGAAGCCGTGCGCGGCGGCGGTGACTTTGTCGAAGAGCGCGGCGCGATCGTCGGCGGGGATCTCGTGCGCCGTGACGTCGAACTCGTGTGTGCCGATCTCGACGCGGGCCCGCGGGTTGGCCCGCAGGTTGTGCACCCACGCCGGGCTGACGGGCGAGCCGGCGAAGGAGCCGATGATGATCAGCCGGCCGTCGATGCGGAAATAGGCCAGCGGCGACACCCTGGGCTGCCCGGACTTGGCGCCGGTGGTGTGGAGCAGCAGCAGGTCTGCATTCTCGAACTGGCCGCCGACCTTGCCGTCGTTGGTGCGGAACTCGTCGATGATGCTCTGGTTGAACGCGTTAATCGTGTCGGTGTCGGGCATTTCGGTCATGCCCGGTCAACCTTTTCGGGCTTGGCGTCTATTCCGGATTCCTTGCGCTGCTGGGCGGTGATCGGCGCGGGCGCTTCGGTCAGCGGGTCCACGCCGCCGCCGGTCTTCGGGAAGGCGATCACGTCGCGGATGGAGTCGACCCCGGACAGCAGCGCGTTGATCCGGTCCCAGCCGAACGCGATCCCGCCGTGCGGGGGTGCGCCAAAGGTGAACGCCTCCAACAGGAATCCGAATTTCTCGTGGGCCTCGGCCTGGTCCAGGCCCATCACCGCGAACACGCGCTCCTGGATGTCGCGGCGGTGGATACGGATCGACCCGCCACCGATCTCGTTGCCGTTGCAGACGATGTCGTAGGCGTCGGCGAGCACGTTGCCGGTGTCGGTCTCGATTTCGCTCTCGTGTCCGGGCTTGGGTGAGGTGAACGCGTGATGCACGGCGGTCCACGCCCCCGAGCCGACGGCCACGTCACCGGCGGCGGTCGCGTCGTCGGCGGGCTCGAACAGCGGCGGGTCCACCACCCAGACGAACGCCCAGGCGTCGGGATCGATCATGTCCAGCCGGTGGGCGATCTCACCGCGGGCGGCGCCCAGCAGGGCCCGCGACGGCTTGGCCGGGCCGGCCGAGAAGAAGACGCAATCGCCCGGCTTGGCCCCGACCTGGGCGGCCAGCCCGTCGCGTTCGGCGTCGGTGAGGTTCTTGGCCACCGGACCGCCCAGCGTGCCGTCGTCGGCGATCAGCACGTAGGCCAGTCCTCGGTGACCGCGCTGCTTGGCCCACTCCTGCCAGCCGTCCAGCGTGCGCCGCGGCTGCGACGCCCCGCCGGGCATCACCACCGCACCGACGTACGGCGCCTGGAAGACGCGAAAGGTGGTGTCTTTGAAGAACTCTGTGCAGTCGACGAGCTCCAGCCCGAAGCGCATGTCGGGCTTGTCGGAGCCGAATCGCCGCATCGCGTCGGCGTAGCTGATCCGCGGGATCGGCGTCGGAATCCGGTAGCCGATCAGCTCCCACAGCGCGCACAGGATCTCCTCGGAGACGGCGATGATGTCCTCGGCGTCGACGAAGCTCATCTCCATGTCGAGCTGGGTGAACTCCGGCTGGCGGTCGGCGCGGAAATCCTCGTCGCGGTAGCAGCGGGCGATTTGGTAGTAGCGCTCCATGCCGGCCACCATCAGCAACTGCTTGAACAGCTGCGGGCTCTGCGGCAGGGCGTAGAACGAGCCCGGGTGCAGCCGGGCCGGCACCAGGAAGTCGCGCGCGCCTTCAGGCGTGGAGCGGGTGATGGTCGGGGTCTCGATCTCGACGAAGTCATGCTGCGCCAGCACCGAACGCGCGGCGGCATTCACCTTGGAGCGCAAGCGGATTGCCTCGGCCGGGCCGTCGCGGCGCAGGTCCAGGTAGCGGTACTTCAGCCGCAGTTCCTCGCCGGCGGGCTCGTCGAGCTGGAACGGCAGCGGCGCGCTCTCCCCCAACACGGTCAGCGAGGTGGCGTTGACCTCGATCTCGCCGGTGGCGATCTCGGGGTTGGCGTTGCCTTCAGGGCGGATCTCCACCACACCGGTGACGGCGACGCAGAACTCGGCGCGCAGCCGGTGCGCCTGGGCCAGCACGTCTGCCGCGCGGAAGACCACCTGCGCGATCCCGGAGGCGTCGCGGAGGTCGATGAAGATGACGCCGCCGTGGTCGCGGCGGCGAGCCACCCAGCCCGCCAGCGTCACCTGCTGCCCGGCGTCGCTACTCCTCAGCGAACCCGCGGCGTGACTGCGCAGCACAAAACACTCCCTTTCACCTGGCTTGAACGAGTGACCAGTCTAAAGGAGGTAATTTCGGTGGCATCGCCACAGACGCTGCTACCAACATCGCCCTGGTCGGTCCCGGCGCCGTCGGCACGACGGCCGCCGCGCTGCTGTACCGGGTCGGGCATTCGGTCATGGTGTGCGGCCGCACCCCGCGCGACGCCATCGAACTGCGGCCCGACGGGGCCGACCCGATCGTCGTCCCCGGTCCCGTGCACACCGACCCGGCCGGGGTGACGGGGCCGGTGGACGTGGTGCTGCTGGCCGTCAAGGCCACCCAGAACGACGCGGCCGCCGCGTGGCTGGCCCGGCTATGCGACGTCCACACCATCGTCGTGGTGCTGCAAAACGGCGTGGAGCAGGTCGAGCAGGTGCAGCCGCACTGCCCGTTGTCGCCCGTCATCCCCGGCATCGTGTGGTACTCGGCGCAGACCCAGCCCGACGGCTGGGTGCGGCTGCGCACGCAGCCGGCCCTGGTGCTGCCCAGCGGGCCGGCCGCGGAGACCGTCGCCGAACTGCTGCGCGGCGCGGGCTGCCGAGTCGACTGTGACCCCGACATCCTCACCGCGGCCTGGCACAAGCTGCTCTCCAACGCGCTGGCCGGGTTCATGGCGCTGGCGCGCCGGCGGTCCGGGATGTTCCGCCGCGACGACGTCGCCGCGCTGTCGCGGCGCTATGTCGCCGAGTGCCTGTCCGTCGCGCGGGCCGAGGGCGCCCGGCTGGCCGACGGCGTGGTCGACGAGTTGGTCGACATGTTCAGCAACGTCGCCGAGGACATGGGCACGTCGATCCTGACCGACACGGAACATCAGCGGCCGATGGAATGGGATATCCGCAACGGCGTGATCGTTCGCAAGGGCCGGGCCCACGGCCTGGCCACGCCGATCAGCGACGTGGTGGTGCCCTTATTGGCCGCGGCCAGCGACGGCCCCGGCTAAGTTGTTGTCATGTTCCCCTGCGAGCGCGTCGATACGAGCTTCACCGACACCGCACCGTTCCGGTTCCGCAACAGCGTCGACCTGGCCATCACCCCCGAGCAGTTGTTCGAGGTGCTATCCGATGCCCAGTCCTGGCCGCGGTGGGCGAAGGTGATCACGAAGGTCACCTGGACCAGCCCCGAGCCGCGCGGCGTCGGGACCACCCGCATCGTCGAGATGCGCGGCGGCATCGTCGGCAATGAGGAATTCCTCGCTTGGGAACCGTTCACGCACATGGCATTTCGGTTCAACGAGTGCTCGACCCGATCCGTGGCGGCCTTCGCCGAGGATTACCGGGTCGAGGTCATCCCGGGTGGCTGCCGGTTGACGTGGACGATGGCCCAGAAACCCGCCGGCCCGGCGAGGCTGGCGATGGTCGTGGTGGGGCCGCTGCTGAACCTGGCCCTGCGCCGCTACCTGCGCAACCTGCGCAGCTACACCGATTCCCTTGCGACCCGGCAACATTAGGAGAGTGTCATGACCTTCAACGAGGGCATGCAGATCGACACCAGCACCGCGTCCTCGTCCGGTGGCGGCGGCATGGGAATGGCCGTCGGGGGTGGCGGCATCGGGCTGCTCATCCTCATCGGGGCGCTGTTTCTGGGCGTCGACCCGGGCCGCGTGATGAACTCCCAGCAGACCAACACCGGCGGCTACTCGGCGCCGGGTTTCGACCTGAGCCAGTGCAAGACCGGCGCCGACGCCAACAAGTACGTGCAGTGCCGGGTGGTCGCCACCGGTAACTCGGTGGACGCGGTGTGGCATCAGCTGCTGCCCGGTTACACCCGCCCGCACGTCCGGCTGTTCACCGGCCGGGTGAGCACCGGCTGCGGGGCGGCCACCACCGCGGTCGGGCCGTTCTACTGCCCGGTCGACCAGACGGCGTACTTCGACACCGACTTCTTCCAGGAGCTGGTCGACAGATTCGGTTCCAGCGGTGGGCCGTTCGCCCAGGAGTATGTGGTCGCCCACGAATACGGCCACCACGTGCAGCAGCTGCAGGGTGTGCTCGGCCGCTCGCAGCAGGGCGCGCAGGGCGCCGGCGGCAACGGCGTGCGCACCGAGCTGCAGGCCGACTGCTACGCCGGGATCTGGGCGCACTACGCCTCCACGGTCAAGCAGGAGAGCACCGGCGTCCCGTACCTGGAACCGTTGAGCGACAAGGACATTTCCGATGCCCTGTCTGCCGCGGCCTCGGTGGGCGACGACCGCATCCAGAAGGAATCCACCGGACGGGTCAACCCCGAGTCCTGGACGCACGGTTCGTCCGAACAGCGCCAGAAATGGTTCACCATCGGGTACCAGACCGGCGACCCGAAGAAGTGTGACACCTTCTCGGCGCCCGACCTGGGCTAGTCCTGATGGCGGCGGCCCGCTTCCCCCCGCTCCGCCGCGCTCGCGACCGCCGCTAACCGGCCAGCAGCGCCTTCAGCTCGCCACGACCCTGCTCGTCGAGCGGCAGCAGGGGCGCGCGCGGGTCGCCGACCGGGAAGTCGAGCAGCTCCAGGCCGGCCTTCACGGTGGTGGCCAAGCCGCCGGCGACGATGAAGGTGAGCAACGGCTTGAGGTCGTCGTAGAGCTTCTGCGCGGTGTCGAGGTCTTGCGCTCGCACCGCCTCGTACAGGTCGATGCAGGGCTGTGGCCGCAGATTCGGTGCGGCCGTGCACCATCCGGAGGCCCCGGCGGTCAGGGCGTCGAGCACCAGCGGGTTGCTGCCGTTGTAGAAGGGCAGCCGGTTGCCGGACAGCTCGGCGATGCGCCGCATGCGGGTCAGGTCACCGGTGGACTCCTTGACCATGGTGACGTTGTCGATGCTGTCGAACATGCGGACCAGCAACTCGGGGGGCATGTCGACACCGCTGGTGGCCGGGTTGTTGTAGGCCATGATCGGGATGGCGATGCCGTCGCCGATGCACTGGTAGTGCCGGAAGATCTCCCGCTCGGTGAGCTTCCAGTACGACACCGGCAGGACCATCACCGCGTCGGCCCCGGCTTGCTGCGCGTACTTCGCACGCCGAATGGTCTTGGCAGTGGTCACATCTGACACACCGACGATCACCGGGACGCGGCCGGCGACGGTGGCCAGCGTGGTGTCGACGACGGCGTCGAATTCGGGTTCCTCGAGATAGGCCAGTTCGCCGGTGCTGCCCAGCGGGGCGATCGCGTGGACGCCGGCGGAGACCAGCCGCTCGACCAGCGCGGCCAGCCGCTGGGTGTCGATGCCCTTTTCGGAAAAAGGAGTCACCGGGTAGGCGATGATGCCGTGGATCTTGGGCTCAGGCGTGTGCGCCACTGACGGTCTCCTCGGATTGGGTTGGCGGATAACGGGTTTAGCCGGTCAACACGTCGGGATGCCGGGCCAGGGCCCGACGGGCGTAGTAGGCGAAGTTGGCGCGGCTGCGCTGCGGTGACAGCGTCCAGTCGTGGGCCTCGCGGGCGAGTTCTTCGGGTAGTTCCTTGACGGCGCCGGCGGCCATGGCGGTCAGCTGCAGCTTGGCGGCGCGCTCGATGAGGATCGACAACGAGCACGCCTCCTCGACGCTGGCGCCGGCGATGACGTGGCCGTGATGCCCCAGCAGCACCGCCTTCTTGTCGCCGAGGGCGGCGGTGATGATCTCGCCTTCCTCATTGCCGACCGGAACACCCGGCCAGTCGGGCAAAAACGCGCAGTCGTCGTACAGCGGCGTGGTGTCCATGTGGGAGACGATCAGCGGGACCTCCAGCATCGACAGTGCCGCCACGTGAAACGCGTGGGTGTGCACGATGCAGTGGACGTCGGGCCGCGCGCGATAAATCCAGCTGTGAAAACGATTGGCGGGGTTGGCCATTCCGTCCCCGTCGAGGACATTGAGGTCCTCGTCGACCAAAAGCAGGTTGGCGTCGGTGATCTCGTCGAATCCCAGCCCGAGCCGCTGCGTGTAGTAGGTGCCGTCGGCCTCGGCCCGGGCGGTGATCTGCCCGGCCAGCCCGGAGTCATGCCCGGCGTCGAACAGCGCCCGGCAGGTCAATGCCAGCTTCTGGCGGGTGGTCAACCCCGAATCGGCGACGTTCGCCGTCAGCTGCTCGGCGGCGCGGCGCATCAATTCGGATTTCGAATCGGTGAACGTGCTGGCCATATGACACAATGTAACAGAATAGGAAACCTTGTGTCATGAGAGGGGTCGCCGTGACCGCACTGCTGCGCGCGGTCCGCAAGCAACGCGGCCTCACCCTGGAGGCGCTGGCCGAGCAGACCGGACTGACCAAGAGCTACCTGTCCAAGATCGAACGCCGGCGCAGCACACCGTCGATCGCGGTGGCCCTCAAGGTCGCCAAAGCCCTCGACGTCGATGTCGGGCGGCTGTTCTCCGAGGAGGCCGCGCAGGAGAAGATCACCGTCGAGCGTGCCGCCCCCGACGCCGAGGGTGAGCGCTACCGGGTGCTGGCCTCGTCCCTGCTGGGAAAGTCGATGTCGCCCTTCGTGGTTCGCCCGACCGAGCAGCTCGCCGACGATCCCCACCCCGACCACGCCGGCCAGGAATTCATGTTCGTGCACGCCGGCACCGTCGAACTCGACTACGGGGACCAGACGTTCACGCTCGGGCCCGGCGACAGCGCCTATTTCGACGCATCGGTCAGCCATAAAATCCGGGCGGTCGGCGCCGAACGCCCCGAAGTCGTCGTCGTGGCGCATGCCGAGCCCAGCGCCCGGAGCCTCCGCGACGTGTTTGTGCCTTAGACTTCTATCCCCCACGCGTTGCCCGTATGTCGGATAGGAAACGAGCGACTCAGCCGTGACTCAGACCTCAACGCTCACTGAAGGCGGGAAGGTGTCGGCATGGGCGCCGATGCGCAACGGCGTGTTTCGCGCGTTGTTCATCGCCCAGTTCGTGTCCAACGTCGGGACCTGGATGCAGAGTGTGGCTGCGCAGTGGTTCCTGGTCGAGGACCACAGCAGTGCCGTCGTCGTGGCGCTGGTCCAGACCGCGAGTCTGGGACCGACGCTGCTGCTGGGGATCTTCGCCGGGGCGCTCGCCGACCTGTTCGACCGGCGGCGGCTGTTGATCTTCCTGCAGTCCTATGCGGTCCTGGTGACGCTGGCCCTGGCCGCGCTGACCTTTCTCGGCACCCTCACCCCGACCGAGCTGCTGCTGTTCACTCTGGCCGTCGGCTTCGCCTCCGCCCTGACCGCACCGGCCTGGCAGGCCATTCAGCCCGAGGTCGTCACGCGCGAGCAGATACCCGCCGCAGCGACTTTGGCCAGCGTCTCGGTAAACGTCGCCCGGGTGGTCGGGCCCGCGATCGGCGGCGTGGTGCTGGCCATGACCGGCCCCGGAGCCGTCTTCGCCATCAACGCCATATCTTTCGCGGGAATCATCGTCGCCCTGGCGGCATGGGGGCGACCCAAACAAGAGCCACCCGTCGAACGGGAACACTTCAGCCAGGCCATCGTCACCGGGCTCCGCTACGTCATCAACGGCCCGATATTTCGCCGAATTCTTTTGCGCACAACACTTTTCGTTTTCCCCGCCTCTGCCCTGCTGGCGCTGTTGCCGGTGGCCGCCGCCGACCGTTGGCACCTGGGAGCCAGTGGCTACGGTGTGGCGTTGGGGGCCATAGGTTGTGGCGCGGTGCTCGCCGTCGCGGTTCCCGCGCCGGTGCGCCAGACGGTGCCGCCCAACGCGTTGCTGGCAATCTCGGCCGCCGCGTATGCGCTGGCGCCGCTCGCCGTGGTCTTGCTGCCGTTCGCCGCGGCGGCGCCGTTTCTGGTGCTGTCCGGGACGACCTGGCTGGTCACCCTCACGACGCTGAACGCCGCCGCGCAACTCCATCTCCCCCAATGGGTTCGGGCCCGCGGATTGTCGGCGTACCTTCTCGTCTTCACCGGATCCCAGGCGTTCGGCTCATACCTGTGGGGCGCCATCGCCACGCGGGCGGGGCTTGATTTCGCGTTGGTGTTGTCGGCCGCGTTCCTGGGTGCCGCCGCACTCAGCGTCGCCGTCCTTCCGTTGCGACCGTCCACCGGAAAGCTCAGCCGGGACATCTCCAGGGCATGGCCGTCGCCGATGGTCGTCTTCGAACCCTGTCCCAATGACGGACCCGTCCTGGTGGCCGTCCGCTACCGCGTGGCGGCCGACAAACTCCAAGAGTTCGTCAAAGCGATGAGCGCGGTCCGGCGGTCGCGGTTACGCACCGGTGGACACAGCTGGCGGCTGTATCACAGCATCGAGGACCCCGACGCGGTCCTCGAAAGGTTCACGGTGCCGTCCTGGAGCGAGTTTCAGCACCAGCACACCGAGCGCTGGCTGGAGTCCGACCATGACGGCCTCGCGACGGCGGTGAGCTACACCATCGACAACGCCCGGCAACCCGAGTATTACCTCGCCCTGCGCGTGCACCGATGAACGAGCCGGCTTGGTTACCCGTGCGGGGCCGTGCAGGTGACGGTGGTGGTGGCGTCCTGCTGGACGACCACCTGGCCGTCCACGGCGATCTCGCAGTGGAACGAGGCGGGCCCGTTGCCCGAATCCGGCCAGTGCAGCATGCCGCTGGCGGTGATGCTCGCCCACTGGTTCGGGTTTGCCAACGTGGCGTTGTAGGTGACCGGTTGCCCGGCGCTGAGCGGGGCCTGCACGTTGGTCATGAACTTCGACGAGTCCGCGTTGTAGGCCGCCTGGCTGGGCGGATCGGAACTCACGTAGTTGACCGTGGCGGTCACATTATTGGGGCTGGTCACCGTGTACGTCACCTGATGCCCGGGCGGATCCGCATAGCTGGTCGCGGGCGTGAGTACCGCCCCCGCGGCCGTTGCCAGCATTACCGCTGAGATCGCGCTCGCTGTCCTTTGCACGTTCGTCATATCGAAAACGCTACCGGATTCGTTAGCAAAGGTTCGCTGTTTACCGGCAGCTGTGCCCGCGGTCGCCCGGCTCGGGTATGAAGCAAGCATGAGCGACGACCCGCATTCGGCCCCGCAACCGGCCGATGCCACCCAAGCGGCGGTGACCCGCCGCCGATTGCTGACGACCAGCGCGGTCTCGGCCGCTGTCGGGGTGGGCATTGGGGGCGGCGCCGTGCTGCTGTGGTCACGCCCGCGCGGACCGATGGCCTGGCTGCGGCCCGATCGCCACGGCGCACCGCCGGTCGCCGGGCTGCACCTGCAATTCGGGAAGAACGCCGGCACCGAAGTGGTGGTGTCCTGGCACACCACCGACGCGGTCCGCAATCCCCGCGTCCTGCTCGGGACGCCGGCGTCGGGCTTCGGCCACACCGTGGCCGCGGAAACCCGCACCTACCGGGATGCGAAGTCGGGCACCGAAGTTCGCGTCAACCATGCCCGGCTGACCAATCTCAGCCCGGACACCGACTACGTGTACGCCGCGGTGCACGACGGCGCGGAACCCGAGCAGGGCACCGTGCGTACCGCGCCGACGGGCCGGAAAAAACTGCTGTTCACCAGCTTCGGCGACCAGTCCACGCCGGCGCTGGCCAAGATGCCCGACGGCAGCTACGCCACCGACAACATCGGCTCGCCGGCCGCGGCCGACACCACCATGGCGATCGAGCGGATGGGCCCGCTGTTCAACCTGATCAATGGCGACCTGTGCTACGCCAACCTGGCCCGAGACCGGGTGCGCACCTGGTCGAACTGGCTCGAGAACAACACCCGCTCGGCGCGATACCGGCCGTGGATGCCGGCGGCCGGAAATCACGAGAACGAATTGGGTAATGGGCCAATCGGTTACGGCGCCTACCAGGCCTACTTCGCGGTGCCCGATTCCGGGTCGAGCCCGGAGACCCGCGGCATGTGGTACTCGTTCACCGCCGGCTCGGTGCGGGTGATCAGCCTCAGCAACGACGACGTCGCCTTTCAGGACGGCGGCAACTTCTACGTGCACGGCTACTCCGGCGGCGAGCAAAGGCGCTGGCTTGCAAGCGAACTCGCCGCGGCCAGGCGCGATCCGGACATCGACTGGATCGTGGTGTGCATGCATCAGACGGCGATCTCCACCGCCGACAGGACCAACGGTGCCGACCTGGGCATCCGCGAGGAATGGCTGCCGCTGTTCGACCAGTACCAGGTCGATCTGGTGGTGTGCGGTCACGAACACCATTACGAGCGCTCGCACCCGCTGCGCGGCGCGCTCGGGACCGACACCCGCACGCCGATACCCGTCGACACCCGAAACGATCTCATCGACGCCACGCGCGGAACGGTGCACCTGGTCATCGGCGGCGGCGGCACCTCGGCGCCGAGCAACGCGATGTTCTTCCCCGACCCTCGGTGCCGGGTGGTGACCGGCGTGGGCGCCTTCGATCCCGGGCTGGGCCGCAAGGCGCCCATCTACGTCCTCGAGGACGCGCCGTGGTCGGCCTTTCGCGACCGCGACAACCCTTACGGTTTCGCGGCTTTCGACGTCGATCCGGGCCGGCCCGGCGGTAACACCGCGATCAAGGCCACGCACTACGCGCTGCGGGGTCCGTTCGGTGAAGTCGCCGTCATCGACGAATTCACGCTCACCAAGCCGCGCGGCGACAAGGCCGGCTAGCCCGGCTCAGCAACATCACCACGGCGGACTTTTTCCCTGTGAAATACTTCAGAAATGGTTGAATCGCCGCCGGGTCCGGTCGTCGGGGGACGCTTGGCAGACTTCGTCGTGGATCGGCGCATGCTGATGATCACGGCGCTCGCGGTGCCGATCGGAGCCCTTGCCGCGGGTGCGGCGTGGTGCCTGCTCCGGCTGATCGGGCTGGTCACCAACCTCGTCTTCTACCAACGATGGGCGGTCGGCCTGGTCGCACCGGGATCCCACCCCCATCCGTGGTGGTTGTTGCTGGGCGCCCCGGTCGCCGGCGGTCTGGTGGTCGGCATCATGGCACGGCTGGGCTCGGAGAAAATCCGCGGTCACGGCATGCCCGAAGCGATCGAGGCGATTCTCACCCAGGGCAGCCGTGTTGAACCGAAAGTCGCGATTCTCAAGCCTGTTTCGGCAGCGATCAGCATCGGCACCGGCGGTCCGTTCGGCGCGGAAGGACCGATCATCATGACCGGCGGGGCGCTCGGGTCGATCCTGGCCCAGCACCTGCATCTGACCGCCGACGAGCGCAAGATCCTGCTGGTGTCGGGAGCCGCCGGCGGGATGGCGGCCACCTTCAATTCCCCGCTGGCGTCCATCCTGCTGGCAGTGGAGCTGTTGCTGTTCGAATGGCGGCCCCGCAGCCTGATTCCGGTGACGGCATCGGTCGTCGTCGCGACCGTTGTGCGCCAGTTCATTCTCGGCGGCGACCCGGTCTTCCCGGTCGACGTTGCGCACCTCACTCGCATCGACTGGAAGATCGACCTGTTGGCGCTCGTCATCGGAGCCTGCGGCGCCGTGGTCGCGATCGCCGCCACGCGGTTGGTGTATCTGGCCGAAGACGCCTTCTCGCGCCTGCCGATCCACTGGATGTGGTGGCCCGCGATCGGCGGCTTGGTGATCGGAACGGGTGGGCTGATCGAACCGCGGGCCCTCGGCGTCGGCTACGACGTGATCGACGCGCTGCTCACCGGCCGTGCCACCCTTTCCCTGATCGTCGGCATCCTCATCGTGAAGACCGCCATCTGGTCACTGTCATTGGGTTCGGGCACGTCGGGCGGGGTACTCGCACCGGTGTTCATGATCGGCGGTGCGCTCGGAGCCCTTGTGGGACAAGGGCTGCCGGACGTGTTCGCGGGTTTCTGGGCGATCCTCGGGCTGGCGGCCGTGGTGGGCGGCGTCATGCGGTCGCCGCTGACCGGCATCGTCTTCACCCTCGAACTCACGCATGCCTGGCCCGCACTCCTTCCCTTGATCGTCGCCTCCACCACGGCCTATGCCGCATCGGTGATGATGCTCGACCGATCCGTTCTGACGGAGAAGATCGCCCGGCGCGGGCTGCATCTGACCCGCGACTACACCACCGATCCGCTAGAAGCGTTCTTCGTCGCCGACGTCATGCATCCCGAGCCCACGGACATACCCACGGACGGCAGCGTCAGCACCCGCGACACCCTCCGCCACGCCGCGAACGTCCTCGCCGAATCGGGCGGCCGCGCGCTGCGAGTCCTGTCGCCGGACGGCACGGAACAGGGTCACCTGCTGCTGCAGGATCTGCTCGCCGCCCGCCTACACGACATCAACGAAGACACCCAGCGCACCCGGCACTTCGTCGCGTTCGCCCGGAGACGAGCCCCGCGGGTCACCGATCCCGGCTAGCTCAAAACAACGTCGGCTGAATGGGTTCCGGCGCCGGCGCGGCGGAGACCGCCTGTGCGAAGGGGCGGTGGTCGCCGGCCAGCCGATACTTGGCGATCAGCGGCGCGGCCCGCTCCCGCAGCGCGTCCCGATAGTCCTGCGGCAGGTAGGCACCCCGCCGGTACAGCTCGCGATAGGGGCCGACCAGTTCTGGATGCGAGCGCGCCAGCCACGCCATGAACCATCCCCGGGTCGAGCCGCGCAGATGCAGGCCGAAGACCGTGACGCTGCTGGCACCGGCCGTCGCGATCTGGCCGAGCAGCCCGTCGAGGTGCTCCACGGAATCGGTGAGATGCGGCAGCACCGGCGCGACCATCACGTGACAGTCCAGCCCGGCGGCACGGATCGCGCTGATCAGGCCCAGCCGGGCCTGTGGTGTGGGCGTGCCGGGCTCGACGTCCTTGTGTAGCTCCGGATCGCCGACGGCCAGCGACACCGCGACCGAGACCGGAACCCGCGCGGCGGCATCCGCGATCAACGGCAGGTCGCGGCGCAGCAGCGTGCCCTTGGTCAGGATCGACAGCGGCGTGCCGGATTCAGCCAGGGCGCCAATGATGCCGGGCATCAGCGCGTAGCGCCCCTCGGCCCGCTGGTACGGATCGGTGTTGGTGCCCAGCGCGACGGTCTCGCGCTGCCAGGCCGGCCGTCGCAGCTCGCGACGTAGCACCTTGACGACGTTGGTCTTGACGACGACCTGGGTGTCAAAGTCGTTGCCGCAGTCCAGCTCCAGGTATTCGTGGGTGGGCCGGGCGAAGCAATATCGGCAGGCGTGCGAGCAGCCGCGGTAGCCGTTCACGGTGTAGCGGAACGGCAGCGCCGACGCGTTGGGCACCTTGTTGAGCGCGGACTTGCATAGCACCTCGTGGAAGGTGATCCCCTCGAACTGCGGCGAGCGCACGCTGCGCACGAAGCCGATGCGTTGCAGCCCCGGCAACGCCCCGTCCTCGACCGGCTTCCCGTTGACCGCGACGGCCTGATTTGCCCACCGCATCCGTCTATTCGAACATCAGTTCGAGATCGAGTCAAGCACCGCGCTAGAAGGGCGGGGGGTCGTCGTCGCCGTCGGCCGGTGGAGCCGGGCCAAAGTAGGCGGCCTCGCGTTCTCGACGTTTAGCTTGCCGGGCTTGGCGATTCTGCCTGCGTTCGGTCGCGACGCGGTGCGCCCGGTTCTGGGCGCGAGTCTTGTGACGCCGGGGCATCATCGCGGTGCGGTCACCGCACGGTTCGGTCCGTGGCCCAGCGGGCGCGAGGATCTCGCCGGTCGGCGCGCACAGACTCGGAAAGAGCAGGGCGCTGCCCGGGGTGGTGACATAGGTGCGCCCGGATGGGGAGATCAGAATCAGCGTCGCGTCGGGCAGCTGCTGTTCGCGCCAGCCCCAGAAGGTTTTCACCAAATGATGTGTGCGGCAATAACATTTGAGGTTCGACGCGTGAGTGGGCCCACCCTCGCTGTAAGGAATCGTATGGTCCACGTCGCAGTCGGTGGCCGGGCGGTCACAGCCGGGCCAGCGGCAGGTCAGGTCACGGCACCGCACGAAATCCGCCAGCGCCTTCGATGGCACACGATGCGGCTCGGGCGCGGAGCCGACCGGATGGACCAGCGGCGCCAGCTTCGCCGAGGCGGCCAGCTCCGCTATCAGCTCCGGCGGGATCAACCCCTCGGCACCCACCTCGGCGCCCGGCGACTGGCCGCGGCCGTCCAGGGTGTCGCGCTCGGCGATCACGTGGATCACCACCGGCCCGGCAGCCGGCCGTTTCCCGGCGACGCAGTCCGGGCACCCACACCGGCATCCCAGCCGGTCCACGCCAGCGGCCAACGCCCCCAACGCATCAGCGCGGCGTTGCTCGCGGCTGCGCGGGTCCTTCTCACATACCGTGGCCGCCAACGCGTCCAGCCGCCGATCCAGCGCATGCGCATCCGGGCTCAACAGACTGCCCTCGATGTGCGACAGGCCGCCCTCGATATCGGCGACCCAAACCTGCCGGTCGGCCCGGCTCTCGGTGCGCCGGCGCACCGCATCGGCATCATTCCTGGCCACGATTTTGTCCACTTGTGCGGCCAGCCGCCCCTGCGTCATCGAAGGCCAGCGCGCGACCTTCGTTGCCAACTCGGCGTCCACCGCTGCGAGCACCTGCGCATCGGTGATCAGATCGGTGCGGTACACGATCGTGGTGAACAGCCGAAAGTCGATGTCGCCGGCCCGAAAGATTTCACCGACCTCGGGCAGCCGTTCGCGCAGCGCGCGGGCATACCGCACCCGGCTGGCGGCCAGCCCCTGACCGATCCGCAGCTCGGCGGCCACTTCCGCGCTCACCGCCGCCTCGGTGTCGACCGCCCACTCCTCGCACTCCGAACAGCGCGACAGCCGATGCGCAAACAAGTCGCCGATCGCCGTCAACTGCTCGGCCGCCGCGCGGTTCTCGACCCGCGAAAACACGCCGATCCGCTCCAACAGTGCCGCCGACTCCGGCGTCGCCGACGGATGGTGTCGCTCGAACAGCTCGTCCAGCCGAGCAATCGCCTCTTCGAACATATGTTCGATTATGCCAGTGGGCGGCGACAATTTCCTGACGGCGCGACCATCCCCGGAGCGCCGCACCGAGGCTAAGCTTCGGGTCGTATCGCCCCTACGCCGGCCGCGAGGACCTATGACCGAACGCATCGAGACTTCCCGCACCATCGCCGCCCCGGCGCAGGCCATCTTCGCCGTGCTGTGCGACCCACAGGGCCACGTCGCGATCGACTCGTCCGGGATGCTTCAAGACGCCGAGGGCGATCCGGTGCGCGGCGTGGGTGACCAGTTCGTGGTGCACATGGATCGCGAATCATTGAACGATTTCCCGGAATTGGGCAAATACGACGTCACCGTCGACATCAAGGAGTTCGAACAGGATCGCCTGATTGCGTGGACGGTTCTGGGTCAAATCCAGCCACCGATCGGCCATGTCTACGGCTATGCGCTCACCCCCACCGAGGACGCGTCGGCCACGACCGTTACCTCGTTCTACGACTGGTCCGACATCGACCCGAAGTGGCGGGAAGCCGGAATTTTCCCGATTCTGTCCGAGGGCGCATTGCGCGCGACGCTCGGAATTCTCGACCGCACCGTGCGCCGCGGTTATCCGCGCGGATAAACCGCACCAAGCCGGTGCCACACACCGTGTTGCCCATCGATTTTCGGTGCGCGAGGAATTTAGAGTTCGGTTTCACGTGGCATTTGTTCGGGTACTATCTCGGGGCCCCTCACGAAAGGACCTATCATGTTGCACTCGGTGATTCTGGCGAGTTCGGACCCCGTCGCGGCCGGTTTTATCCTCCGTGGCATCAAAGGAATTTTCGTCGCCATCGGCAGCATTATCGCCGCAATAGTATGCGGAATCATCGCCATGATGAAGGGCCGCAATCCGCTGGGCTGGGGAATTCTCGGGCTCTTCTTCTCCATCTTGACGTTGATCGTCGTAATCATCATTCCCAGCAAAAAATAGGCGCTACCGGCCCAGTTGCGAAAGCACCTCGGCGACAACGGAATCTAGAGCAATGGGAACCTGCTTTCCGGTTCCGAGATCCTTCACCCCGACGGTTCCGGACTCGATGTCGCGGTCGCCGAGCACCAGCGCGATCCGGGCACCGGAGCGGTCGGCCGCGCGCATCGCGCCCTTGAGCCCGCGGTCGCCGTAGGCGATGTCGACGCGGGCACCGCCGCCGCGCAACTGTGCGGCCAGCACCGCCAGCCGCAACTTGGCCTGCTCGCTCAGCGGCACGCCGAACACCTCGCAGCGCGTCGTCTCCCCCACGCTCTTGCCCTCCGCGCGCAGCGCCAGCACCGTACGGTCCACGCCGAGCCCAAACCCGATGCCGGACAAGTCTTGTCCACCGAGCTGCCGCATCAGGCCGTCGTAGCGACCACCGCCACCGATCCCGGACTGCGCGCCCAGACCGTCGTGCACGAACTCGAAGGTGGTCTTGGTGTAGTAGTCCAGCCCGCGCACCATGCGCGGGTTGATGACGTAGGGCACCCCCATCGCGTCCAGGTGCGCCAGCACGGTGTCGAAGTGCTGCTTGGCCGCGTCGGACAGGTGATCGAGCAGCACCGGCGCATCGGCGGTCATGACGCGCACCTCGGGCCGCTTGTCGTCGAGCACCCGCAGCGGATTGATCTGCGCCCGCCGTCGCGTCTCCTCGTCCAGGTCGAGCGCAAAGAGGAACTCCTGCAACAGTTCCCGGTATTGTGGACGGCAGCTGTCGTCGCCCAGCGAGGTGATCTCCAGGCGGAAGCCGTCGAGCCCGAGTGACCGGAAGCCGGCGTCGGCGATGGCGATCACCTCGGCGTCCAGAGCCGGGTCGTCGACCCCGATCGCCTCCACGCCGACCTGCTGAAGCTGGCGATAGCGGCCGGCCTGCGGACGCTCGTAGCGGAAGAACGGGCCCGCGTAACAGAGTTTGACCGGCAAAGCGCCGCGGTCCAGCCCGTGTTCGATGACCGCGCGCACCACGCCGGCGGTGCCTTCGGGCCGCAGCGTCACCGAACGATCGCCGCGGTCGGCGAACGTGTACATCTCCTTGGACACCACGTCGGTGGATTCGCCGACACCGCGGGCGAACAGGGCAGTGTCCTCGAAGATGGGCAGCTCGATGTCGCCGTAGCCGGCCCGGCGGGCGGCGCCGAGCAGGCCGTCGCGGACCGCGATGAACTGGGCCGAGTCCGGCGGGACGTAATCGGGCACGCCCTTGGGCCCAGAAAACGACGAAAACGCGGAGAACTCGCTCACGGGCTACAGGCCTTCGAGGAACGGGTTGAGGCGCCGCTCGGCGCCGATGGTGGTGGCGCTGCCGTGCCCCGGCAGCACGACCGTCTTGTCGTCGAGCACCAGCAGCTTGTCGATTATGGAGGTCAGCAGGTCGCGGCCGCTGCCACCGTGCAGGTCGGTGCGCCCCACCGAACGTTCGAAGAGCGTGTCGCCGGTGAAAACGACGTCCTTGTCGGACGACACCCGAAACACCACCGACCCGCGGGTGTGCCCGGGCGTGTGATCGACGTTGACGGTCACGCTGCCCAGGTCGAGCTTGTCGCCGTCGCGGTCCAGCTCGACGACCTGTTTGGGCTCGCGCCAGAAAGCGCCCGCCACCATCTGCGCCAGGCGCGGGCCCAGGCCGTAGATCGGGTCGGTGAGCATGAACCTGTCCTCGGGATGGATGTAGGTCGGGCAACCGTAGGTGTCCGACACCTTCTGCGCCGACCACATGTGGTCGATGTGCCCGTGGGTCAGCAACACCGCGGCCGGCGTCAGCCGGTTCTTGTCCAGGATGTTGCGCAACTGGCCCATCACCCGCTGCCCCGGATCGACGATGACGGCGTCCGTTCCCGGCCGCTCGGCCAGCACATAGCAGTTGCACTGCAACATGCCCGCGGGAAATCCGGTGATCAACACACCGCCCATTTTCCCATGGGGGCCGCTTGACACTGCACGCCGCGCTCACATTAGCCTGAGCTGGCACCTTCACCGGTTCAGAGGGCTCCGACTCACCAAGCATGGAGGCATAGCGGCCGTGCCGACCAACGAACAGCGACGTGCCACCGCCAAACGCAAGCTCGAACGGCAGTTGGAGCGGCGCGCGAAGCAAGCCAAAACCCGCCGGATCGTACTGATCGCGGCCGGCTCGATCGTGGCCGTGGCCGTGATCGCAGCGGTGGTGATCACGATCGTCAACACCAAGCACGACCACAAGAGCAACACCGCGGCATCGACGACGACCACCAGCAGCAGCAGCAGCAGCTCGCTGGACACGACGGCTCCCGGCCAGCCGGGTCAGGTTCCGCCGCTGCCCCCCTTCAAGCCGTCGGACACCGTCGGCGCCAACTGCCAGTACCCGGCCTCGTCCGAGCCGGCGGCCAAGCAGGTCAAGCCGCCGCGGACCGGCAAGATACCGACCGATCCAGCCCAGGTGAGCGTTAGCATGGTGACCAACCAGGGCCACATCGGTCTGATGCTGGCCAACAACGAATCACCTTGCACCGTCAACAGTTTCGCGAGCCTGGCCGGCCAGAAATACTTCGACAACACCAAGTGCCACCGGCTGACCACCTCGCAGGGCCTGAGCGTCTTGCAATGCGGTGACCCCAAGGGCGAGGGCACCGGTGGTCCGGGCTACCAATTCGCCAACGAGTACCCGACCGACCAATTCCCACCGAATGACCCCAAGGCCCAAGAACCCGTGCTCTATCCGCGCGGCACCCTGGCCATGGCCAACGCCGGACCCGGCACCAACGGCAGCCAATTCTTCTTGGTCTACAAGGACTCCCAGCTGCCGCCGCAATACACCGTCTTCGGCACCATCCAGGCCGACGGGCTGGCCACCCTGGACAAGATCGCCAAGGCCGGCGTCGCCGGCGGCGGTGCAGACGGCGCACCCGCCACCGAGGTGACCATCACCTCGGTGGCGCTCGACTAGGCCGGACCGACGCGAAACACCCTCTGATCGGCCAGATTCGCCCGGCCTGCACCGCCGAGAGCTTATGGTCGTTGGGTGAATCTGGATCCGGACTCATTCGGTCATTACCGGATATTGGAGTTGTTGGGGCGCGGCGGGATGGGACGCGTGTACCGCGCCTACGACGCGACCACGGACCGGGTGGTGGCTCTCAAGGTGCTCCCGCCGCATTTGGCTGAGGATCAAGATTTTCAGCAGCGTTTCCGCCGGGAGGCACGCATAGCGGCCGGTCTCAACGACCCGCACGTGGTGCCAATCCATGGTTATGGCGAGCTCGACGGTCGGCTCTATGTCGACATGCGGCTGATCGAGGGCCGCGACCTGTCCCACTACATCAAGGAGAACGGCGACCGACTCAGCCCGGAGCAGACGGTCGCGGTGATCGAGCAGGTTGCCGCGGCGCTGGACAGCGCCCACCACGCGGGGTTGATCCACCGCGACATCAAACCGATGAACATCTTGATCACCACGGCACACAATTTCGTCTACCTGATTGACTTCGGTCTTGCCCGCGCGGAGGCCGACACTCAACTCACGCAGACCGGTGCCACGATGGGCACCGTCGCGTACATGGCGCCCGAGCGCTTCAAGGGCAAAACGGATCACCGTGCCGACGTCTACTCGCTGGCCTGCGTTTTGCACGAGTGCCTGACCGGGAAGCGCCCCTTCGCGGGGGAAAGCCTCGAAGAACAGCTCAACGCGCACCTGAACGCGCCGCCACCGCGAACGTCGGCAACCGCACCCGGCGTTCCAACGGGTTTCGACGCGGTCGTCGCCCGCGGAATGGCCAAGGATCCCGAACAGCGTTATCAGACCGCAATGGAGCTCGCCGCGGCCGCCAGGGCAGTGCTGGCCGCCGATGGCCTGGCCACCACGTCGAGCACGTCACCACCGCCCGGCACGGCGCCGCTGGGGCCGGCTTGTCCCCCGCCTGGGAGCAAACCCGATGCGCAACAACACCGTCCGACCCATTCGCGGCGGTTGCTGGCCGGCGTCTTCGGCGCCTCGGCACTGGCGCTGGCCGCCGTGGCGGTCTTGGTCATCGCAGTGGTGACCCAGAGTCACGGTTCGGCCGACAGCGCGGCATCGTCCACCCAGACCCGGGCCCGGGTGCCCGGCAGGTCCGGCTCCAACCCCGGTACGAGCGACCCGGCGTCGGCGACGGCCCCGCCACTGCCGGCGTTCGCACCGCCACCCGATCTGGGCGCCAACTGCCAATACCGCTCCGTGCCCGACCCGGCCGCCCGGTCGGTGAACCCGCCGCCGACGGGCAGGGTGTCCACCACTCCCCCGCAGATCGGCGCCGTCATCGCCACCAACTTCGGCGACATCGCCATCCAGCTCGCCAATTCCGAGTCCCCGTGCGCGGTGAACAGTTTCGTCAGCCTGGCCAGGCAGCAATTCTTCGACAACACCCAGTGCGCCCGGCTGATCAGCTCCCAGGATGGCGGGTCGCTGTTGTGCGGGGGTCCCGACGTGGACGGCTCCGGTGGCCCCGGTTACGAATTCGCCGACGAGTACCCCGCGGACCAATACAAACCCGACGACCCCGCACTGCGCGCGACGGTGGTGTATCCGCGCGGCACCATCGTCATGGCCACCGAGGGACCCAACACCAACGGCAGCCAGTTCGCACTGATCTTCAAGGATTCCGAGATGGAACCGCAGAGCACGGTGCTGGGCACCATCGACCAGGCGGGGCTGGCGACTCTGGACAAGATCGCCCGGGCCGGCATCGCCGGCAATCGCCAGAGCGGTGCGCCCACCAACCCGGTGAAGATCACCGCGGTGCGGCTGACCTGAGCCCGGGCGGGCTCACCCCAGGGTCAGGCCGCCGACGTGACGCGATAGACGTCGTAAACGCCTTCGACGTTGCGCACGACATTGAGCAGATGGCCGAGATGCTTGGGGTCGCCCATCTCAAAGGTGAAGCGGCTGATCGCGACTCGGTCACCCGACGTCGCGACGGACGCGGACAGGATGTTGACCTTCTCGTCGGCCAGCACCCGCGTGACGTCCGACAGCAGCCGGTGCCGGTCGAGCGCCTCGACCTGGATGGCGACCAGGAACACCGACGACGGCGACGGCGCCCAGTGCACTTCGATGATGCGCTCGGACTGCTGCTGCAGCGAGGCGGCGTTGGTGCAGTCGGTGCGGTGCACGCTCACCCCGCCGCCGCGGGTGACGAACCCCATAATCTGGTCGCCGGGCACCGGGGTGCAGCATTTCGCCAGCTTGGTCAGCACGCCGGGGGCGCCGGGGACCGAGACGCCGACGTCGTCGCTGCTGCGGGGCCGCCGCAGCATGGTCGTCGGGGTCGACCGTTCGGCGAGGTCCTCCTCGGCCTGGTCGATGCCCCCGAGTTCGGCCAGCAGCCGCTGCACGACGTGCCGGGCCGACACGTGCCCCTCACCGATCGCGGTGTAGAGGGCGGACACATCGGTGTAGTGCAGCTCGCGGGCCACCGCCCCCAGGGTTTCACCATTGACCAAGCGCTGCAACGGAAGTCCACCGCGACGCACCTCGCGGGCCATGGCGTCCTTGCCGGCCTCCAGCGCCTCCTCGCGGCGCTCCTTGGCGAACCATTGCCGGATCTTCGCCTTGGCGCGCGGTGACACCACGAATTGCTGCCAGTCCCGCGACGGCCCGGCGCTGGCGGCCTTGGAGGTGAAAACCTCGACGACTTCCCCGTTTTCCAGCTTCCGTTCCAGCGCCACCAGGCGCCCGTTGACCCGCGCGCCGATGCAGCGGTGGCCCACCTCGGTGTGCACCGCGTAGGCGAAGTCCACCGGCGTCGAGCCGGTCGGCAGGGTGATGACGTCACCCTTGGGGGTGAACACGAAGATCTCTTGTACCGCAAGGTCATAACGCAACGACTCGAGGAACTCGCCCGGGTCGGCGGCCTCCCGCTGCCAGTCGAGCAGCTGGCGCATCCAGGCCATGTCGTCGATCTCGGCGGCGGCGTGCGGATGCGGAACGCCGTTGCGGCCCTTGGCTTCTTTGTAGCGCCAGTGCGCGGCGATCCCGTACTCGGCGGTGCGGTGCATCTCGCGGGTGCGGATCTGGATCTCCAGCGGCTTGCCCTCCGGACCGATGACGGTGGTGTGCAGCGACTGGTACACGCCGTAGCGCGGCTGGGCGATGTAATCCTTGAACCGGCCCGCCATCGGCTGCCACAGCGAATGCACCACGCCCACAGCGGCATAGCAGTCCCGGATCTCGTCGCACAGGATGCGGATGCCGACCAGGTCGTGGATGTCGTCGAAGTCTCGCCCCTTGACGATCATCTTCTGGTAGATCGACCAGTAGTGCTTGGGGCGGCCCTCCACCGTCGCCTTGATCTTCGACGCGTTCAAGGTGTTGACGATCTCGGTGCGTACCTTGGCCAGGTAGGTGTCCCGCGACGGGGCGCGCCCGGCGACCAGCCGAACGATCTCCTCGTACTTCTTGGGATGCAGGATCGCGAACGACAGGTCTTCCAGTTCCCATTTGACGCTGGCCATACCCAGCCGATGCGCAAGGGGCGCAATGACTTCCAGCGTCTCACGGGCCTTGCGCGCCTGCTTCTCCGGCGGCAGGAACCGCATGGTGCGCATGTTGTGCAGCCGGTCGGCGACCTTGATCACCAGCACGCGGGGATCGCGCGCCATCGCGGTGATCATCTTGCGGATGGTCTCGCCTTCGGCGGCGTTGCCCAACACCACCCGGTCCAGTTTGGTGACGCCATCGACGAGATGGCCCACCTCCTCACCGAATTCCTCGCTCAAAGCGTCCAGGGTGTACCCGGTGTCCTCCACGGTGTCGTGCAGCAGCGCGGCCACCAAAGTGGTGGTGTCCATACCCAATTCGGCCAGAATGGTGGCGACGGCCAGCGGGTGGGTGATGTAGGGGTCGCCGGAATGGCGCAACTGGCTGGCGTGCCGCTGGTCGGCGACCTCGAAGGCGCGCTGCAGCAGCGACACGTTCGCCTTCGGGTAGACCTCCCGGTGCACCGCAACCAGCGGTTCGAGCACCGGGTTGAGGGTGCTGCGCTGGGCGGTCATCCGGCGGGCCAGCCTGGCCCGGACCCGCCGCGACGCGCTGCTGGACGTTTTCAGGGATTCCGTCGGTGGCTCCGGAATCTCCATCGGCTGCGTGGTGGCCGGCGGCTCCTCGGGCGCTTCAAGCGCTTGCGCCGCGCTGTTTTCCTCCGCCACGGTGGTCACCTCCGAATTCGAGGATATCTCCAATGCTTCAGGGCTACTCGCAAGTCAGGCTGTGTACCGCCAACGGCGCGACCGCTTCCCGGCCACGCAGCGCGCCCAGTTCGAACACCACCGCCGCCGCGAGCACGTGGGCCCCGGTGCGCTCGAGCAACCGGGCCGCCGCCGCCAGGGTACCGCCGGTGGCCAGCACGTCGTCGATGATCATCAGGTTGCGTCCGCGCAGGTCGATCCCGTCGGCGGGGATCTCCAGCGTCGCACTGCCGTATTCCAGGTCGTACCGCTCGGCGTGCACCGGCGGCGGTAGCTTCCCGCCCTTGCGAATGGCCAGCACGCCGGTGCGCAGGCGGTCGGCGACGGCCGCAGCAAGCAGGAACCCGCGGGAGTCGATGCCGGCCACCAGGTCGGCACCGGACGCGAAGTCGGCCAGCGCGCCGGTGATCGCCGACATCGCCGTCGCATCGGCGAACAGCGGGGTGAGGTCCTTGAACTGGACCCCCGGCTTGGGGAAATCGGGCACCTTGCGCGTCAGCGTCTCGATCAGCTCGGCCAGCGCCGCCGGGCCGCCGGAGTTCGTCATGAAAACCTCACTGCACCAGGGCCCATCGGTCCATGTTCCATCCCGCGCCCCAACGCGTCGGGTTCTTGCTCACCCCGTACATCTTCTTGGAGGTCAGCAGCGTGCGCTGCTGCCGGTAGAGGGGCAGGGTGGGCATGTCGCCCCACAGCACGGGGGCGGTTTCGGTCAGCAGCCTGGCTCGCTCGGCGGCATCGGCGGAGACCGCCAGCGCGCCGATCGCGCTGTCTACCTGCGGATTCGTGTATCCCGACAGGTTGTTGCCGTTGCCGGTGTGCAGCGTGTAGGCGTCCAGCGCCGACGAGCCGCTGGACCCGCTGCCGGTGGCCCCGCCGGTGCTGGCCAGCAACGCGTCGATCTTCCCGTCCGTGAGCGCCTGCGGTCCCGAGCTGTCCAGGATGACGCCGGAGACGGTGATACCGGCCGCGGCGCAGGCCTTGGTGATGACGCCGACGTTGACCGCCAGCCGCGCGTTGGGCCCCTGGTAGCCGATCCGCACCGTCAGGGGCGCCCCGCCCAGCGCGTTACGCGCGGCGACCGGATCGGCCTTCGTGAACGGGTCGGCCGCGCCGGCCCCGTCACCGGCGGACACGGCGTCGTCGGCGGCCGGGTCCAGCCGCGAGTTGGCGATGGGCACCCCAGCGTCCTTGGCCAGTGAGTCGCGCGGCGTGCACAGCGCGACCGCGCGCCGGGCCTTGGGCGCCGCCAACGGCCCCCGTGGGGCGAAGATCAGCTGCTCGAGGCCATCCGACGGCCCGTCGGAGCGCTCGTAGTTGTCCGGCGTGGTCAGCGCCCCCGAGGATCCCGCGGCGACATCGACCACGTCGACGCTGCGGCCGTTGACCCGATCCTGGATGTCGGGCCCCTGCGACCACACGGTGACCCGCTTGGTGATGGGCTTGGGCCCCCACCACCGGTCGTTGGCGACGAGCACCACCGCGCCGCCATCCAGGACGGATTCGATCTTGTACGGCCCCGACGACGGGAAACGCTTGAGGATCTCTCCAGATTTCAACCCGGGCTTGAGGTCCCAGATGGTGTTCCACAGCTTCGCGATCTGTTGCACCAGCGGTCCGTTGTTGCTGAGCAGGGCCGCGGTCACGTCGACGTTGAGTTGGTCGGCGATGACGTGCGACGGCATCAGCGTGGTCGCGGTGAACAGCTGGTTGTAGTCGACGACGCCGCGGTCCGGGATGAATGACACCCGCGCCTTCTTTTGCCCAGGCATGCACTCGACGTTGGCGATGTCGAGGTAGCCCGCTTGGCTGGCGGCATGGAAGTCGGGAAACTTGCCGGACTGGGCCGCCCAGGCGAGCACGATGTCATCGCAGGTCACCGGCTTGCCGTCGGAGTAGACGGCGTTGTCGGCGATCTGGTAGTCCAGCACCAGCGGCGTGCCGCCGACCACCGAGACGGTGCCGAAGTCGCGGTCGGCAACGGTTTGCCCGTCCGGGCCGTGATAGGTGAAGCCGGTGAGCGTGCGAGCGAACGCCTGGGCTCCGGCCGACGCCGCGCCGACGACGGTGTTCGTGTTGTAGGTGGACAGCGGCCCGTCTACCACGTAGTCGATCTGGGCGGCGGCGCTACCCGCGCAGGCGGTCAGCGCGAAACCCGCCGCCAGCACCACCGCCAATCCGACGCCGATCCACCCCAGGGCCCGACGGCCGACGAGCGCGCCACGACCGGCCCCAGTTCCCCGATACCTGGTGGCCATTGGCTACTACCGCCGGCCGACGTTCCGCTTACCGGTGGGACGCCGGGTCCCGGTCGGCCGCACGGGACGGGCACCCGGTGCCGGCTTGCTCGGCGCCGGCTTCGACGGCGCTTCGCTGGAGGCCTCCGCGGCCGGCGGGGTCTCCGGCTCGGTGCCGGAGGCGTCTTCACCGGGGCTGCTCGTCTGTTTCTGCGTGCCGGGCCTGCGTCGTTTGACGACGCGGCGGGTGTGCGAGCGCACCAGCTCCGTGCGCTCGCGCAGCGTCACCAGCAGCGGGGTGGCGAAGAAGATCGACGAGTAGGTGCCGACCAGGATGCCGACGAGCTGCACCAGCGCCAGGTCCTTCAGGGTGCCGACGCCCAGCAGCCACACCGCGACCACCATCAGCGCGAGCACCGGCAGCACGCTGATCAGGCTGGTGTTGATGGAGCGCATGAAGGTCTGGTTGATCGCCAGATTGGCTTCCTCGGCGAAGGTGCGCCGGGTGGTGTGTTGGAAGTCCTTGGTGTTCTCTTCGACCTTGTCGAACACGATCACGGTGTCGTACAGGGAGAAACCGAGAATCGTCAGCAAGCCGATGACGGTGGCCGGCGTGACCTCGAAACCGACCAGCGAGTACACCCCCGCGGTGACGCTCAGGTCGAAAACCATCGTCGTCAACGCGGAAATCGCCATGTACCGCTCGTAGCGCACCATGATGTAGAAGCCGACCAGCACCAGGAAGACGGCCAGCGCGATCAGCGCCTTGTCGGTGATCTGGTCGCCCCAGGTCTCGGAGACCGCGGCGTCGCTGATGGCCTGCTTGCTGGGTTTGCCGTCGGCGCCCTTCGGCCCGAAGGCGTCGAACAGGGCGTTACGCAGCTTTGTCGTCTGGTCGTTGGTCAGCGTCTTCGAACGGATCTGCACGGTCGCGCCCGCGCCGTTGCCGACGATGACCACCGCCTCCGGATCGTTGCCGAGGGCCGTACGGAACACCTCGGAGACCTGCGAGGTCTGCACCGTGCCCGTCTTCCCGGCGGCCGGCATCGACACCGTCGTACCGCCGTTGAAGTCGATACCGAACGTGAAGCCCCGCAGCAGGATGCTGATGAGGGCGACGGCGACGATCGTGCCGCTGATGCCGAACCACAACCGGCGCCGCCCGACCACCTCGAAGGCGCCGGTGCCGGTGTAGAGGCGCGACAGGAAGCCGTGACGAGGGGCGGTGCCGGCGCTCGTGGCGCTCTCGGTCAGCTCGGTCGCGCCCTCAGAGGCTTCGGTGATCTCGGTTGCGTCTTTGGAGGCTTTGGAGGAAGTCATACGCTATCCCCGTCCCGTCTTGACCTGCGCGGACACCCGGCGTTCGCGGGCGACCTGCTGAACGGCGCCTAGGCCGTTGTAGGCCGGCTTTGCCAGCGTCGGGGACTTGGACGCCAGGTAGACCAGCGGCCAGGTCACCAGGAAGACCACCACGATGTCGAGAACCGTGGTCAGGCCCAGCGTGAACGCGAAGCCCCTCACCTGGCCGATCGCCAGGGCGTACAGCACCGCAGCGGCCAGGAAGGTGACCGCGTTACCCGACACGATCGTCTTGCGGGCGCGCGCCCAGCCGCGTGGCACCGCAGACCGGAACGAACGGCCCTCGCGGATCTCGTCTTTGATGCGCTCGAAGAAGACGACGAACGAGTCGGCGGTGGTGCCGATACCGATGATCAGACCCGCGATGCCCGCCAGATCCAGGGTGTAGTTGATCTGACGGCCCAAAATCACCAGGATCGCGAAGACCATTGCTCCGGAGGCAGCCAGCGACAGGGCGGTGAGCAGTCCCAGCACCCGGTAGTAGAGCAGCGAATACAGCAGCACGAGGATCAGCCCGATCGCGCCCGCGACCAGTCCCGCTCGCAGCGAGGTCAATCCCAGTGTCGCCGAGACGGTTTGGGCCTCCGAGGCTTCGAAGGACAGCGGCAGCGAGCCGTATTTGAGGACGTTGGCCAGCTGCTTGGCGGTCGAGGCGGTGAACGGCGGATCGCCGCCGCTGATCTGGGTCCGGCCGCCCGGAATCGCTTCCTGGATCATCGGCGCGCTGACGACCTGCGAGTCCAAGGTGAACGCGGTCTGGGTGCCGATGTGGGCGGCGGTGAAGTCGGCCCAGGTGTTGGCGGCGGCGGACTTGAACTGGAGGTCGACGACGTAGCCGATGCCGCGCTGGTTCTGGCTCGCGCTGGCGTCCTGGATCTGGTCACCGCTGATGATCGACGGGCCCAGCAGGTAGGCCACCTTGTGGTCGGTCGAGCAGGTGATCAGCGGCTGGGCGGGATCGTCGTTGCCGGCCAGGATGTCGTCCTTGTCGCAGCGCGTCGCCTGGAACTGCAGGGCGAGGAACTGAATGCCCTGACGGGTGCTCTGCCGCCACTTCTTCTCCTCGGCGATGCGGTCGGCGAGGTCCTTGCGCGGATCCGGCACGGCGGGCGCTTCGGCGGGCGGCGCCTGCCCGGCCGGCGCGCCGGGAGCGGGAGCCGGCGCGTTCGGGGCGGGTGCGGGCGGTGCGGGGCTGGGCGTCGGCGGCGGGTCCTGGGGATAGGGCCGAGGCTGGGCACCCGGCGCCGGCTGGCCGGGAGCGGGCTGACCGGGCGCCGGCTGGCCGGGAGCGGACTGCCCCGGGGCGGGCTGACCGGGAGCAGGCTGACCCGGTGCGGGCTGGCCCGGGGCGGGCTGCCGTGGCGCGGGCTTGGGCTCGGCGCTCTGGGCCGGCATCGAGTTGAGCACCGGCCGGATGTAGAGGCGGGCGGTCTGCCCCAGGTTGCGGGCCTCGTTGCCGTCGTTCCCCGGGACCGTGATGATCAGGTTGTCGCCGTCGACCACGACCTCCGAACCGGAGACGCCGAGGCCGTTGACCCGGGCGCCGATGATCTGCTGGGCCTGCGCCAACGCCTCACGGCTGGGCTTTGACCCGTCCGGGGTACGCGCGGTCAGCGTGACGCGGGTGCCGCCCTGAAGGTCGATACCGAGCTTGGGGGCGGCTCGCTTGTCCCCGGTGAGAAACACCAACAGGTAGACGCCGACGAGCAACAACAAGAAGACCGACAGGTAGCGGGCAGGGTGCACCGGCGCCGAAGACGATGCCACGTTCCTTATATCTCCTCGAAAATCGGTTACTTACCCCGGACAGAGCCTACGTGGCCCGCAGTTGCCCGCTGCGCAAGCGGTCCGCCGTGGGGCGATTGATGGGAATCCCGGTCAGGAATCGTTGGCGACCGAGCCCTCGCCGGCGGCGCCGTCGCCCTCGGCAAGGTCCTCGTCGTCGTCGGGCAGGATCCGGTCGCGGATCGCGAGCTTCATCCAGGTGGTGACCACGCCGGGTGCGATCTCCAGGTCGACGGTGTCGTCGCTGATCGCGACGACGGTGGCCTGCAGGCCCGACGTGGTGTGCACCCGATCGCCCGGACGCAGCGACTCGTGCAGGTCGATGGTGGCCTGCATCGCCCGCTTCTGGCGGCGCGACGCCAAGTACATGAACCCGCCCATGATGAGCAAGAACGGCAGGAACAGGATCAAACTCTGCATGGACGCGCCTGTCTTTCGTCGTGATTATCGGGGTATTACGAGGGGGTGGATGCCGGTACGACACGGGCGTCGCGCACCTCGTAACGGTCCAGTGTGCCCGTCCAGTCTGGCAGGCCACGGGTCGCGACCGACCGCCGCGGTGCACCGAGTGCCCGCCGGCGTCAAGCTCGATAGGCTTTTGATGCGACGTGACACGCGCGCCGCGGGGAGGAGTATGTAGTGGCCAGCCTCGAGCAGACTCGCCAGCTGGTCACCGAGATCCCCGGTCCGGCATCGCTGGAACTGAGCAAGCGCCGGGCGGCGGCGGTGTCGCACGCGGTGAACGTGTCAGTGCCGGTCTTCGTCGCCCGCGCCGGCGGCGGCATCATCGAGGACGTCGACGGCAACCGGCTGATCGACCTCGGCTCCGGCATCGCGGTCACGACGATCGGCAACTCCTCTCCCCGGGTGGTCGAAGCCGTGCGCGCGCAGGTGGCCGAGTTCACCCACACCTGCTTCATGGTGACGCCGTATGAGTCCTACGTCGCCGTCGCCGAAACGCTGAACCGAATCACCCCGGGAGCCGGCGAGAAGCGCTCGGTGCTGTTCAACTCCGGCGCCGAGGCGGTCGAGAACGCGGTCAAGGTCGCGCGCGCGTACACGCGCAAGCCCGCCGTGGTGGCGTTCAACCACGCTTACCACGGCCGGACCAACCTGACGATGGCGCTGACCGCCAAGTCGATGCCCTACAAGGGCGGCTTCGGCCCGTTCGCCCCGGAGGTCTACCGCGCGCCACTGTCCTACCCCTATCGCGACGGCCTGGTCGACAAGGAACTGGCCACCGACGGGGAGAAGGCCGCGGCCCGGGCCATCAACATCATCGAGAGCCAGGTCGGCGCCGACAGCCTGGCCGCCCTGATCATCGAGCCGATCCAGGGTGAGGGCGGGTTCATCGTGCCGGCCGAGGGATTCCTGCCCACCCTGCTGGACTGGTGCCACAAGAACAACGTGGTGTTCGTCGCGGACGAGGTGCAAACCGGGTTCGCCCGCTCCGGCGCCATGTTCGCGTGCGAGCACGAGGGCATCGAACCCGACCTGATCTGCACCGCCAAGGCAATCGCCGACGGACTGCCGCTGTCGGCGGTCACCGGCCGCGCGCAGATCATGGATGCGCCCCATGTCGGCGGTTTGGGCGGCACCTTCGGCGGAAACCCTCTAGCTTGCGCGGCAGCGTTGGCCACGATCGAGACGATCGAGAACGACGGATTGATCGAACGAGCCCAGCACCTGGAACGCCTGATCACCGAACCACTGTTGCGCCTGCAAGCCGGCGACGACCGGATCGGCGACGTGCGCGGTCGGGGCGCCATGATCGCCATCGAATTGGTGAAGGCGGGAACCGCCGAGCCCGACAAGGAACTGACCCAGAAGTTGACCGTCGCGGCCGCGGCCGCCGGGGTGGTCGTCCTGACCTGCGGCATGTACGGCAACATCATCCGGCTGCTGCCCCCGCTGACCATCAGCGATCAGCTGCTGACCGAGGGGATCGACATACTCGGCGGACTGCTGCGCGACCTCTAGACCCGGAGAAGCCTCGCCAGCGCGCCCACCGCGTGGGCAACGTCACAAACGCCGCAGCGGCCGGATCATGGTGGAATACCGTTACTTTAGCTAACGTTCTAACTGTCAGCGCGGACAGCGCAATTTGACTCGCTAACTTTCATTTGCAAGGGATCATTTATGTCGACTCCTATTCGGGACGAACAACTCGACCGTCGCGTCGAGGAACTCATTGCCAACGACCCCCAGTTCGCCGCGGCCCAACCGGACCCGGCGATCATCGCCGCCCTCGAACAGCCCGGGCTGCGGCTGCCGCAGATCATCCGGACCGTGCTCGACGGTTACGCCGAGCGGCCGGCGCTGGCGCAGCGGGTGGTGGAGTTCGTCAAGGACGCCAAGACCGGACGGACATCGGCCGAGCTGCTCCCCCGCTTCGAGACCATCACGTATGGCGAACTGGGCCAACGGGTTTCAGCCCTCGGCCGCGCCTGGGCCGCCGACTCGGTGAACCCCGGCGAACGGGTCTGCGTGCTGGGCTTCAACAGCGTCGACTACGCCACCATCGACATTGCGCTGGGCACGATCGGGGCCGTGTCGGTGCCGCTGCAGACCAGCGCGGCGATCACGTCGCTGCAGCCGATCGTGGCCGAGACCGAGCCCACCCTGATCGCGTCGAGCGTCAACCAGCTGCCCGACGCCGTGCAGTTGATCCTGGCCGGCGACCACGTGCCGGACAAGCTGGTCGTGTTCGACTATCAGCCCGAGGTCGACGACCAGCGCGAGGCCGTGGGCGGCGCCGTGGCGCGGCTGGCCGGCACCGGCGTGGCCGTCGAGACGTTCGCCGACGTGCTGCAGCGCGGCAAAAACCTGCCGGCGGTTGCCGAGCGGGCGACCGACGAGGACTCGCTGGCCCTGCTGATCTACACCTCCGGCAGCACCGGCGCGCCCAAGGGCGCGATGTACCCGCAGAGCAACGTCGGCAAGATGTGGCGGCGCGGCAGCAAGAACTGGTTCGGCGAGAGCGCCGCATCGATCACCCTCAACTTCATGCCGATGAGCCACGTCATGGGACGCGGAATCCTGTACGGCACGTTGGGAAATGGTGGCACCGCCTACTTTGCGGCCCGCAGCGACCTGTCCACCCTGCTCGAGGATCTCGAACTGGTGCGGCCCACCGAGATGAACTTTGTCCCGCGGATCTGGGAGACACTGTTCGGTGAATTCCAGCGCCAGGTCGAGCGGCGTCTGGCCGACGGCGCGGACCGCGAGACCGTGGAGGCCGCGGTGCTCGAGGAACAGCGCCAGTACCTGCTGGGCGGGCGGTTCATCTTCGCGATGACGGGCTCCGCACCCACCTCACCGGAGTTGAAGAAGTGGGCCGAGTCGCTGCTGCAGATGCACCTGATGGACGGCTACGGCTCGACCGAGGCCGGAATGGTGTTGCTCGACGGCGAGATTCAGCGTCCGCCGGTGGTCGACTACAAGTTGGTCGACGTTCCGGATCTGGGTTACTTCGGCACCGACCGGCCGCATCCGCGCGGTGAGCTGTTGCTGCGGACCGAGAACATGTTCCCCGGCTACTACAAGCGGCCCGAGACCACGGCCAACGTTTTCGATGAAGACGGGTACTACCGGACCGGTGACGTGTTCGCCGAGATCGCCCCGGACCGCCTGGTGTACGTCGACCGCCGCAACAATGTGCTCAAGCTTGCGCAGGGCGAGTTCGTGACGCTGGCCAAGCTGGAGGCGGTGTTCGGCAACAGCCCGCTGATCCGCCAGATCTACGTCTACGGCAACAGCGCCCAGCCCTACCTGCTGGCCGTGGTGGTGCCGACCGAAGAAGCCTTGGCGGACAACGACGTTGAGTCACTCAAGCCGAAGATCGCCGACTCGTTGCAGAAGGTCGCGAAAGAGACCGACCTGCAGTCCTACGAGGTGCCGCGCGACTTCATCATCGAGACCACCCCGTTCACTCTGGAAAACGGTTTGCTGACCGGGATCCGCAAGCTGGCGTGGCCGAAGCTCAAGCAGCACTACGGGGAACGGCTCGAGCAGATCTACGCCGACCTGGCCGCTGGACAGGCCAACGAGCTGGCCGAACTGCGCCGCAGCGGTGCCGAGGCGCCGGTGCTGCAGACCGTGAGCCGGGCCGCGGCCGCCATGCTGGGCGCGGCGGCCGGCGACCTGTCCCCCGACGCCCACTTCACCGATCTCGGTGGAGACTCGTTGTCGGCGTTGACATTCGGAAACTTGCTGCGCGAGATCTTCGACGTCGACGTGCCGGTGGGTGTCATCGTGAGCCCGGCCAACGACCTGGCGGCCATCGCCGACTACATCGAGGCCGAGCGGCATGGGTCCAAGCGGCCGACGTTCGCCGCCGTGCACGGACGCGGCGCGACCACGGTGCGCGCCAGTGACCTCACCCTGGACAAGTTCCTCGACGAGGCCATCCTGGCCGCCGCGCCGAGCCTGCCCAAGCCGGCGACCGAGGTGCGCACGGTGCTGTTGACCGGCGCGACCGGATTCCTGGGCCGTTACCTGGCGCTGGACTGGCTCGAGCGGATGGACATGGTCGACGGCAAGGTGATCGCCCTGGTGCGGGCCAAGTCCGACGAGGAGGCGCGCGCCCGGCTGGACAAGACGTTCGGCGTTGGCTCTCCCGAAGGCGACCCGAAGCTGTTGGCGCACTACCAGAAGCTGGCCGCCGACCACCTCGAGGTCATCGCGGGTGACAAGGGCGAGGCCAACCTCGGCCTGGACCAGCAGACCTGGCAGCGGCTGGCCGACACGGTCGATGTCATCGTCGACCCGGCGGCGCTGGTGAACCACGTGCTGCCCTACAGCGAGCTGTTCGGGCCCAACGCGCTGGGCACCGCGGAGCTGATCCGGATTGCGTTGACGTCCAAGCAGAAGCCGTACACGTACGTGTCGACGATCGGTGTGGGTGACCAGATCGAGCCGGGCAAGTTCGTCGAGAACGCCGACATCCGGCAGATCAGCGCCACCCGCGAGATCAACGACAACTACGCCAACGGCTACGGCAACAGCAAGTGGGCCGGCGAGGTGTTGCTGCGTGAGGCCCACGACCTGTGCGGTCTGCCCGTCTCGGTGTTCCGTTGCGACATGATCCTGGCCGACACCACCTATGCCGGACAGCTCAACCTGCCGGACATGTTCACCCGGCTGATGCTGAGCCTGGTCGCCACCGGTATCGCGCCCGGTTCGTTCTACGAGCTCGACGCCGACGGCAACCGGCAGCGGGCGCACTACGACGGCCTGCCGGTCGAGTTCATCGCGGCCGCGATCTCGACGCTGGGAGCACAGAT
Source organism: Mycobacterium mantenii (assembly GCF_010731775.1). Taxonomy (NCBI): domain Bacteria; kingdom Bacillati; phylum Actinomycetota; class Actinomycetes; order Mycobacteriales; family Mycobacteriaceae; genus Mycobacterium; species Mycobacterium mantenii. The sequence continues at coordinate 498,823 of NZ_AP022590.1, read as the reverse complement.
CACCGACAGCGACAACGGTTTCCAGACGTACCACGTGATGAACCCGTACGACGACGGCGTCGGACTCGACGAGTACATCGACTGGCTTGTCGAGGCCGGGTATTCGATCGAGCGCATCGACGATTACTCCGAGTGGCTGCGGCGGTTCGAGATGTCGCTGCGGGCCCTGCCGGATCGGCAGCGCCAGTACTCGCTGCTGCCGTTGTTGCACAACTACCAGAAGCCTTCAGTGCCGATCAACGGCTCGATGGCGCCCACCGATGTGTTCCGCGCGGCGGTGCAGGAAGCGAAAATCGGCCCCGACAAAGACATTCCACATGTCTCGGCGCCGGTCATCGTCAAGTACATCACCAACCTGCAGTTGCTCGGACTGCTCTAAGGTAGGCCGAAAAACAAGTCGCCCAGCCCTTTTCAGGGCTGGGCGACTTGTTTTGTGTGGAAACTACTGCTGCGGGTGCGGCCAGCGCAGATACGCGGCTTTGGCGCCCGTCCCGGCGCCGGCACGGTTATGGCGCCATCCCCGCTTGGGCTCGGGGTCCGCCGAGGATCGCGGCTTGGTAAGCGCGCCCGAGGAGACCTCGGCCGGCTCGTAGACCGAATCCCGGTATGGCTCAACGCTCGGCGCGGCAGCGGCGGGTTCGCCCACCACCGGGTGCACGTCGCGGGCCAGTCGCACGGCGGTGCGCGCCAGCACGACGCCACCGACGAAGATGATCAGCGCGCCCAGGCCGGAGAAGTACGTGACCTCGAGCACCGCGCGCTTGCGTTCGGTCGCGGCGATGGGATCACCGGCGGAGCCGATGCCCAACAATGGTGCGACCTGACCGCCCACCACGAACCAGGCGCCGGCCAGCACGGCCAGCCAACCGCCCAGCATGGCGGCGACCCGGTTCCCGGCGACGATCAGCAACAAACCGCCCAACGCGGTGGCCGCTCCCGGCGCCACCTCCAGCCAGCCGCGGGCTGTGCTCCACGCCCAATCCCGGTCCGGTGTGTAGGCGAAATTAAAATGCGGACCAACAAACGGTATTAACGCCCCCCAAGCTCCCAAAATGACCAGGAGCAATCCGCTGACCGCGCCGCGCGAGCGCGGCATGCTCAGCCCGCGCGGTTGGCCGTCTTCTGCGTATTTCATGACATCCCCTCGTTGAATACCGGGCTTGATTCCGGCCTGGGATGGTTACCCAGCGCTTTCCACTACTAACCCACGGGAGAGTCGAAAGCCACCGCTAGCTGTGGCTTTTGAGGCTGCTGAGACTCGTGTTACTAGTGAAGTCCGAACAGCAAGAGCACGATTGCGATCGCCGGAAAGGCGCCCTGCGTCGCGGCGGCGCGCGCCTTCTCGCGGTCGGACGCGACCAGCACCACCGCGGCCGCGGCCATCGACCCGACGCCGGCGAAGATGAGCGCCGCGCCAATGCCTTTGTGCCCCAAGGTAACTGCGGCGATGCCCACGCCGGTGACGATGGCCAGGAACAGGTTGTAGAAGCCTTGGTTGAAGGCGAGGAGCTTGGTGGTTTCGGCCTCGGCCTCGGTGGTGCCGAACGTGGCGCGGGTGCGCGGCGAGGTCCAGGTCAACGATTCGATCACAAAGATGTAGACATGCAGCAACGCCGCCAGCGCGGCGACGACCAATCCGGCGGTGATCATCGCTTCCTCCTCGCTGGTCGAGGCCGGCGCGGCGGCCGGATTGCGCATATTTCGGCGCCGGTGAACTTTACCGACCAGCGGTTGGCCGGGCCAGCCTGACGCGAATCGGCACCGGTAGCCCAGGGCTACCGGTGCCTCCCGCCGTGCTTGGTTACCGGCTACGCGCCCGCGTGGTGATGCCGGTGGAACAGGCCGCCGCCGGCGCGCCGACGGAACAAGCCACGACCGGTGCGCCCGCGGGGCTCCGCCCCGGCCGCCGCGGCGTCCGCCCGCGCCGCCGCCGGGGCGCGCGTCTCGTCGTACATGGCCGGCTCAGCCGTCGGAACGGCCTCGCCCGCCACGGGCGCCGGGGGCGTCACCACGACGTCGCGTGCGTGCCGAACGGCCAGGCGGGCCACGGCGGCCCCGCCCAGGAACACGATCAGGGCGCCCAGACCGGTGAAGTAGGTGACCTCGAGCAGGGCGCGTTTGAGGTCCGTCGCCGCCATCGGTTGACCGACGTCGCCGATGCCCAGGGTCGATGCGAACGCGCGGCCGACGACGAACCAGGCGCCGCCGGCCACCGCCAGCCACCCGCCGAACACGGCGCTGGCACGGTTACCGGACATGAGCACAAGCAGGCCGCCCACCGCTGCGGCGGCCCCGGGCAGCACCTCCAGCCAGCCCTTGGCCGTGGTCCACGTCCATGCCGGGTCGGTCATGTAGACCCAATCGATGTTGGGGCCGAAGAACGGCACCAAGGCACCCCACGCACCCAGGAGTATCAGGAGTGACCCGGTTAGCGCGCCGCGGGTACGTGGCATGTACAGCGCGCGAGGGCGGTCGTAGTCGTGGCTCGTGGTCCTCATCGGAACCTCCTTCACAGATATCACTGCTGTGAGGCTGGTTACCCGAACGTTCGGGCCATGGCTCGGCGCGAAGGTCACGATTTGGTCGCGAAACGCATCCGGGGCCGTCGACGGCCCAGCTACCTACTGGTCGCGATCAGTCGAACAGGCCGGCCTGCCCGAGGCCGGTGACCCCGGCCGGGGGGGCCAAGCCGAGGTGCGTCCACGCCTGGGCGGTGGCGACCCGGCCCCGCGGCGTCCGCGCGACCATGCCGGCGCGGACCAGGAACGGTTCGCACACCTCCTCGACCGTGGCGGCCTCCTCGCCCACCGCCACCGCCAGCGTCGACACCCCGACCGGGCCGCCGCCGAAGCTACGGGTCAGCGCCGAGAGCACCGCCCGGTCCAGCCGGTCCAGGCCCAGCTCGTCGACGTCATAGACCGCCAGCGCGGCCTTGGCGACGTCGCGGGTGATCACGCCGTCGGCGCGCACCTCGGCGAAATCGCGAACCCGGCGCAACAACCGGTTGGCGATCCGCGGCGTCCCGCGCGAGCGCCGGGCGATCTCCTCGGCCGCGTCGCCGCCCAGTTCGATGCCCAGGATTCCGGCGGAGCGGGCCAGCACCCGCTCCAGCTCGGAAGGCTCGTAGAAGTCCATGTGCGCGGTGAACCCGAACCGGTCCCGCAGCGGGCCGGTCAGCGCGCCGGAGCGGGTGGTCGCGCCGACCAGGGTGAACGGCGCCACCTCCAGCGGAATCGACGTCGCCCCGGGACCCTTGCCGACCACCACGTCGACCCGGAAGTCCTCCATGGCCAGGTACAGCATCTCCTCGGCGGGCCGGGCGATGCGGTGGATCTCGTCGATGAACAGCACGTCGTGCTCGACCAGGTTGGACAGCATCGCCGCCAGGTCACCGGCGCGTTCCAGCGCGGGCCCGGACGTCACCCGCAACGAGGATCCGAGCTCGGCGGCGATGATCATCGCCAGCGACGTCTTGCCCAGTCCCGGCGGGCCGGACAACAGGATGTGATCCGGTGTGCCGCCCCGGTTCTTGGCGCCCTCGATGACGAGCTGCAGCTGTTCGCGCACCCGCGGCTGGCCGATGAACTCGTGCAGCGAACGCGGTCGCAGGCTGACCTCGATGTCGCCCTCGCCGGGCGCCAGCGCGCCGGAGACCTCCCGCTCGGCGTAGTCGTCCCCGTAGTCGTCGGTCATCGGGACTTACCCAGCAGCGACAGGGCCGCGCGCAGGGCGCCGGACGTCGTCGCGTCCTGTTCGGTGGCCAGCACCTTGTCGGTGGCCTCTTCGGCCTGCTTGGCGGCGAAGCCGAGCCCGACCAGGGCCTCGACCACCGGCCCCCGCACCGCGTGCCCGTTCACCACCGAGGAGCCGCCCGGCGCGCCCGCTATGCCGGCACCGACCTTGTCCCGCAACTCCAAGACCATCCGTTCGGCGCTGCGCTTGCCGATGCCCGGCACCCGGGTCAGCGCGGTGACGTCGCTGTCGTGCAGCGCCTGGCGCAGCGCCCCCGCGTCGTGCACGGCCAGGGTCGCCATCGCCAGCCGGGGCCCCACCCCCGACACCGACAGCAGCGTCGAGAACAGGTCGCGGCTGTCGGCGTCGGTGAAGCCGTACAACGTCATCGAGTCCTCGCGGACGATCATCGCGGTGATCAGCCGCGCCTCGGTCCCGGTCCGCAACGTGGACAGCGTCGACGGGGTCGCGTTCACCCGGTAGCCGACGCCGGCGGCCTCGATCACCACATGGTCGAGCGCCACCTCGAGGACCTCGCCGCGCACCGAGGCGATCATCGCGCGGCCTTCAGCTTGGCATCCAACTTGGCTTTGTATTTCTGTCGCTGTTGGGCGGCCATGGTTTCGGCCGCGGCCATCCGGGCGATCATCGGCGCCCGCCAGCAGTGACAAATAGCCAACGCCAGGGCGTCGGCGGCGTCGGCAGGTGTCGGTTTCGCTTGCAGCGCAAGGATTCTGGTGACCATCGCGGTGACTTGCGCCTTGTCGGCCGCGCCGTTGCCGGTGACCGCGGCCTTGACCTCGCTGGGGGTGTGGAAGTGCACGTCGACGCCGCGCTTGGCCGCCGCCAGCGCGACCACCCCGCCGGCCTGGGCGGTGCCCATCACCGTCGACACATTCAGCTGGGAGAACACCCGCTCGACGGCCACGACGTCCGGCTGGTGGGTGGCCAGCCAGTGCTCGACGGTATCGCTGATCTGCAGCAGCCTCTCGGCAAGCGGTGCATCCGACGGCGTGCGCACCACGTCGACGTCCAGCGCGACGACCGTGCGCCCGCGCCCGCTTTCGACGACCGACAGACCGCATCGGGTCAGGCCGGGATCGACGCCCATCACCCGCATTCCCGCTCCCAACTAGTAGAACAGCTGTTCGATAGCCTAGCGGCCGGCCCCGACGGGTCCGGGTAGGACACGCGGCGCCGCGGCCGATTCCCGGGGGTGACGTTAGGGCGCCGAACCCGCGAAAAAGCTGTTAGCTTTAGCCCACGTTCGCTCAAGCATCGTGGCAACGGAAGGGTTGGCGTGGGATCTCTGCTGCTCATCATCGCCGTGGCGCTCTTCATCGCATCCATCGTGGTGCTGGTGGTGGCTTTGCGGCGGCCCAAGCAACCGGCCCAGCGGGACGGACGTCCGGATCCACTCGCGTCCGACGCGATGCCGCAGTTCGGGCCGCGCCAACTGGGCCCCGGCGCCGTCGTCAGCTACGGCGGCGTCGACTACATCGTGCGCGGGTCGGTCACCTACCGCGAGGGCCCGTTCGTGTGGTGGGAGCACCTGCTGGAAGGCGGCGACCAGCCGATCTGGTTCAGCGTCGAGGAGGACGACGGGCGGCTCGAACTCGCGATGTGGGTCACCCGCAAGGACGTGCCGCTGCGGCCCGGCGACCCCTACGTCGTCGACGGCGTGATGTTCCACGAGTCCGAACGCGGCCGGGCCTCCTACACGACCGAAGGCGCCACCGGCCTGCCGGCCGGCGGCGAGATGGAATTCGTCGACTGCACCAACGCCGACGAGTCGGTGCTGCTCTCGTTCGAGCGCTGGGCGTCCGACATGCCCTGGGAGGTGTCGACGGGCAAGTCCGTGTCGCCCGGCGAGATCACCGTGTACGCGGCGCCCCCGCCCGCCTCGGCGTAGGGCACGAGGTCTGCTCGGTGCCCCTTCATCGGCTCGCCGTGACCCCGGCGGACGTATCCGGCGAACGGCTGGGACTGGCGCTCAACACGCCCCTCCCCACGCCGCTGGCCAGCTGCAGGCTGGATCACCCCGGCGGTGGCGCCGCGCTCCTGCTCGGGGTGCTCGGCGCCTCACACGTCGTCGCGGTCGAGCACGCGGCGGGCCGATTCTCCGAGGAAATCTCTTGCACCGCACGCACTCTCGGGGCCGACCTGCCCGCGCGCACCGACGCGCCCGGCTACTGCCTGCAATCTTGTACCGACACCCACGACGAGGCGAGCTTTCGTCGCCTCGCGCAGGACCTGCGCGACCGTTGCGCCCGCGGGGCCGGCTGGCTGGGCGGCACGTTCCCCGGCGATGACGCCGCGCTGACCGCGCTGGCCGCCGAACCTGACGGCGCCGGCTGGCGCTGGCAGACCTGGCATCTCTATCCGAACCGTCCCGCCGGCAGCGGCGGAACGGTGGTGCACACCGCCAGCCGGTGGCGCCCGTGAGCCGCAATCGCCTGTTCGTGATCGCCGGTGTGCTGGGCCTCGCCGGGGTGACGTGTCTGATCTTCGGAATCATATTGCTGCAGAAGAACATTGCGTCGTATGTCGCCGGCCACTATCACGAATACGCCCGCGACGTGAACGGGACCCGCTACCAGTGCACGGGGTCGCCCGAACAGGTGGCCGACACTCTGGCCGACTACCAGGAACCCGACGCGCGAGCCGACAACGACAAAACCGAGTACCTGCGCTACAACAACAACATCGTGATCGTCGGCCCCGACGGCAACTACCCGTGCAGCATCCGCGTCGAGCCGCTGAGCGCCGGATACAGCCACGGCGCCTTCATCTTCCTGGGCCCCGGATTTTCCCCCGGATCCCCGTCGGGCGGCGCCGGAGGCACCCCCGGCGGCCCCGGCGGAACCAAGTGACGGCACCACCGCAAAGGAGAGCACCATGTACCTCGCCGTCGAGATCGGCACCGTCGACCTCAATCCCGTGCTGAAAGGCGCGGTCGCGACGATCCTCTACTTCGCGGTCGGCATGGCCGTGCTGCTCGTCGGGTTCTACGCGGTCGACGTGCTGACCCCGGGAAAGCTGCGCCAGTTGGTGTTCATCGACCGCCGGCCCAACGCTGTCGTGGTGGCGGGTGCGATGTACATCGCCCTGACCGTCGTCATCATCACCGCCATCGCCAACAGCTATAGCCAGCTGGGCCAGGGCCTCGTCGGCGTGGCGGTGTACGGGCTGATGGGGGTCATCCTGCTGGGCATCGCGCTGTTGGCCATGCATCTGCTGATACCGGGCAGTTTTCACGAGCACATCGACGAGCCGGAGCTGCATCCGGGATCGTTCGCGGTGGCGCTGATACTGCTCGCCGTGGGAGGGGTGACCGCCGCGGCGGTGTCATGAGCGCTGTCGATGTGCGGACGCCCGAGGCGACGCCGCCCGAGGCGACGCCGCCCGAGGCGGCGTCGGGGCGGTGGCGGGCGCTGTTGCTGGCCGCCGTGGCGGCGTGCGCGGCGTGCGGCATCATCTATGAACTCGCGCTGCTGACGCTGTCGGCCAGTCTCGACGGCGGCGGGATCGTCGCCACCTCGCTAATCGTCGCGGGTTACATCGCCGCGCTGGGCGTGGGTGCCCTGCTGGTCAAACCGCTGCTGGCGCACGCCGCGATCACCTTCATCGCCGTCGAGGCGCTGCTGGGTATCATCGGTGGGCTCTCGGCGGCGGCACTGTACGTGGTGTTCGCCTTTGTGGACGGGTCGACGTGGGTGCTGGCGGTGAGCACGGCGCTGATCGGAGGCCTGGTCGGCGCCGAGGTGCCGTTGTTGATGACGCTGTTACAGCGCGGACGGTCCGCGGGTGCCGCCGATGCCGGCCGCACCCTGGCCAACCTGAACGCCGCGGACTACCTCGGCGCGTTGCTGGGCGGGCTGGTCTGGCCGTTCCTACTGCTGCCACACCTGGGAATGATTCGAGGCGCGGCGGCCACCGGCATGATCAACCTGGGGGCGGCGGCCGTCGTGGCCATTTTCCTGTTGCGCCAAGTGGTTTCGACGCGCCAGTTGCTGCTGGCGCTGTGCGCGCTGACCGCCTCGGCCGGACTGCTCGCCACCCTGCTGCTGCGTTCGGCCGACATCGAAACAACGAGCAGGCAAAGGCTTTACGCCGACCCGATCATCGCCTACCGGCACACGGCCTACCAGGAGATCGTGGTGACCCGCCGCGGCAACGACACCCGGCTGTACCTCGACGGCGGCCTGCAGTTCTCCACCCGCGACGAATACCGCTACACCGAAAGCCTGGTCTACCCCGCCCTCGGCAACGGTGCGCATTCGGTGCTGGTGCTCGGCGGCGGCGATGGCCTGGCGGCTCGCGAATTGCTGCGCCAGCCAGGCATTTCCAAGATCGTGCAGGTCGAGCTCGACCCCGCCGTAATCGACATCGCGCGCACCACGCTGCGCAACGCGAACGGCGGTTCGCTGGACAACCCGCGAGTCTCCGTGCTGACCGAGGACGCGATGAACTGGTTGCGCCGACCCGATGTGGATCGCTTCGACGCGGTCATCGTCGACCTTCCCGATCCCGACACACCCGTCCTGGGCCGGCTGTACTCGACGGAGTTCTATGCGCTGGTCGCCCGCGCGCTGGCCCCCGGTGGGCTGATGGTGGTGCAGGCGGGCAGTCCCTTCTCCACCCCGACGGCGTATTGGCGGACCGCCTCGTCGATCCGGGCCGCCGGCTACGCGGTCACGCCTTATCACGTGCACGTGCCCACGTTCGGCGACTGGGGGTTCGCCCTGGCGCAGCGCGCCGCCGCCGCGCCCGCACCGAAGGTGCCCGCCAATGCGCCCCCGCTGCGCTACCTGAACCAGCAGGTGCTCGACGCCGCCGCCGTGTTCTCCGGCGACATCGGGCCGCGCCCGGTGGAGCCGTCGACCCTGGACAATCCGCGCATCGTCGAGGACATGCGGCACGGGTACGAGTAGCTACTCCTCGTCGAGGGCGGCCAGCACCTCGTCGGAGAGGTCGACGTTGGTCCAGACGTTCTGCACGTCATCGCTGTCCTCGAGGGCGTCGACCAGCTTGAACACCTTGCGCGCGCCGTCGACGTCGACGGGCACGCTGACCGAGGGCTGGAAGCTGGCCTCGGCCGATTCGTAGTCGATGCCGGCGTCCTGCAGCGCGGTGCGCACCGCCACCAGGTCGGTCGGCTCGGAGATGATCTCGAAGCTGTCGCCGAGGTCGTTGACGTCCTCGGCGCCTGCCTCGAGCACCGCCGTCAGCACGTCGTCCTCGGTCAGGCCGTTCTTCTCCAGCGTGACGACGCCCTTGCGGGTGAACAGGTAGGACACCGATCCGGGATCGGCCATATTCCCGCCGTTGCGGGTCACGGCCACCCGCACCTCGCCGGCCGCCCGGTTGCGGTTGTCGGTGAGGCACTCGATCAGCACCGCCACGCCGTTGGGCCCGTAGCCCTCGTACATGATCGTCTGGTAGTCGGCGCCGCCGGCTTCCTCGCCCGCGCCCCGCTTGCGGGCGCGCTCGATGTTGTCGTTGGGCACCGAGGTCTTCTTCGCCTTCTGGATGGCGTCATACAGCGTCGGGTTGCCCGCCGGGTCACCGCCGCCGGTGCGGGCGGCGACCTCGATGTTTTTAATCAGCCGGGCGAACTCCTTGCCGCGGCGCGCGTCTTTGACGGCCTTCTGGTGTTTGGTGGTGGCCCACTTGGAATGGCCGCTCATCGGTGTCCTTATCTGAAAGTCTTCTTGTTTTTGTGGCCAGACGAGTCTACGTGGACGGTCGGGTTGGGCGGCCCGGCGTCTGTCCAGCCGTCGCAGTGGCCCCAGGAGTCACCGCTGGGCGGGGATATGCGCCCCCCGGAAAGCGATAGCGCATCCGCTAGCGCCTTGCGTACTCACACCCACCACCGGAGGGGCCGTCAGCCGGTGACGAGGTCGACGAACAGGTGATGGATGCGCCGGTCGCCGGTCATCTCGGGGTGAAACGCGGTGGCCAGCTTGCGGCCTTGCCGCACCGCGACGACGTGCCCGGCCGCGGTGGCAAGCACCTCGACGCCCTCACCGGTGCGCTCGACCCAGGGTGCGCGGATGAACACCGCGCGCACCGGATCGCCAAGCCCCGTGAACGGGATGTCCCCCTCAAACGAGTCGACCTGTCGCCCAAAAGCGTTGCGGCGCACCGTCATATCGATCGCACGCAGCGGCAGTGCCTCGCGTCCGCCCGCGCCGGCGTCGAGGATCTCGCTGGCCAGCAGGATCATGCCCGCGCACGCGCCGTAGGCGGGCAGCCCGTCGGCGAGCAGCCCCCGCAGCGGCTCCAGCAGGCCGAGGTCGAGCAGCAGGTGGCTCATGGTGGTCGATTCCCCACCGGGAATGACCAGGCCGTCGACCGACTCGAGCTCGCTGCGCCGGCGCACCGGCATCGACTCGGCCCCGGCCTCGCGCAGCGCGGACAGGTGTTCGCGGGTGTCGCCCTGCAGCGCGAGCACCCCGATCCGCGGGGCGCTCACTGGGTGGTCGGCTGGTATCCGCGCTTGAAGCGGGTCAGCCCCTCCTGCATGACCGCCGCGACCATCTCGCCGGACTGAGTGAAGATCTTGCCCTGGCACAGCGAACGGCCGCCGCTGGCCGACGGCGAGCTCTGGTCGTACAGCAGCCATTCGTCGGCCCGGAACGGGCGCATGAACCACATCGCGTGGTCGAGCGACGCCACCTGCAGGTGCTCCCGCACGTCGAGGTGGGTGACCTGGGCCGATCCCAGCAGGGTCAGGTCGCTCATGTAGGCCAGCGCGCAGATGTGCAGCACCGGGTCGTCGGGCAGCGGGTCGCGGTGGCGGAACCAGACCTGTTGCTGTGCGGCCTTGGCCGGCGAAAGCTGCAGCAGGTTGCGCGGCACGATGCAGACGTCCCACTCCTCGAACTGCTTGAATCCGGCGTCGTCGAAGACCTTGATCGAGTCCAGCCCGGGCAGCCCGTCGGGCGGCGGCGCCTCCGGCATGACGTCCTGGTGGTGGACGCCTTCCTGATCGGTGTGAAAGGAGGCGCCCATGCTGAAGATGATTTCGCCGTGCTGGATGGCGTTGACCCGGCGAGTGGCGAACGAGCCGCCGTCGCGGGAGCGCTCGACGATGAAAACCGTGCGCTCCTTGGCGTCCCCGGGCCGCAGGAAATACCCGTGCAACGAGTGCACCTGGTACTGCGGGTCGACGGTGCGCACCGCGGACACCAGCGACTGCCCCGCCACATGGCCGCCGAACGTGCGCTGCAGGAAGCCCGACTCCGGACTGAACACGCTACCGCGATAGATGTTGACCTCGAGCTGCTCGAGATCGAGGATCTCTTCGATCGACACGGACTGTTTTTACCAGCCGCGCTCGGCCAGCCGATGGGGCTCCGCGATCTGCTCGACGTTGATGCCGACCATCGCCTCGCCCAGCCCGCGCGACACCTTGGCCAGCACGTCGGGGTCGTCGTAGAAGGTGGTCGCCTTGACGATCGCGGCGGCGCGCTGCGCGGGGTCGCCGGACTTGAAGATGCCCGAGCCGACGAACACGCCCTCGGCCCCGAGCTGCATCATCATCGCCGCGTCCGCCGGGGTGGCGATGCCGCCCGCGGTGAACAGCGTGACCGGCAGCTTGCCGGCCCGGGCGACCTCGACGACCAGCTCGTAGGGGGCCTGCAATTCCTTTGCCGCAACGTACAACTCGTCCTCGGACAGCGATGTCAGGCGCCGGATCTCGCCGCCGATGGCCCGCATGTGGGTGGTCGCGTTGGACACGTCACCGGTGCCGGCTTCGCCCTTGGAGCGGATCATGGCCGCGCCCTCGTTGATGCGCCGCAGCGCCTCGCCGAGGTTGGTCGCCCCGCACACGAACGGCACGGTGAACTTCCACTTGTCGATGTGGTGGGTGTAGTCGGCGGGGGTGAGCACCTCGGACTCGTCGACGTAGTCCACGCCGAGGCTCTGCAGGATCTGCGCCTCGACGAAGTGGCCGATGCGCGCCTTGGCCATCACCGGGATGGTGACCGCGGCGATGATGCCCTCGATCATGTCGGGATCGCTCATCCGCGACACCCCGCCCTGGGCGCGGATGTCGGCGGGCACCCGTTCCAGCGCCATCACGGCGACCGCGCCGGCGGCCTCGGCGATCTTGGCCTGCTCCGGGGTGACGACGTCCATGATGACGCCGCCCTTGAGCATCTCGGCCATGCCTCGTTTGATGCGCGCCGTTCCGGTTCGCCCGTTGCCGTTCGGTGGGTGGGCGGTAGTCACTGCATGATCTCCTTCAACCGTTGTCGACCCAGTCTAATGAGGCGCTTTGGCCCGCGTTGACTCCGCGGAGTCAGCGGATGGACAGCAGCGGCGCGGAGGTGCGGCCGCCGGCCAGCGCCACCGCTTCGGTGAGCAGTCCGGATAGCTGCATGGGGTACACCGTCTCCCCCGCCGCGACCAGCGCAGCGATGTCGGCAGCGTCACACCAGCGGTGACCGTGGATGTAGCTGTGTTCCAGTTCGGTTCGGCCCGTTCGGGAGGTCTCGAATCGGTGGGTGCGGTAGACGAAGTAGAACTCCTCGCTGTCGATCAGCGAACCGTTGAATTCGAAGACCTCGTCGCGCCGCCACACCGGCCCGACCATGTCGGCCGGCGGGACCCGCAGGCCCGTTTCCTCGGCCAGCTCGCGCGCGGCGGCCTCGGCCAGCCGCTCCCCCTGCCGGACTTCGCCGCCCACCGTGAACCACCACTTGGGCGCGTGCCGGTCGGCGAGCGCGGGATCCGACCCGCACAACAGCAGCACCGCGCCGGTGTCGTCGAGCAGCACGATGCGCGCCGAGGTGCGGTGGTTGAGGACGCCGTGGTCGCCGTGGGCCAGCGCGTGCGGCCGCTCGACGATCTCGAAATAGCTGGGCAACGCGGCGGTCCCGCCCAGGTGGAACAGCCGCACCAGGGGCCGGTCGGCCAGCGCCAGGGTGTCCCGGACCGCGTCGTTGTGGAAGCGACGGGCCAGCACCACCCGAGCCTCGGCGTCGGCCAGCTCGGCGATCAGCCCGGCCGGCAGCGACGCCGGATCGACGATCGCCAGCGCGGCCGACAGCTCGTTCTCGGCGTCCTCCCGCGCGGGCCGCGCCGCCCCCTCCGCCGCGTCGGCCAGCGCCGCCAGCCGCCGCCCCTCGGACGCGCCGCCGTAGGAGTCGATGGCGACCGCGCGCGCCACCACCGCGCGCCGTGCCAGCGCGCCGTCGAGCGCCTGCCACGACAGGTCGTAGCGGACGTGCAGCCGGTCCAGCCGGTTGGCCGTCCGGTAGGCCCAGGCGCCGAAGACCGCCAGCACCGCGACGAGGACCGCGATGGCGACGATCAGCCATGTCATCAACTGGCCACCTCAACCTTGGCGCCCGACGCGGCGACCGTCTCGTACACCCGCATGATCTGGCTGGCCACCACCGACCAGTCGTAGCGCTGGACGGCAGCCGAACCGGCCGTTATGTAACGCTCCCGCAGCACATCATCCTCCAGCACGGCGATCAGCGCATCGGCAAGCGCGTCGCCGTCGCCGACGGGCACCAGGCAGCCCACGTCGCCGCCCTGCAGCACGCGCCGGAAGGCGTCCAGATTGCTCGCCACCACCGGGGTGCCGGCGGCCATCGCCTCGACCAGGACGATGCCGAAACTCTCCCCGCCGAGGTTGGGCGCGCAATACACGTCGGCGCTGCGCATGGCCGACGCCTTGCCGGCGTCGTCGACCTGACCCAGGAAGCGAACGTGGTCCACCAATTCGCCTGCCTGGTCGCGCAATTGGTCCTCGTCGCCGCGCCCGACAACTAGCAGCTGCACGTCGGGGAAACGCCCGACCAGCCCGGGGAGCGCATCGAGCAACACCGGCATGCCCTTGCGCGGCTCGTCGTAGCGGCCCAGGAACAGCACCGTCTTGCCGGCGCGCGGGTAGCCGTCCAGGCGCGGCGCCGAGGCGAACGAGACGACGTCGACACCGTTGGGTATCTCCACCGCGTCGGTGCCCAGCGCCTCCATCTGCCAGCGGCGGGCCAGATCGGAGACCGCGATCCGGCCGACGATCTTCTCGTGCATCGGGCGCAGGATGCCCTGAAACACTGTCAGCGTCAGCGATTTGGTGGTCGACGTGTGAAACGTGGCGACGATCGGACCCTTGGCGATGTTCAGCGCCAGCATGGACAGGCTCGGTGCGTTGGGCTCGTGCAGGTGCAGCACGTCGAAATCGCCTTCGGCGAGCCACTTTTTCACCTTGCGGTGGGTGGCCGGCCCGAACCGCAGCCGGGCCACCGACCCGTTGTAGGGAATCGGGACGGCCTTGCCCGCCGAGACGACGTAGTCGGGCAGCGACGCGTGCGGCGACGACGGCGCGAGCACGCTGACCTCGTGCCCCCGGCCCCGCATCACCTCGGCCAGCTGCAGGACGTGCGACTGAACCCCGCCCGGAACGTCGAACGAGTAGGGACAGACCATCCCGATCCGCATCAGGTTTCCTTCAGCCAGGCCTGCTTGGCTTCGGGGAGGTCGACCAGCCACTGCGGCTGCAGCATGTGCCAGTCCTGGGGATAGGTGGCGATGTTCTTCTCGAACTGATCGGCCAGTGCCTGGGTGATGGCGTTGACGTCGCCGCTGGTGCAGTCCAGGGGCGGGTGGATGGACACCCCCCAGCCCGGGCCGTCGAACCAGCAGTGCGCCGGCAGCAGGACGGCCCCGGTCGCGATCGCGAGCTTGGCCGGCCCGGCCGGCATCCGGGTGGGCCCACCGAAGAAGTCGACCTGCACGCCGGTGCGGGTGAGGTCGCGCTCGGCCATCAGGCACACCACCCGGTTGTCCCGCAGCCGATCGCACAGCACGTCGAATGGCGACCGCTCTCCTCCGGACAGCGGCAGCACCTCGAAGCCGAGGCGTTCGCGGTAGGCGATGAAGCGGCGGTACAGCGATTCGGGTTTGAGCCGCTCGGCGACGGTGGTGAACGTGCCGTGCGTCTGCGCCAGCCACACCCCGGCCATGTCCCAGTTGCCGCTGTGCGGCAACGCGATCACCGCGCCGCGGCCGCTGGCCAGCGCCGCCTCGATGTGGTCCCTGCCCAGGACCGAGTCGTGCAGCTCGCGGCCCAGCTCGCGCAGGTCCATGCCCGGCAGCCGGAACGCCTCGCGCCAATAGCGGGCGTAGGAGGCCAGCGAGGCACGCATCAGCGAGTCCGGCACGTCCTCGGGCGACGCCCCGACGACGCGGGCCAGGTTCTTGCGCAGCTGGTCGGGGCCGCCGCCGCGGGCCGCGTAGCGCGCCCCCGCCGCAAAGGCGTTGCGCGCGGCGAACTCCGGCATCGCCCGCACCGCCATCCAGCCGGACGCGTACGCCCAGTCGGCGCCCATTCCGCCGGTCAGCCCGCCCACCAACCGGCTCGCCAGGCGGCGTTGTGCCCCAATCACTTTCATGCCCGGCGGAGTGGGAATCACGGCTGACCCATCAGCCGGTCGGTCGCCCCCGGCGAGGTGCGCACCGCGTGCAACCGCTGCGCGCAGGTGACCAGGCTGGCCACCGCCAGCACCCACATGGCGACCGGTAACGCGGGCGGCCACGCAACATACGGAAAGTCCGACACGCCAGCGCCCACCAGCACGATGATCAACCGTTCCGGCCGTTCGATCAAGCCGCCGTCGCCGCGCAGCCCGCTGGCTTCGGCGCGGGCCTTGATGTACGAGATCACCTGCGAGGTGACCAGGCAGATCAGCGTGGCTACCACTAGCAGCCTGTCGTGCAGGCCGAAGACGATCCACCACAGCAGCCCGCAGAACACCGCGCCGTCGCTGACCCGGTCACAGGTCGCGTCCAGCACCGCGCCGAACCGGGTGCCGCCGCCCCGTTCCCGGGCCATCGCTCCGTCAAGCATGTCGAACAGGACGAAGAACGAGACCACCAGCGTGCCGGCGAACAGCTTGCCCATCGGAAACAGGGTCAGCGCCCCGGCAACCGCGACGACCGTGCCCAGGACCGTGACGACGTCGGGGGTCAAACCCATCCGCAGGCATGCCCTTGCGGTCGGCGTGGTCAGCCGCGCGAACGCCGCCCGGGAAAGGAACGGCATTTTGCTCATGGTTGTTTCGTCCACTCCGTGGCCAGCAGCTGACGCGTCTCGCGCAGCAGTTGCGGGATCACCTTGGACCCGCCGACGATGGTGATGAAATTCGCGTCGCCACCCCAACGCGGCACCACGTGCACGTGCAGGTGTTCGGCCAGTGACCCGCCGGCCGACGTCCCCAGGTTCAGGCCGACGTTGAAGCCGTGCGGCCGGGACACGTTCTTGATGACGCGAATTGCCTTCTGAATGAAGGCCATCAGCTCCGCGCTCTCCGGGTCGGTCAGGTCCTCGAGCTCGGAGACCCGCCGGTAGGGCACCACCATCAGGTGTCCGGGGTTGTACGGGTAGAGGTTGAGCACGGCGTAGACGAGCTCGCCGCGGGCGACCACCAGGCCGTCCTCGTCGGACAGGTGCGGAATGTCGCTGAACGGCTGCTCGGTCTTGCCGTTGTCACGCTTCAGCGGCGCTTCGGCCAAATAGGTCATCCGGTACGGAGTCCACAACCGCTGCAGGTGATCTCGCTCACCGACCCCCCTGTCCAGGATGGTGTCGTCGGCACCCTGTTCCACCGGCTCGCGATCACTCACAGTCACTCACCACTCGACACTTTCACGAGATCGGCTGTGGGCACAGAATTCTCGCGATCGGCGATCCACTTCACGATCGTGTCGACCGCACTGTCGCGGGGCACGCCGTTGATCTGCGTGCGGTCACCAAAACGGAAGCTCACGGCCCCGGCCTGCACGTCGCGGTCACCGGCCAGCAACATGAACGGCACACGCAGGTTCGTTTGATTCACGATTTTCTTGGCCATCCGGTCGTCGCTGGCGTCGACCTCGACCCGCACGCCGTGCGACTTCAGCTGCGCAGCAATGCTTTCCAGGTACTCCACGTGCTCGTCGGCGACCGGGATGCCCACCGCCTGCACCGGCGCCAGCCAGGCCGGGAAGGCCCCCGCGTAGTGCTCGGTGAGGATGCCGAAGAACCGCTCGATCGAGCCGAACAACGCCCGGTGGATCAGCACCGGCCGCTGCCGGGATCCGTCGGACGCGGTGAATTCCAACTCGAATCGGTCCGGCATGTTGAAGTCGATCTGCAGCGTCGACATCTGCCAGCTGCGGCCCAGCGCGTCCTTGACCTGCACCGAGATCTTCGGTCCGTAGAACGCCGCGCCGCCCGGGTCGGGAACGAGCTGCAGGCCCGACGCCTCACCGACCTCGCGCAGGATCTCGGTAGCCTCCTCCCAGACCTCGTCGGAGCCCACGGACTTCTCCGGGTCCTTGGTGGACAGCTCCAGGTAATAGTCGTTGAGGCCGTAGTCGGCCAGCAGGTCGAGCACGAAGCGCAGCACCGAGGTCAGCTCGTCGCGCATCTGCTCGCGCGTGCAGTAGATGTGCGCGTCGTCCTGCGTCATCCCGCGCACCCGGGTCAGGCCGTGGATCACGCCGGACTTCTCATAGCGGTAGACGCTGCCGAATTCGAAGAGCCGCAACGGAAGTTCGCGGTAGGACCGTCCGCGTGACCGGTAGATCAGGTGGTGCATCGGGCAGTTCATCGGCTTCAGGTAGTAGTCCTGGCCGGGCTTGCGTACCGTGCCGTCCGGGTTGAACTCGGCGTCGAGATGCATCGGCGGATACATCCCCTCGGCGTACCACTCCAGATGCCCCGACGTGACGTAGAGCTGCTCCTTGGTGATGTGCGGGGTGTTGACGAACTCGTAGCCCGCCTGCTCGTGCTTGCGGCGCGAGTACTCCTCCAACTCCCGGCGGATGATGCCGCCCCTGGGGTGGAAAACCGCCAGCCCCGAACCGATTTCGTCGGGGAAGCTGAACAGGTCCAGCTCCACGCCCAGCTTGCGGTGGTCGCGGCGCTGGGCTTCGGCGATCAGCTCCAGGTGCTTGTCCAGCGCCTCCTGCGTCTCCCACGCGGTGCCGTAGATGCGCTGCAGGCTGGCGTTGCGCTGATCGCCCCGCCAGTACGCCGCCGAGCTGCGGGTCAGCTTGAACGCCGGAACGTGCTTGGTGGTGGGGATGTGCGGTCCGCGGCACAGGTCGCCCCAAACCCGTTCGCGGGTACGGGGATTGAGGTTGTCGTACGCCGTGAGCTCGTCGCCGCCGACCTCCATGATGTCGGGGTCGCCGGATTTGTCGTCGACGAGTTGGAGCTTGTAGGGCTCGTCGGCCAGCTCGGCGCGCGCCTGGTCCTTGGATTCGTAGACACGCCGCTCGAACAGCTGGCCCTCTTTGACGATCTGGCGCATCCGCTTCTCCAGCGCCGCCAGGTCTTCGGGGGTGAACGGTTCGGCCACGTCGAAGTCGTAGTAGAAGCCGTCGGTGATCGGGGGGCCGATGCCCAGTTTGGCGTCCGGGAACAGGTCCTGGACGGCCTGAGCCAACACGTGCGCGGCCGAGTGCCGGATGACACTGCGGCCCTCCTCGGTGTTGGCGGCCACGGGAACGACGTCGGTGTCGGCGTCGGGCGTCCAGCTCAGGTCGCGCAGCTTTCCCGAGTCGTCGCGCACCACCACGATGGCGTCGGGCGTGCCCCGGCGCGGCAGCCCGGCTTCACCCACCGCGGCGGCCGCGGTGGTCCCGGCAGGCACCCGGATCGGGGCTGCAAGGACGGAGTCGGCGGCGGCGCTCATGAAACTGGTTCTCCAAGGGGTGGACTTCTCGATGATCGTTGCCATGCTATCGGGGCGGACCTCGGAGAACCCAAGCCGTCAACGGTCGCGGGCACCGCGCTCAGGGCTGGCCGGGTTTGAGCCGCACGAACAGCGCGTCGGCTTCGGTCAGCAGCTGCTCGCCGTCGGTCAACCGGCCGGACACGAAGATCTTGCGACCGTCCACCCGTTCGATGCCCGCGTCGAACTGCAATTCCTTTTCCACCGGGACGATGTGGCGGTAGTCGATCTTGAGGTAGGCGGTGCGCTGTCGCGGGTTGCCGGTGAGCACCGAGGCCGACAACCCGAGGATCGAGTCGAACAGCATCCCCAGCGCGCCGCCGTGCACGGCGCCGTTGCGGCCCAGGTGGAACCGGGCGAAGCGGGCCTGGCCGTGGATGCGGCCGTCCTCGCCCTTGTGTGCCGACATCGGGATCGTCAGGATGTTGCCGCGCATCGGCAGGTCCATCCGCCGGCCCGACGGGGACGCCCATTCGTCGGCGTCGAACGGCGCCAGCAGCGCCGATACCTTCTCCAGGAGGTCAGCGGCCTCGGTGATGACCTCGTCGGGAGCGTCGGCGGCGCGGGCGTGGTCCTGCAACGAGCGGACGGCCTCGATGAACCTGCCGTAGTCGGGCCCGCCCTTGGTCGTCGGTTCCGGCGGATTGAATCCCCCGCCGGGGTGTCGCTGATGTTCGGCCACCACAACACCGTATTGCCCGCCGGACGGGCTTTCGCGCGGTGGTTAGGCCGGCTGCTGCGCCCCGGCGGCCGACAACGTTTCGAACTCGTCATCGGACAGCTCGATCTGGGCGGCGGCGACGTTTTCCTCTAGGTGCGCAACCTTGGACGTGCCGGGGATGGGCACCATCACCGGCGAGCGTTTCAGTAACCACGCCAAGGCCAACTGCGACGGCGACGCATCGTGGTCGGCGGCGATGCGCTGCAGCGGGCCGTCGGCGGCGGCCAGCGGTCCGGCCGCCAGCGGGAACCACGGGATGAACGCGATGCCCTGTCTGGTCGCGGTGTCCAGGAGCGGCTCGGCGCCACGGGCGGTCAGGTTGTACATGTTCTGCACCGACACGATCTCGGTGATCCGCAGGGCCGCGTCCAGTTGGTCGGCGCCGATCTCGGACAGGCCGATGTGGCGGATCTTGCCCTCGTTCTTCAGGGTGAGCAGCTCACCCACCTGGTCTTCGAGCGGGAAGTTCGAGTCGATGCGGTGCAGCTGGAACAGGTCGATGGTGTCAA
The DNA here is from genome assembly GCF_010731775.1 of Mycobacterium mantenii. NCBI lineage: Bacteria > Bacillati > Actinomycetota > Actinomycetes > Mycobacteriales > Mycobacteriaceae > Mycobacterium > Mycobacterium mantenii. Next base: position 479,120 of record NZ_AP022590.1, on the reverse strand, counting down.
CGCCCAGCCGGCGCAGGCTCATCTCGCATTCCTGACGCAGATAACTGGGATTGCCCAACGGAATCCAGATGTCCGGGCCGGTGCGCAACAGCCCCGCCTTGGTCGCGATCACCAGACCGTCGTAGGGATGCAGCGCCTCGCGAATGATCTCCTCGGAGACGTAGGGACCGTAGGAGTCGGCGGTGTCGATGAAGTTCACCCCGAGCTCGACGGCCCGCCGCAGCACCCGGACGCATTCGTCGCGGTCGTCGGGCGGGCCCCACACGCCCTTTGCCGTCAGGCGCATCGCGCCGAAGCCGAGCCGGTTGACGGTCATGTCGCCACCGAAGGTGAATGTTCCGGATGCCCCTGCAACAGTTTTCGAGTTTTCTACGGTCACTTCTCCGACCGTACGCGCCGAATGCGGTTACGCATCTCGGCGTGGCAAGCTGAGCACGTGGACCTGCGAGCGCTCAAGGAACTTCCCCTGACCTACTCCGAAGTGGGGGCAACGGCGACCGGTGAGCTGCCCGCCGGATACGACCATCAACACGCCGAGCGCCAAATCGGCACGGGCCGGCAGCGTTTCGAGCAAGCCGCCGCCGCCGTCATGCGCTGGGGCATGCAGCGCGGATCCGGGCTGCGCGTGCGGGCCAGCTCCGAGATCGCCGTCGTCGACGCGGTGGTGGTGGTGAAGATGGGCTTTCTGCCCGCGCCCTGCCGCGTCGTCTACGTCGTCGACGAACCCGATATCCGGGGCTTCGGCTACGGCACCCTGCCCGGTCATCCCGAGTCCGGCGAGGAACGCTTCGTGGTTCGCCACGACCCGGTCACCTCGGCGGTGTACGCGGAGGTGTCGGCCTTCTCCCGGCCCGCCACCTGGTGGGGCAAGGCCGGCGGGCCGGTGGTGAAGCTGGGCCAGCGCGTCATCGCCAAGCGCTACCTGCGCGCGGTGTGACGGCGGGCGCTATCGCGCGCCGGCTCCGATGCTGCCGCTGTGCACCCCCTGCGCCAGCCGGGCCAGTGCGACGGCGCCGGCGAGCAGACCGAAGTCGCGCAGCGCGACGTCGTAGAAGCCGGGGCCGGTGACCAGGTCGATGATGATGCCGGAAGTTTCACCTGGACCGGCTCACCGCCGAGGGCCTGCTGGAAGCCGATTACGCGCGCCTGTCCGGTCGCTCGGGCCCCGGCGCCGGACGTACCTCCAAGCTGTATCGCAGGACGCGCCGCGACATCGCGGTCAGCCTTCCGCAGCGGGAGTACGAGCTGGCCGGGCGGTCAATGGCGACGGCCATCGCCCGCTCGGCCGATACCGGCGAGCCGGTCGCCGAGGTCCTCAACGGTGTCGCCCGCGAGTACGGCCGAACGATGGGTGCCACTGCAGCGGTGGGGTCCTCGGCCCCAGCGCCCCCGCAGGACGCTGCCGCCGCCGTGAAGCGGGCGGTCCGGGTGCTGAGCCGGTACGGCTACGAGCCGCGGTTCCGCGACGGTGAGGTCAAGCTCGCCAATTGCCCGTTCCACGCACTGGCACAGGAGCAGACGGAACTGGCCTGCACCATGAACCACGCGCTGATCACCGGCGTGGCCGATGCGCTCGGACCGCACCGGCCCGACGCGCGCCTCTGCCCGAACCGGGGCCGGTGCTGCGTCGTGCTCACGCCCGGCCCCAATAGTCCACCCTACGAGCTCCACCCGGACAGCAATCCTTCAGCGCCCGTACACATCTCGTCGATGACGTCGGCCACCGAGGCATCGCCGCGGATCATCCCGACGCCCTGACCGGCATCCACCGGCGCGATCCGGCAGTCCCCGGCGGCGATCGCGGCGGCCAGCTGGTCGCAGGCCCCCGCGTCCATCGCTTCCTCGTGACCCGTCCAGTGCTCGACGAAATCGTTGGCCAACACCCGCGACGGGAACCGCGCCGGCCAGGGCAGACCCTTGGCGACGTCGAAGACCCGGGTGACGGCGGTGTCGGTTTCGGTGGCCGCGACCAGGGCCCGGCGCCCGGCGTCGCCGGTCAGCGCCTCCGGGCATGCCGACAACCGGGTGCCCACCCACGCCCCGCTGGCACCGGCGGCCAGCACCGCGGCCAGGCTGCGCGCCGAGGCGACACCGCCGCCGGCCAGCACCGGGACGGTGACGGCATCCAGAACGGCGTCCAGCAGCGGCAGCAGCCCCAGCTTGTCCTCGCCGTGCCCGCCACCCTCGGATCCGCGCGCGACCAGGATGTCGACGCCGGCGTCGACGGCCCGCCGGGCCCCGACGGCGTCGTAAACCTGTGTGACGGTGGGGATTCCGGCGTCATGCGCCTTGGCGACCCAAGACCAGTCCGTTCCGAAGCTGACCGACAACAGGGCCGGGCGGGCGGCTAGCGCGTCCTCGAGCAGCCCGGCCTCGTTGCGCATCACCCAGTCGACCATGCCGATGCCGAACCGCCCGTCGACGTGCCGAAGCTGCTCGGCGAGCAACTCCCTGGACGCGACGCTGCCCATGCCGACCATGCCGAGGCCACCGGCCCCCGTGACCGCGGCGGCCAGGCGGCCGCCGGCCACCCCGCCCATCGGGGCATTGACGATGGGTACCCGCAGACCGAAATTCGTTGACCAGGGCGTCGACAGCATCGTCGGCTAGTGCGCCGCGGGAATGGTCTTCAGCACGGTCAGCAGGACCACCGAATCCTCGACCGCGTGCAGGGCGTGCCGTTCGGTGGGAATCGCGACGTATTCACCGGCCTTGCCGTCCCAGGCGTCGCCGTTGGTCGTCAGCCGCACGTGACCCTGCAGCACCTGCAGCGTCGCCTCACCGGGGCTGTCGTGTTCGGACAGGTCGTGCCCGGCGAGCAGGGCCAGCACGGTCTGGCGAAGCTCATGGGTGTGACCGCCATGAATGGTGTGGGCGGCCCGCCCGCTGTGCGATTGCTTGGCCTCGGCGATCTTTTCGGACGAGAGGTCGGTCAGCGAGATGGAATCCATAATGGGTCCTTCGAAGTTGATAGGCCCTCATGAGGCCTTGAGGGTTGCTGTTAGCCGCTCAGTAGCAGTATCCCCGCCGCGATGAGGCCGATGACTTTGCCCGCCTCCAAGGCGACGTACCCGTAGTGGGCCCGGGAACGCGGCCCGTCCGATCCGGCGAGCACCCTGTCCGCCCGACGGGTCAGCGCGGGGCGCACCGCGACCAGCTGGATGGCCAGTGCGGCCACGGCGACGGCGATCGCCACCCTGACGCCCGCCGGGGTCGGACCGGCCACCACGATGGCCCCGATGACGAGGGCGAAAGCCACCTCGACGGTGTTGAGCGCGCGAAACACCAGCCGCCCGATGCCGAGCCCGATCTGCAGCGTCACATTGGGCGCCCGGAATTTCAGCGGGGCCTCCAGGAACGAGATGGCGAGCACCATGCCGAGCCAGATGAAGGTCAGCGCAACGGCAGTCGCCGTGCCGGTGCTCATTTGGCCGCTCCCTGCAGTGTCAGGTGAGCCAGACACAGATCCGGCTCGACGAACGGGTCGAGCCGGTCCACCGAGACGGGTGCTCCCCAGGTCTCCATGGCTCCTTGCATCAGGCCCAGATGCACCGGGCAGACGACGCTCGAGGAGCTCTCGGCCAGTTCGAGAAAGGGGCAGTGCCGCAGCCCGACCTGCTGCTGTCCGTTGTTCACCCGGCGCTCGGGGGCGAAGCCGAGTTCGTCGAGCACATCGATCAAGCGGGCGATCGCCTCTTCGGCGCCGTCGGCGCCGTCGGCGTCATCGGGCATCGGGTGCAGTTCGGCATCCACCTTGTGCCCCCAGGCGCGGCCCGCCGCCAGGGCCTTGGGCGCGGGGTCGCGTTCGTCGGCGAAGGCCATGGCCAGGATCTCGGCCAGCAGCCGATAGTGTCGCGTCCCGCCGCGATCCATCTGCCGGACCGCGCGAAACATCAGCGGTGGGCGTCCCGGCCCCTTCCGATCCAGCTCGACGTGCTCCACCTGCCCGTCAGCGACCAGGCTGTCGAGGTGGAAGCGGACGGTGTTGGGGTGTACGTCCAGCACGCGGGCGATGCCCGCGATGCTCATCGGATCCGGCGAGGCCCGCAGCAGCCGCATCACGGCGCGCCGCCGGCCGGCCAATTCCCCGGTCGACGAGTCCTGTGCCTTCTGGGAATTGTGGGATTTCAAAGGGCCCCTCCCGCTTCTAGTCCTTCACGCCCCGTCCGAATGGCTGGCACTGGGCTGGCCGGCCACCAGAGGTGTGTCGACCCCGAGCGGACCGAGCTTGCCGGCCCCACCCGGGGACCCCAGGGGGGCGTCGCGACCCGGCAGCGTTTCAGCGAAGAATGCCTCATTGTCGGCCAGGTAGGGTTTGAGATCCTCAGGCAGGTCATCTTCGTAGTAAATCGCCTCCACCGGACAGACCGGTTCACACGCGCCGCAATCCACGCATTCGTCGGGATGAATGTAGAGCGCCCGGCCGCCTTCGTAAATACAATCCACCGGGCATTCGTCGACGCATGCGCGGTCCATCACATCGATGCATGGCTTTCCGATCACGTAGGTCATGCGCTAGAGTTTACACAAGGGTACTTGTGAAAACTAGAGCAAAGGTCGGAGAACCCATGGCCGCCAACGAACTTGACGTACGCCAGCTGCGCAAGCCGGAAAAGCACCCGACCATCTTCGCCACCTATGCCGCGCTGCAAGTCGGCGACTCGTTCGTTCTGGTCAACAACCACGACCCCAGGCACCTGCACGACGAATTCGAGGCCGACTATCCCGGCGGTTACGACTGGGAGTACCTCGACAAAGGCCCGTCCGTCTGGCGGATCCGGATCGGTAAACTCATCGACACCCCACCCCCCGTGCGCCACCCCGGACATCTCGAGCTGGCCCTGGAGCCGGTGGAAACCTCTGCGCGGCAGGAGATTTGATGCCAGGACAACGAGCAGGTTCCGAACTGCCGCTACCGTCCTCGAACCGCGCCGACGACGCGGTCGCAGGGCATTGGCTGCTGGCGCGGCTCGGTAAGCGCGTGCTGCGCCCCGGCGGTGTCGAGCTGACCCGCACGCTGCTGTCCCGCGCGGAGCTGACCGGCGCCGACGTCGTCGAACTGGCACCCGGCCTGGGCCGCACCGCCACCGAGATCGTGGCCAGGGGGCCGCGGTCGTACGTCGGCGCCGAGGGTGACCCGGACGCGGCCAACGTGGTGCGCGGCGTGCTCAGCGATTTCGGTGCGCAAAACGCGGCCGTGCAGGTTGCGGACGCGGCCGCCACCGGATTGCCCGACGCCTGCAGCGATGTGGTCATCGGCGAGGCGATGCTGAGCATGCAGGGCGACGCGGCCAAGGCGGCGATCGTCGCCGAGGCGGCCCGGTTGTTGCGGCCGGGCGGGCGCTACGCGATCCACGAACTCGCCCTCACTCCGGACGACGTGCCGGAGGACATCAGCACCGACATCCGGCAGGCGCTCGCCCGGGCGATCAAGGTCAACGCCCGTCCCTTGACGGTTGCGGAGTGGTCGAAACTGCTCGCCGAGCACGGGTTGGTGGTCGATCAGGTGGCGACCGCGCCCATGGCGCTGCTGCAGCCGCGCCGGCTGGTCTCCGACGAGGGGCTGTTCGGTGCGCTGCGATTCGCCAGGAACGTGCTCGTGCACCGCGACGCCCGCAAGCGGGTCCTGACGATGCGCCGCACGTTCCACAAACATCGCAACCGGTTGGCCGCCGTCGCCATCGTCGCGCACAAACCGGCGGGGCCGGGCACCGCCTGACAACCGCTGCAACGCTTCAACCTTCGCCTTTGCGCCCCCGGCCGACTTTGGGCCCGTTCCGCAATCTCTGCGTGACGGTTTAGTTATGCCCCCTGACAAAACTTGGCTGCGGCAGTTGCGGGAAGAACAAAGGAGCTTGCCGGTTATGGGTGCTAACCCACCGTTGTTGACGGAGTCCGACCTCGACGCGTTGGCGTCGGATTTCCTGCAGTCGCACTACTTCGGGTCAATTTATGCCGATTGGTCACCGGATCGACGGCTCGACATGTTCCTGCGGCGGCGGGGTCTCGCCCGGGTGGCCAACGACGGCGACCTGTCCCACAACGTTTTGGAACGCATCATGGCCCGCGGACGCGCCACGCTGGCGCGGCGTTGATCGGCCAGTTGACTTATGTAGGACCAGGTAGGCGATCCGATGACCAAAGACTTGAAAAAAACGGGATCTCGCACGGCGAAAATGCCGACCACCGCATTGGTACAGACGTACTATTGTGCCCTAGAGCTGAAGACGCGGGCGGGGTCGGATGAGTGGTCGAGGCTAGCGGGGAGGGGACGATGAATTCACCGAAATGGATGGTTCATTGGCCGCAGCGCAGGCCGACGGCCACGATTTACCAGCTGACCGACCGCCTCCACAAAGGACACATCGCTCGGGTACCCGCGCACCAGATCACGGCGACGGTAGCGGCGTGGCTGGCCGACCTGGGTGCCGACAGCCCGCTGGTCGACGAACTCGAGCGCGCCGTGTGTGGCGGTGATTGGGCGGCCGCGCACGCACTGAGCGAGTGCCTGGCGATCGAAATCGCGGTGGCCGACTGAAACGTCGTTCAGCAAAGCGACGTTCTTAATCGACATTATTGCTGGTTTTCATCAACAGTTTCGTTGACGTATATCGACGTGCCCAACAGTAACGGGCGTGTCCGACCTCCCGACACAAACAAAGTATCTGCAGGCCTCGCGGGGCCGCCGCGCGTCGCACCACTCCGGTGACGACCGCGAACAAGCGATACTTGCCACCGCCGAGCGGCTGCTGGAGGAACGACCGCTGGCCGACTTTTCCGTCGACGATCTAGCAAAAGGCGCCGGAATTTCCCGGCCCACCTTCTACTTCTATTTCCGGTCGAAGAACGCGGTGCTGCTGTCGCTGCTCGACCAGATGAACGCCAAGGCGCAGGCGGCGCTGCGGGCGCTCGACGTCGTGTCTTCGGGCGACCCCGAGGCGATCTGGCGGGCACGCATCGAGTCGTTCTTCGAGGTGTCCGGATCGCACCGGGCGGTCGCGGTCGCGGGCGCCGCGGCCAAGGCGACCAACCCCGAGGTGCGGCAGCTGTGGTCCGCACTGATGAACAAGTGGATCTCTTACACCACCATCGCGATCAAGTCCGAGCGCGGACGCGGCGCCGCCCCCGACACCATCCCGGCCGCGGAGCTGTCCGTGGCGCTCAACATGTTGAGCGAGCGGATGATGGCCGCGGCCTTCACCGCCGAGGATCAGGCGATCCCCGAAGACCGGGTGATCGACACGCTGCTGCACATCTGGCTGGCCAGCATTTATCAGCGCTGAGCGAGCACCGCTGCCGCACGGCTCAGGCAGTCGTCGATCAACCGGCCGGCGGCGCCGAAGTAGGCGGCGGACGGCTCCTTGCCCGCCAGCTCGGCGATCGCCCGCTGTTCGCCCGCAATGTCTGCGGCATTGACGTTTTCGGCCATCCGCTGCGTATGTACGGTCAATCCGGCGAGCAGTTCCCCACTCTGGGATCCCGCGACGACGCTGCGCCGGCCCAGCGGGCGCAGGGTGTCCCATTCGGCATGCCACGCCCCGTCGGGCCGCTCGTCGTTGGCTAGCGCCGCGGCGGTGTGCAGCGTCGCGGCCAATGGCGGTGCCGCGATGGCGGCACGGCGGATCAGGATGGACAGCACCGGGTTTCGCTTGTGCGGCATCGACGACGAGCCGCCGCGGTTCCCGGTTGCCGGCTCACTGAGTTCGGCGATCTCCGGTCGGACCAGGGTGACGATGTCCGAGGCGATGCGGCCCCAGGAGTCGGTGCAGCCGACGAAGGCGTCGCCGGCCGCGGTGACGGGTGCGCGGCTGGTGTGCCACGGCGGCCGCGCAGCCAAGCCCAATGTGGTTGCGGTGCTTTGTACTAACTGCAGCGAGACGCCGGCCGGGTCGGTCGTGCCGGTCATCAATGCCGCCAGCTCCGTCGTCGCGGCCAATGTTCCGGCGGCGCCGCCGAGTTGGATCGGTGTGGTCAGCGCGGCCAGCCGCACGAACGCGTCGATGACTCCGTTCAGCCAGCCGGCGACCTTGCCGCCAAACGTGGTGAGTGCGGCGTGCTGGGTGAGGGTGCGGGCCACCATCGGCGTGTCCCGGTGCCGGGTGACGAGTTCGGACAGTGTGGAAATCTGCTGTGTTAGTTGGGTTGTCAACTCATCGGCAACCGCTCGCACGGCCAGCATCAGGCTCGTGTCCAGGACGTCCTGACTGGTGAGCCCGCGGTGAATCCAGGGCGCGACGGCCGGCTCGGCCCGCTGCCGCAGCAGGGTCACCAGGGGAATGACCGGGTTGCCGCCGTCCTCGGCGGCGACCGCGAGCGATTCACAGTCGTCGGGTGTGACCAGGTTCGCGATCTCCGCTTCGGCGCAACCGGCGGGCGCCAGGCCGGCGCCCGCCAGGGCGCTCAGCCACGCGGCTTCCACCGCCACCATCGATCCCAGCAGCGCCCGATCGGTCATGTGCTCCCCGGCGCGATGGTCTCCGGGCCACAACAGGTTGGTCATCGCGCGTCGTCCCGGTACGCCAGGAACACGGTCTCGGCCGGGCCCTGCAGATGGATATCGAAACGGTAAGCGGTGCCGTCGTTTTCGGCGGTACACAGCAATGCGGACCGGCGCTCGGCGGTGACCGCCGTCAGCAGCGGATCGGCGTTCGGGTCGGCGCCGGGCAGGTAGGCGCGGGTGAACAGCCGGTCCAGCAGTCCCCGGGCGAACACCGTGAGCGCGAAGAAGGGCGGCCGCCCGGCGATCGCCGAACCGGGCGTCAGGGTGGTGAACGCGTAGCGTCCGGCGTCGTCGGTCGCGCAGCGCCCCCACCCGGTGAACGGAGCGTCGTGATGGTGCCGACCCGCGGCGCCCGGCGCTTGCGCCGCGCTTGCGATCGACACCGCGTCGTGATGGTGCCGACCCGCGGCGCCCGGCGCTTGCGCCGCGCTTGCGATCGACACCGCGTCGTGATGGTGCCGACCCGCGGCGCCCGGCGCTTGCGCCGCGCTTGCGATCGACACCGCGTCGTCGCGGCGCAGCGAACCGGCTTGTCGCGGAACGCGTCCCGCGCCGTCGGGTTGCCAGAGTTCCACCAGTGCGTCCGGGACGGCCGCGCCGGCACCGTCGTACACCGTGCCGTGCAGCCGGATGGCCTGCGGATGGCCGTCGTCGACCATGAGGTTGTCGCCGGGATACGGCAACCCCAGATCGAGGAACGGCCCGACGGTTTGCCCTGGCGTGCAAGCTGATTCAGTCATGCTCGCCTTCTGTCGGGGTGCGTGCGCCACCGGCCAGCACGATGTCCCACCGGTACCCGGTCGCGTACTCCGGCTCGTTGAGGTCGTGGTCGTATCGGGCGATCAGCCGCTGGCGCCCGGCGGGATCGAGGATCGATTGGAAGATCGGATCCAGCGCGAACATCGGGTCACCCGGGAAGTACATCTGGGTGACCAGGCGCTGGGTGAAAGCGGTTCCGAAGACGGAGAAGTGGACGTGCGCCGGGCGCCACGCGTTGTGGTGGTTGCGCCACGGGTAGGGCCCGGGCTTGATGGTCCGGAACCGGTAGGTGCCGTCCGGCCCGGTCAGGCAGCGGCCCGCACCGGTGAAGTTCGGATCGAGGGGCGCCGGATGCTGGTCGCGCTGGTGGCGGTAGCGACCGGCGGCGTTGGCCTGCCAAATCTCCACCAGCTGGCCCGCCACCGGCCGGCCGGATTCGTCCAGGACGCGTCCGGTCACGACGACCCGCTCGCCGATCGGCTCGCCCGGATGACCGGCCGTCAGGTCGGCGTCGAGTGGGTCGACGTCCTGGTGGCCGAAGCACGGCGCCCAGCGTTCGACGCCCTCGGGATCGACGACGACCAAAGGTTGCTTGGGATGGCGCAGGATCGTGCTGCGGTACGGCGGGTAGTCGAGCCGCGGCCGGTCGCGGTGCCCGACTCCCCCGCCACCCTGGTATTGCGCTGCGATGCGGGCGATCTCCGCCGTGATGTCACCCTGAGAAGCGACACGCTCGGCGTCCATGTGCCGTGAGGCTACTCTCGCCGGCCCACCGAATCCCGCAAGCGGGCGGTGTCGCCGGGTCAGAGAGAGCGCACCAGCGCCGCCCGCCCCTTGGTGCGCATCTTGTACGTTGCCGAGCCGCGGTATTGCTCCATCTTCGCGGCCATCTTATTGCCCAACTCCTCGAGCTCGGCATCGGTGATCTTCACTTCCGGCGGTGCCGGGATCATGTCGCGTTCCTCTTCGTCGGCGTGGGCCTCCAGTACCGTCTTGAAGGAGTTCCACTCGTCCTCGTAGCCGGGCGCGCTCTGCGGGGTCCTCAACAACACCGAAAGCTGGTCGACCACCTGGCGGTGCTCGGCGTGCGCAACCGCGATCAACTTGCTGGCATCCTTGAGCGCCGGGTAGTACAGGTCGTCCTCGATGCGGAAGTGGATGTCCAGCTCGATCAGCAGATCATCGAAAAGTTCATGCCGCTCTTCAGAATTCACCGGGGCGTCGCTGATCTTGCGGCCGAGGCCCTTGATCACGATGTGGTGTTCTTTCAGGACGTCGTAGGCGTTCAATTGGCTGCTCCTCCTTTTGCGATTCCTACCGCGCCGCCGGGAGCGGGCTGCGGCTCGCCGCGGACTTCGACCACTCCGTCGTTCAATCGGGCCTCGTAGCACGGCAGCGGCGCCGCCGCCGGACCGCGCACAACTTCTCCGGACTCGGCCGCGAACCACGAACCGTGCCAGGGGCACACCAGCCGGCCCCGGTCCATCCATCCGTCGGACATCGGCGCGGCCAGGTGCGGGCAGAATTCCCCGTACGCCGCCACCTCACCGGGTTTGGTCTGGCAGACCACCAAACCCACTCCGTCGACCTCGACCCGTACCGGCTTGCCGTTCAACGAACTCGCAGGCAGCACCGGCGTCCAGGTGGCGGTGCGCAGCCGGGGACCCGACTGATCGATGCCGATCCCGGACTCGAAGACCAGCGCCCCACCGAGGTAGCTGCCGGCCACGGTGATGCCGTAGCCGAGGGCGGTGAGCAGGATGCCGCGTCCGTGCCGCCCCTTGCGCCGGTCCCACCAGGACTGCATGTACAGCGCGGTGGCGGCCATGTTCACCAGCCCGTGCACCGCACCGACCCGGCGGTCCTCCTCGTGGGTGTGCTGCCAGTCGGTGACACCGGTGACGGCCGAGCCGAGGCTCGCCAGGATGCCCACCCCGAGTGCGCGCGACGCGAACCGCGATGCGTCGACGACCTCGGATGCCGGCTGTCCGGGCAGGACGCTGAGCGCGTCCAGCGCAACCGTCGTCCCGAGGGCGCCACTGGTCAGTGACGCCAGGGGCGGGTGCACCGGGTGACCGAGCCAGACCCCGTTGAGCGCGTTGGCGACGGTGTTGCGGGCGCCGCCGAGCCCGTTGAATGCAAAGCTGAGCAGGTGTTCGAACCGATAGCTCGGTCGATCAATCCATTCCTGGCGCCCGATAGTGGCTATAACCTTCGACCCGACCTGCTGCAATCGACCCCCTCGTGGTCGACCCACCATGGCACCAGTTCCTTCCTCAGATCAGCGGAAAACGACGGTTAATTACCGCAAAACCGAACGGTTACCCCTTGTTTACGCCGCGCTCACAAGCGCGGAGCGGCTGTCGTGACCCACCGTAGCTGCGGGCTTCCGTCTTTCAGCTGCGTGCAACCTGTGAATTAGCACCAAGCATTCTTGGGGAAACCTGACGGTGCCGCTGGCAGGTGATTGACCCGCGACAAAGACTGCGGGATTCTACTGAGCGGAGAGTTTTTCTGTAAAACAGAGAGATCGCAGAGGGGCCATGACAGACCATCGCGGCGAATTGGCCGAGGTCTTCGAGAACGTGCGACGGGGAATGATCCCCGCGCACATCTACAACGACCGCGAACTGTTCGCCCTGGAGAAGCACCGGCTGTTCAGTCGGGTGTGGACGTTCGTGGGACACGAGTCCGAGATCGGCCAGGACGGCGACTACGTGGTGCGCCGCGTGCTCGACGACTCGTTCATCATCACCCGCGACTCGCGGGGCACCGTGCGCGCGCTGTTCAATATGTGCCTGCATCGCGGAATGCAGGTCTGTCGCGCGGAGATGGGAAACGCCTCCAACTTCCGCTGCCCCTACCACGGCTGGACCTACCGCAACGACGGCCGGCTCACCGGGCTGCCGTTCCACCGGGAGGCCTATGGCGGCGACGAGGGGTTAGTCAAGGACCAAACCCTATTGCCCGCACCGAATTTCGCGAGCTACAACGGCCTGCTGTTCATCAGCCTGGATCCGAACGCCGAACCGCTGGAAGAGTTCCTTGGCGACTTCAAGTTCTACCTCGACTACTACACCAAGCAGAGCGCAGGCGGCGTCGAGGTGCGGGGGCCGCAGCGCTGGCGGATCAAGGCGAACTGGAAGATCGGTGCGGAGAACTTCGCCGGCGACATGTACCACACCCCGCACACCCACGCGTCGATCGTCGACATCGGGCTCTTCCGCGAACCGAAAGCCCAGAAGCGCAAGGACGGTGCCACCTATTGGGCGCACCGCGGCGGTGGGACCACCTACAAACTGCCGCCGGGCAGCTTCGAGGAGCGGATGCACTACGTCGGCTACCCCGACGAGATGATCGGCCGGATCAAAAGCGTGTGGACACCGCAACAGCAACGGGTGGTCGGCGAGGACGGATTCATGATCTCGGCCGCGACGTGCTTTCCGAACCTGAGCTTCGTGCACAACTGGCCCAAGGTGCACGACCGGGAGGACCAGGTCCTGCCGTTCATCTCCATCCGGCTGTGGCAGCCGATCAGCGAGAACGAGACCGAGGTGTGCTCGTGGTTCGCGGTGGACTCCACCGCTCCCCCGCAGTACAAGCAAGATTCGTACCGGGCGTACCTGATGTGCTTCGGGTCGACCGGCATGTTCGAACAAGACGACGTGGAGAACTGGGTGTCGCTGACGACCACCGCGGGCGGTTCCATGGCGCGACGGTTGCTGCTGAACAGCAGGATGGGCCTGTTCGCCGACGACCGTCCCGTCATCGAGGCGTTGTCGCCCAACGCCTTCCACGGTCCCGGGCGCGCGCAGGTCGGCTACAACGAGCACAATCAGCGTGCGTTGCTGAACATGTGGGCCGACTACCTGCAGCGGATGCCCGCATGAGAAAGCCGTTGCCGTTTAACGACATTCGCCACCTTGAGGCGCATCAGTTCCTGGTTGACGAGGCGTACCTGCTCGACGCCCAGGACTATGCGGTGTGGTTGGACACGCTGACCGCCGACGTCCGCTACGCCATGCCGGTGCGCGTCACGACCGCGCGGGGCGCCGGGTTCGGCGCGTCGGCGGAAAGGGGGCCCGGCATGCACCATTTCGACGAGGACAAATACTCGCTGAGCCAGCGGGTCGCGCGGCTGGGCACCGAGCACGCGTGGGCCGAGGATCCGCCGTCGCGGCTGCGCCACTTCGTCACCAACGTGCGCACCTTCACCGGCGACGACGAGGCCCACCTGCTGGTCGAATCGGCCGAACTGCTGTTCCGCAGCCGGGGCGACGTCAACGACAGCGCCCTGATGTCGTGCGGGCGCGAGGACGTGTTGCGCCGGTGCGGCGATCGGTGGAAGCTTGCCCGCCGCACCATCATCGCCGACGAATCGGTGCTGAGGATGCAGAACCTCGCGGTGTTTCTATGAACGGTGCCGGCCATGGACGATGACCTGCAGCGGCTGCTGGACGGCGCGGTCGGCGAAGCGATCTGCCTCGCAAACGAATTCACCGAAGTTTTGGTGCGCCGGGTCGACACCCGAAACGGGTCACGGCTGTTGATCAGCGCACCCAAATCCGGGCGGTGGATCACCCTGGACGCGCTCGAGGTCGAGGCATTGACGTGGCAGAACCCCCGTACGCTGGCTGCCATGGTCGGCAATTCCCACGAGCCGCTGCTCCCCGAAGAAGGCGAACCTCCGCGATGACCGGCTGGCTGGAGGGCAAACGCGCGCTGGTCGTGGGCGCGGGTTCCGGGATCGGCCGGGCCGTGGTGGCGTCCTTCGGCGCCGAAGGCGCGAATGTTGCTGTGCTGGAACGTGATCCACACAAGTGTGACGTGTTGCGACAGCAGTTGCCGCGGGTTCCGGTGGTCGAAGGCGACGCCACCACCCGCGAGGCCAACGACCGCGCCGTCGCCGCCGCGGTGGCTGCGTTCGGCGGGCTGGACACCCTGGTCAACTGCGTCGGGGTCTTCGACTTCTACCGGGGCGTGGGCGACATCGAACCCGATGCGCTGGCCGACGCGTTCGACGAGATGTTTCGCACCAACGTGCTCAGCCATCTGCAGTCCGTCAAATCCGCGATCCCGGCGCTGCGACACGCGAGGGGGTCGTCGATCGTGCTGACCGAATCCGCGTCGTCGTTCTATCCCGGGCGCGGTGGTGTGCTCTACGTGTCCTCGAAATTCGCGGTACGCGGGCTGGTGTCGGCGTTGGCGCACGAACTCGCACCGGACATCCGGGTCAACGGGGTGGCACCCGGCGGCACGCTCAACACCGACCTGCGCGGCCTGTCCAGCCTGGGGCTCGACGAGACCCGTCTCGACGACAGCCCGAACCGGGCGCGTGATGTCGCCGCGCGCACTCCCCTGCATGTCGCGCTCACCGGCGAGGACCACGCGTGGAGTTACGTGTTCCTGGCGTCCGGACGCTCCCGCGGAATCACCGGCGAAACCGTGCGGCCAGACGGCGGATTCGGGCTGGGCGCGCGATGACGGATCTGGATCAGCAGCGCGCGCTGGTGGCGCAGGGCTGCCGCGTCGCGGCGGCCCGCGGCCTGGTCGACGGCATCCTCGGCCACCTGAGCCTGCGGGTCGACGACGAGCACCTGCTGGTGCGCTGCCGAAGCGATACCGACACCGGGGTGGCGTTCACCCGCCCCAGCGACATCCGGCTGATCACGTTCGACGGTACCGCCGGCGCCCCAAGCGAACTCGACGGCTACCGCGTCCCCAACGAACTGCCGATCCACGTCGAGACCATGCTGGCCGACCCGGGGCACACCGCCGTCGCGCACCTGCACCCACCGGACGTGGTCGCCGCCGATCTGGCCGGTATCACGCTGCGGCCGATCTACGGCGCCTATGACATTGCCGGCGCCTGGCTGGCGCGCGGCGGTGTCCCGGTCTACGAACGCGCTGTGCTGATCCGGAATTCGGGCCTGGGCAAGGAGATGGTCGCGGCGATGCGCGGTCGTCCCGTGGTGATTTGCCGCGGACACGGGATCACCAGTGCCGCCGCCACGGTGGCACAGGCGGTGCTGCAGGCGATCAGCCTCGACGCGCTGGCCCGGATGTCGTTGCGGGTGCGTGCGGCCGGTGGCACGTGTACCGACATCGGCGACGCGGACTGGGATGACTTGCCGGACTTGGGTTCTGCGTTCACCGCCGAGGCGGCCTGGCGCCACGAAGTGGCCCGGCTTGCCGGGGGCTAGCCGAGCTGATCGCCGATCTCCTTGGCGGCCGCCGCAAGGGCCGCGGCCACCGCGGGATACCGGGCGGCATCCAGCCGGTTCTGTGGTGCGGCGGCGTTGAGCGCGAGCCGCAGCCCGGGCGCGTGGGTAAGGATCGGCACGGCGACCGACGCGACGCCTTCCTCGCTTTCCTCCCGGTTGGTGGCGTAGCCGCGCTCGCGGATGCCGGACAGCTCGGCTTCCAATTCGGTTCGGCTGCCGATCGAATGCGAGGTGATGCGCTTGAGCCGCTCGCGCGGCAGCAGCGCGCGCAACTCCGGTGGCGACAACTGGGCCAGCATGACCTTGCCCGTCGAGGTGCAGTGGGCCGGCATGGCGCGGCCCAGCCGCGACGCCACCCGCACCGCGGCCGGCCCCTCGACGGCGGCGACGAATCGCACGCTCGCGCCGTCCAGCATTCCGACATGCACCGTTTCGCGCAGTTGTTCGCTGAGGCTACGCATGACGGGCGCGGCCGAGCGCGCAATGTCGACGCGGCCGAAGATCGCGAACGCCACCCCGGTCAACGACGGACCGGGCAGGTACGCCTTGGACACCGGGTCCTGGCGGACGAACCCGCGATAGGCCAGCATCGCCAGCAACCGATGCGCGGTCGACGACGCCACGCCCAGATAACGGGTCGCCTCGCTCAACCGGATCTGCGGCCGTTCACCCAGCAGCAGCAACAGCTTGAGCGCGTTGTCGACCGACTCGATCGGATACTGCGGCGCAAGCGAATCAGCGCCAGGCGCCGCGTTGGCGGTCGCGTCGGCCGGTTCGCGCTTGGGTGGCATGGATCCACGGTAACCAGTTATGGGCGCGGCTTCGGGTTATTCTCGGCATCGTGAGCGGGGCTACTCACGTTGGATACCACCGTTACGTCGCCATCGGTGACAGCCAGACAGAGGGCTTGTGGGACGGCGACGACACCGTCGGCCTGCTCGGATTCGCCGACCGGCTCGCGGTGATGGTCGACTCGCTCTACCCCGGCCTGCAGTACGCCAACCTCGCGATTCGCGGGAAGCGGATCGGCCACGTGCTCACCGAGCAGCTTCCGCAGGCGCTGGCGATGCGGCCCGATCTGATCACCGTCTGCGCCGGGATGAACGATGTCATCCAGCCGGGGCGATCCTTCTCCCCCGCCCTAGTCGACCTCGAGCACATCTACGCGGCGCTGGCCGAGTCGGGTGCGACGGTGGTGACGACGACCTTCCCGAACGTGGCGCAGTTCCTCCCGCTGGGACGGCTGGTGGCGGGGCGGCTCACCCGCATCAACGGGGCGATCAGGGCGGCCGCCCATCGCTACGGGTTCCGGCTCGTCGACCTGTACAACGCGCCCTCGATGCGCGAGTTGGACACCTGGGCCATCGACCGGGTACACGCGTCCAGCAAGGGCCATATATTGTTCGCCGCCGCAGCCGCCGAAGCGCTCAATCTTCCTGACAGCAACCATGATTGGGCACGCGGCGGCCTGGCCCCCACCCAGCGTTCCTTAGCCGCCGGCACGTACGAACAGTTGCGCTGGACACAGGAGAGTTTCTTCCCGTGGATCTGGCGGCGACTGCGCGGCCTCTCCTCGTACGACGGGCGCGAACCCAAACGCCCGCGGCTGGAGGGGCTGGGCGCCGCAAGCGAATTCAAGCGCACACCTTAAGGCACGGATCCTCGGTCGGTCAGGCATCCTTGACGCATGAATCTCGAGCCGGTGCTGCACTCGATTCCGCCGCTTGCGGTCTATCTGATGGTCGGCGGTGTGGTCGGGATCGAGAGCCTGGGCATTCCCCTGCCGGGCGAGATCGTGCTGGTCACGGCCGCGCTGATGTCGTCGCACCATGACCTGGCCGTCAATCCGCTCGGCGTGGGGATCGCCGCGGTGATCGGCGCGGTGATCGGCGATTCGATCGGCTACGCGATCGGGCGCCGGTTCGGCATGCCGCTTTTCGAGCGGCTCGGGCGGCGGTTTCCGAAACATTTCGGACCCGGACACGTCGCGCTCGCCGAAAAGTTGTTCAACCGCTGGGGTGTTCGAGCCGTCTTCCTCGGCCGCTTCGTCGCGCTGCTGCGGATCCTGGCCGGGCCGCTGGCCGGGGCGCTGAACATGCATTACCCCCGTTTCCTGGCGGCCAACGTCTCGGGCGCGATCTGCTGGGCGGGCGGCACCACCGCACTGGTGTACTTCGCCGGAATCGCCGCCGAACGCTGGTTGGAACGGTTCTCCTGGATCGGGCTGGTGGTCGCCGTCGCGGCCGGGCTGACCGCGGCAATCCTGTTGCGGGAGCGCACATCCCGAATGATCGAGGAATTGGAGGCCGAGCATTACCGCAAGACCGGCACCACCGCGCCCGACACCGTCTGACTAAACGGCCTCGCCGGTGTCCGCCACCAGTGGCGGCCGATGCTCGTCGATCAGGGTGCGGGCCATCTTGCGGGCGCGCAGCGCGGCGTCGAGGTCGCCGACGGCGGCCAGCACGATGGCGCCTTTCATCAGGATGTGCCAGGAAGAGGCGAAGTCCTCGACGTCGGTCAGGCCGGCCGCGACTGCCCGCCGGCGCACGATGTCACGGACGTGCTCGATGTGGACGAGACAGGCCTGCCCCGCCGGGTGCTCCGGCCCCAGTTCGAGCAGCACGTTGATGAACGAGCAGCCCTCGTATCCATCGCGCAACTGGAACCAGTCATGCATGACGTCGAAGATCGCCAGCAATTGTTCATCGGGGGTGGTGGCACGCAGCCGCGACTGCTCCTCGATCAGGCCGTGGGTCCAGAGCTCCTCGCGGCGCTGCAGCACGGCCAGAACCAAGTCGTTCTTGGTGGCGAAATGGCGGTACAGGGTCGCCTTGGCGACACCGGCGCGTTGGATCACTTCGTCGGTGCCCACGGCGCGAATCCCACGCCGGCTGAACAGTTCATATCCCGCGGTCAGGACACGTTCGCGCGCCGAGGCGGGGGGCGTTCCGACATCGGAAATCGTCATTGCCAGACTTACCATACTCTTAGCCCAGGCCGGTAGACAGACCGGCCTGTCTCGTTATAGAAAAGAGATTCGCATCCGCGTACAGTCTGTCTTCAGACATTAGGACGGGCATCCATCGAGGCGTCTGCGACGCCTGTCGATTAGGGGGTCCATCATGAATTCCGTCGTTGTGGAAGCGATGCCCACCAGTCATCTGACGCTGAGCACCAAACTTGTCTACGAGCTCGGCGACCCCAACAGCACGCTGCGGGCCACCGCGGACCGCAGCGGCCCCTCGGTGGTGATCTACGCCGGGGGCGAGGTCGACGCCTGCAACGAGGACACCTGGCGCCACCTGGTGAGCGAGGCGTCCAGCGGCGTCACCGCGCCCGGCCTCTTCGTGGTCGACGTCACCGGGCTCGACTTCATGGGTTGCTGCGCGTTCGCGGTGCTGGCCGAAGAGGCCAAGCGCTGCCGGGATCGCGGCATCGACCTGCGCCTGGTGAGCTGCGAGCCGATCGCCGCGCGCGTTGTCGACGCATGCGGGCTCAGCAGCGTGCTGCCGATTTACCCGACCGTCGACTCCGCGCTGTCCGCGGCTGCTCGCTGGTAATACCTCGGTGCCGCAGCCGGCTCAATGGGTGAACATCCCACCGTTGGCGCCGAGGAAGAATTCCTCCTCGTCGACCCGCGAACCGGTGAGCCGGCTGCCCAGAACGCCGCGGTTGCCGCGGAGGCCGGGCGGCGGGGCGTCGAGCTGCAGCTGGAACTGAGCAGTTGCCAGGTGGAAACCACATCGCGGGTGGCGGCGACCAGTGCTGAACTAGGCGAGGAGCTGAGCCGACTGCGGCGAACCGCGGCGCAGGCCGCCGAGGCCGTCGGCGTCCAGCTGCTGGCCTCGGGGCTTCCGCCGACCACACCGCACGAGTTTCCCGTCACCGACACCCCTCGCTACCGGCGGATCGGCGACCAGTTCGGGATGATCGCCCACGAGCAGGGCATCTGCGGATGCCACGTGCACGTGCAGGTGCCCGACCGCGCCGCGGCCATCCACGTCAGTAATTGGCTACGGCCGTGGCTGCCGTCACTGCTTGCGCTGTCGGCCAATTCGCGGGTGTACCGCAACGCGGACAGCGGCTATGCGAGCTGGCGCAGCGTGCTGTGGCGGCGCTGGCCCGCCGCGGGAGCACCGCCGTTTTTCGCCTCACCCGACGAGTACGACGATGCGGTGCGCATGCTGGTCGACACCGGGGTGATCCTGGACAAGGACATGATCTATTGGGACGTACGCCCTTCGGCCGACTTCCCGACGGTGGAGGTGCGGGTGGCCGACGTGCCCGCGACCGTTGCCGAGACCGTGCTACTCGCCACCCTCATCCGGGCGGCGGTGATGACCGCGATCGACGCACCCGATGACGCGAGACGGCTACCGCCCGGTGCGCTGCGCGCTGCGTACTGGAAGGCCGCACACGACGGGTTGTCCGGCCACGCACTCGATTTGGTCCACGGCCGCGGCGCGGTGCCGGCGAGGGAGCAATTGGCAGCGCTGGTGCGGCGGGTGCGCCCCGCGCTGGAGTCGCTGGGCGAATACGACCGCGTCATCGAAGAACTCGACCGCGTCATATCCGACGGCAATGGGGCGATGCGTCAGCTGCGGGCGTGGCGTAAACGCGGTGAGGTGCGCGACGTCATCACCGAAGCCGCCGCGGGCACGCTGAGTTGAGGCCTAGCTGTGCGGTCAATCCCGTTGCCGCAGCTGATCTCTCGTCAGACCACCGCGACCAGGCGATAGAGGCCGATCAGGCCCACGACCACGATGATGGCCCGCAGCGCGTTGCCCGACAACCGACGCCCATAACGCGCCCCGAGCAGGCCACCGACCAGTGACCCCGCGGCGATCAGTCCGGCGGCCGGCCAGCTGATCCGGTCGAACGCCACCGAGGTATAGGCAACGGCGGCAACCACATTCACCACCAGCGCCAGCAGGTTCTTGGCGGCGTTCATGCGCTGCACCGACTCCGGCAGCAGGGCACCCATCAGGCCGACGAGCAGGATGCCTTGCGCGGCGGTGAAGTAGCCGCCGTAGACACCGACGGCGAACGTGCCGAACACCAGCGTCGCCATCCGGCGCGGACTGACATGTTCGGGTGAGCGGCCCGCCTCCTCGGCGCGCCGCGCGGTCCACGCCTGGATTCGCGGGCCGATCACCACCAGCGCCAGCGCCAGCACCAGCAGCGCCGGCACGATCTCGGCGAACACCTTCTCGGGCAGATGCAGCAATAGGTAGGCGCCCAGCGCCGCGCCGGCCAGGGATGCCGGGAGCTGCCAGCGCAGCCGATCCCATTGACCGCTCAGCTCGGCGCGATAACCCCAGGTGCCCGAGACGCTGCCGGCGACCAGACCCGTCGCGTTCGACATGGTGGCCGTCACGGGCGGATAGCCGAGCGCGACCAGCGTCGGGAAGGTGATCAGGGTGCCGGACCCGACCAGCGCGTTGATCGCACCGGCGCCCAGCCCGGCCAGGCATATGAGGAACATCTGAAATGGCGACACCGAAGAAAAACCTTAGCCTGCCGCGGATTTCGGTGCGACACGACTGCCGTCCGCGAGCGAGCCGGTCAGGCGGGAGGAGCTTCGGCGCCGCGATCCACCCCGGTGCGCAGCTTGACCGAGGCCGAATACGCCAGGGTGCGAAAGTGCAGGACCGGATCGTCGGAGGCCTCGATGCCGGCGGTCACGCGCATCGGGTCGAATACCACGATGTCGCCCCCGTGCTCACGCTGGGTGTCCAGGCCGGTGATCGCCACGGTGCCGACGGTGACGATCTGGGTGCTCTGCCAGGCCGCCGACGGGTCGACCGTCGAGTCGGTGGGCCCGGCGATCTGCACCCGGAAGTCGAACCGCACCGGGCCGTCGTCCAGCCGCGCCTTGAGCTCGTCGGCCAGAAAGTCCGGATCCTTGCCGTGCGCGTCCGACCCCGACAGGTACTCCTCGGCAGCGGTCGGAACCAGGTGGTAGCGAACGAATCTGGCGCTGCCGTCGGCGGCGATCCAGCGGAAGGCGTGCAGGCCATGGTATTCGGTGGTGGCGTAGCTGGCCGGGATCCGGTTCGCCTCACGCAGGATGGGCAACGCACCGAGCAGCCCCGGATGGAAGAGCAGGTGTTTGGCCATGCGCAGCGGCGTCGTGAGGCCGGGCCGCATCGCCTTGAGCAGGTCGATGAAGCCGTCCGGTGTGCTGGAGACGAACAGCCGGGCGGTCTGCGCCGAGACGTCGGTGGTGGAGCCGTCGGGCAGGGTGAACTTCACCGCCATCCCGCGCACTCCGGGTGCGCCGTCGCGCTGCTCTGGGTTACCGGATCCGTTGGAGAAGCGAATCAGCGCGGGGACCGTTGAACCATCGAGATGCTGTGCGCGCGAGAGCATGAGCGCGTCGGGGGTCGCGGTGAACGTGCCGCGATACAGGGTGCCTTTGGCGTGCAGTGCGCGGCAGCCGGGCCGGGCTCCGCCGGCGCCCCGGATCGCCTCGATCGCCTCGTCAGGAGTAAGTCCACCGCTCATGGACGAATCTTAGTTGGCTCAGTCGGGAAAGCCGAAGAGTTCGACGACACCGTGATCGCGGCCAGCGGTGTAGCCGCCGTCGACGGCGAGGGCCTGGCCGCTGACGAACGAGGCGTCGGGAGACAGCAGGAAGGCGGCCATGGCCGCGACCTCGTCGGGCCGACCCAGCCGCTGCAGGGCATGCTCCTTGGTGATGGAGGCCAGCGGCCCCTCCATCCCGGGAATGCTGAAGACGTTGTGCGCCATGGGCGTTTCGATGAAGCCGGGACAGATGACGTTGGCCCGGATACCGCTCGGCCCGTAGTCCAGCGCGATGTTCTTGGTGAGCAGCACGACGCCGCCCTTGGCCGCGTTGTACGAGCTGCCGCCCGCGGTGCCTTCCAGGCCCTCGACGCTGGCGACCGTCACGATCGAGCCCCGTTCGCCGTCGGCCCGGCGCTGTTCGATCATCCTGGCCAGGGCCGCCTTGGCCACCAGGAACGTGCCGGTGAGGTTGATCCCGATCACCCGGTCCCATTCGGCGCGCTCGAGCAGGTGCACCGGACCTCCCCCGGCGACCCCGGCCGCGTGGAAGATGCCGTCGAGGCGGCCCGGCACGGCGGCCAGCACCGCGGCGATCGCGCGTTCGTCGGTCACGTCGGCGGAGACGAACGTGAACTGCGGTCCCAGATCATCGGGCGGGGCTGCCAGGTCGGCCCCGATCACGGTGCCGCCCTCGGCCAATAGCCGCCGCGCGGTGGCCAACCCGATTCCCGACGCGGCGCCGGTCACGACGAAGGTGCGGGAACGGGCGCGGTCGGGGTTCACCATGTCGCATCCTTCAACTGTCGGGCGGGTCGGCCCAGTCATGGTGACACACCACCCCGCAACTGGGTCGCGGATACCGGATTTCTGGTCAAAGCCGCTCGCGCACTGAACTTTACAAATCCATCCGGTGATTTGATAGGTGGGCTGTATCAACCCATAGCAAACCCATCTTGGACAATTCTCCCGCTGCCGGAGGACGATAACCCCAAGGGCGAATTCCGCAGCGCCCGACAGTGTTAGGAACAACGATGTCGACAACTCCCCCTCAGCCGCTGTCCCGTCGGGCCGGAGGGAGGTTCGGGGCGGTCAGCGCGGCCGCCGCGACCGCGGTGGTCGCCCTCGCCTTCACCGCCCACCACGCCGAGCCCACCGCCGCGGTGGCGCTGATGTCCAACGATGCGATCGCCGTCGCGCACGGCGTCTCGGTCACCCCCGCGCCCGGCTGGACGCTCGGGCATCGCGGCCCGAACTGGGTGGCGCTGAACAACGCCGACACCAGCGCGCAGCTGCGGATCACCGTCAAACCCGCGGGCGGCGCGGATCCCGCCGGGCTGCTGCAGGCCGACATAGACCAGTACACCGGCGGCGCCTCGGCGGTCTTGACCGATGTGAACCGCCTGAACCCGCCCGAGACCAGGCCGCTGACCGGCGCCAACTTCCAGCAGGCCGCGTCCATCGACTACACGGCCACCGTGGTGAACCCGCAGGGCTCGATTCCGGTGATCGGCAGGTTCACCGAGCTGCTCAACACCTCGAATGGCCGGTCGGCGTTCATCGACTTCCGGCAGGACAGCAGCGCGACCACCCAGGCCGCCGCGGACGGCGGCATGATGATCAACTCCATGGAGTGAGGCGCCGGCGACCCTTGCAGGCGAGGGTCGGCGTCGCGTGCACAGAATCGACCGCGTATAGAGACTGGAGCAAACCGACCGCGGAGGGGTTCATGCCACCAGCCGACACGGCGACCAGTACGGCGCAGACGCTCGCCGGCATCGTCGAAGGACACGCACAGCACCGGCCCGACGCGATCGCAATCCGCTACGGCGAGCGCCAGTGGTCCTGGGCCGAGTGGAGCTCGCGGATCCGCCGCACGGCGGGGGCGCTGCGCGCGGCCGGTCTCGAGCGCGGCCAGTGCGTGGCCGTCCTGGACAAGAATCACCCCGCCTGCCTCGAAGTGCTCATCGCCGGCGCCTCCATCGGTGTCGTCACCACCGTCGTCAACTGGCGGGTGATTGGCGACGAACTCGTCCACGTTCTCAACGACAGCGGTGCCCGGGTGCTGCTGGTCGGCGCCGAGCTGCGTGCGGCGGCCGAGGAGGCAGCCGACCGGGTACCGGGCGTCGAACGCATCATCGAGGTCGGCGACGAGTACGAATCGCTGCTCGCCGCGGCGACACCGACGCGGTCCGACGCGAGCGTCGGCGAGAACGAGACGGCGTTGGTGATCTACAGCTCCGGCACCACCGGACGCCCCAAGGGCGTGTTGCTCAGCCAGCGCGCGCTGGTCAATCACGCGTCGAACCTGGCACCGGCGTTTCCCTTCGCCGACGGGGACGCCAACCTGGTCGCCATGCCGTTGTTCCACGTCGGCGGAATCGGATATGCGCTGTTCGGAATCCGTTCCGGCGCACCGACGTTCATGACCCGCGAACCTGACGCCGCAACGCTGATCGGGGCGGTGCGCGCCGGAGCCACCCACGCGTTCTTCGTCCCCCCGGTGATCGCCCGGTTCCTGGAGGCGGGCGAGACGGCGAGCGCGGCCATCGCCGGCCTGCGCTACATCGTGTACGGGGCCGCGCCGATGCCGCTGCCGTTGCTGCATCGAGCGCTGTCCACCTGGCCCGACACGAAATTCGTGCAGGTGTACGGGCAGACGGAGTTGTGCGGCGCGGTCACCGCGCTGTCCGACGACGATCACCGCGATTCGGCGCGGCCCGAGCTGCAACTGGCGGCCGGAAAGGCGGTGCTGGGCTGTGAGATTCGCATCGTCGCCCCCGAGACCGGCACCCCGTTGCCGCCCGGGGAGCCCGGCGAGGTGTGGGTGCGCAGCAACCAGAACATGACCGGTTACCTGAACCGCCCGGACGCGACGGCCGAGACCATCACCGCCGACGACTGGGTGCGCACCGGCGACATCGGGCGACTGGACGCCGACGGCTACGTCTACATCGAAGACCGCATCAAGGACATGATCATCACCGGCGGCGAGAACGTGTACGGCCCCGAGGTGGAGAGCGTGCTCATCGAGCATCCCGCCGTCGAGGACGCCGCGGTGATCGGGGTGCCCGACGACTTCTGGGGCGAATCGGTCAAGGCGATCGTGGTCACCGACGGCGGGGTCGATCCCGCCGACATCATCGAATTCTGCCGACGGCACCTGGCCGGCTTCAAATGTCCCCGCACCGTGGACTTTGCGCCGGAACTCCCCCGCAACGCGAGCGGAAAGATACTGAAAACTCAGTTGCGGGAACCGTTTTGGCGCGATCGGGCACGGGGCATATGAGCGTCCTACAGGCGGCCCTCGACGCGCAGGTCCGGATGCACCCAGTCGGGTGAGCGGCGTTCCTTGAACGAGCGGAAGCCTTCGATGGCCTCGGCGTCGGACAGGCTGGCGGTCATGCCGATGCGGTCATAGAGGCCGAGATAGCTGTCGATGCTGGACTTGATGACGCCGCGAGCGCGGGGCGCGGTACGACAGCATTGCGCGAGTATGTCTTTCGCCGCATCCAGCAGACCCTCATGCGGAACCACCTTGGTGACCAGACCCCAGTCGAGGGCTTCGACCGCGGTAAGCACCCGCCCGGTGAACATCAGGTCGCGGGTGCGTACCGGCCCGATGACACGGGTGAGCATCTGGCTGTAGTAGGTGTCGGCGTAGCCGCGGAACAACTCGGGCACCCGGAAGGTCGCGCGCTCGCTCACCACCGAGAGGTCGCTGCACAACGCGATCTGGAATCCGCCACCCTGGCATAGTCCGTTGACCGCGGAGACGATGGGCTTGGCCGAGGTGCGCACCGCGTCAAACGGCGTGACATCCATCCCCAGCGCGGACCCGAAGGTGATCCAGTTGTCCTCGCCTCCCCCGCCGCCCATGTCGCCGCCGGGCGCGAAGACGTCACCGGTTCCGGTGAGCACCAGCCCGGCCAGATCCGGGTCCTCGTTGAGACGTCCTACTGCATAACGGATTCCGAAGTACATCGCCGGGCTCAGGGCGTTGCGTGCCTCGGGCCGGTCGATGGTGCACACGGCGATCGGGCCCTCGCGCTCGAGGCGCAGGAACGGCGTGCCCAGCCAATCGCCTTCGGGTGGACGGGGGGTGTTCTTCGGCGTCTGCGCCACGGGACTCCTCAAGTTCGTAGGTGCAGTTACTTCGTGTTGTTGCGTTGTGCTGTGACCCGGGTGGGTCGGGTGAGGCGGCATGTGTCTTGCCGGCCCCGCGGTGCGGCTTGAGAGGACTGGCCGCCCGGCCTGTCTGGACTTCTCTGGCCGCTGATTGAGATCTGCGATGTGATCGCTTCTTTAAGGAAATGCTGGCGGGGTTGTCCCTGGGGATTGGGTTGGCAGACAAGTGAAAAGGGGCGCGAATGGTAGCGGGCCAGTTGTGGGCCGGGGTGGATGTCGGCAAGGAACATCACTGGGTGTGCGTGGTTGATGACACCGGTGCGGTGGTGCTCTCGCGCAAGCTCGTCAACGACGAGCAACCCATCCGTGATCTGGTCGCCGAGATTGACCAGCTGGCTGACGAGGTGTCCTGGACGGTCGATCTGACCACGGTATATGCGGCGTTGTTGTTGACAGTGTTGGCTGCTGCCGATACGCAGGTGCGTTACCTGGCCGGCCGAGCGGTGTGGCAGCCCTCGGCGGTCTATCGCGGCGGGGAGACCAAGACTGACGCCAAAGACGCCCGGGTGATCGCCGATCAATCCCGGATGCGTGGGGCCGACCTGCCGGTCCTGACGCCCGACGATGACCTGATCACCGAACTGCGGATGCTGACAGCCCACCGCGCAGACCTGGTCGCCGATCGCACCCGCACCATCAACCGGCTGCGTCAGCAGTTGGTGGCGGTGTGTCCGGCCTTGGAGCGAGTCGCTGCGCTGACCGCCGATCGCGGCTGGGTGGTGTTGCTGTCGCGATACCAGCGCCCGAAAACGATACGCAACAGCGGTGTTTCGCGGTTGACGAAGATACTCACCGATGCCGGGGTGCGCAACGCTGCTTCGATCACCGAGGCCGCAGTCACTGCCGCCAAGACACAAACGGTGCGCCTGCCCGGTGAAGATGTCGCCGCCGGCCTGCTTGCCGAATTGGCACAGGGGGTGATAGCCCTCGATGACCGCATCAAAGCCACCGACGCCGACATCGAGGGCCGATTTCGCCGCCACCATCTGGCCGACGTGATCACCAGCCTGCCCGGCATCGGCTTCCGACTCGGCGCAGAGTTCCTGGCTGCCGTCGGCGACCCCGCCAAAATCGGCTCGGCTGACCAACTCGCCGCCTGGGCCGGACTGGCCCCGGTCCCACGGGACTCCGGGAAACGCACCGGACGCCGGCATACACCCCAGCGCTACAACCGCCGCCTGCGCCGCGTGATGTACATGTCCGCGCTCACCGCGATCCGCCGCGACCCGCAATCTCGGGCCTACTACCAGTCCAAACACGACCAAGGTAAGAAGCCGATCCAAGCCACCATCTGTCTGGCTCGACGCCGCACCAACGTCCTCTACGCCCTCATCCCCGACCACCGCACCTGGCAACCCGACTCACCCCCGATCACCGAATCGGCCGCTTGACTTCATCATTGAGAGTCCTCTCGGGTCGGCGTCGCCGCGGATGCGTCGCGCCGCGACGCCGCTACTGTAGCTCTTACGGTATCTCTGCGAAGCGGCCGCCTGGACGTAAGACAGGGTGGCCGTCTCGGCGCTCGCGGACGCGTCGGCCAGCAGGGAGGCGAATTTGGTCTGCAGGGTGGACGTGGTGTCTCCCACCGGCTTGTCGCAGAACCTGCAGCGCGTCGAGAAGTTGGGTTGTTCGTCCTCGTCCGGCCAGAACCGGCGCGGCCCGACCTGGGCGCCGGGGTCGAACTGGACGGACTGATGCGGGGCGTCTTTGAGGATTCGGCCAACGGGATGTCCTTGCGGGCATTCGAGTTTCAGCATGCCAACGCCCTCTTGGTTGCCGACCATGGTTCACCGTCCTCTCGGGTATGCGCCTGTCAACGGAGGATCTGCGCGAGGTTGCGCCATCGCCGATGCCGGTGGCGAAACATGAGCCGGACGAAGGCGCGAGTCAGCAGCCCGTGCAGGCCGTCGTCGGTTTCGATCTCGTCGGTGTAGCGGCAGCTGTGCTCGTCGATGGGTTCGAATATCAGGCGGTGATTCCAGGTGCGGACCGGCCCACCGTGCTCGTTGGTGTAGATCTCGGTCGACTCGAGTCGCTTGATGGTCAGGTGGTGCGTCCAGGCAGGGATCACGCCGAACCACCAGAACCGCGCCGATCCCTGGGTGCCTACCTCGATCTGCTCGGGGACGTCGAGCCGGTAAACCCGCAGCACCGGGCTGAGCACGTGCTTCATCAGCTCGGGCTTGCGCGCCAGGGCGGAGGCCGCCTCAACCGGGATCGGCAGCTCGGTAGTTAGGGTTACCTTACTCATGCAGTTTATGGTGGCCTAGGGGGCGCGATCAGGCAAGCGTGCCGCGGGCCCCGGGGAGTGGTTCGGGGGCCGCCCAGTCGGGCGGCTGGGCCGGCGAGGACGGTGCGCATCGAACCAGCGACCTTCCGCGTGTGAAGCTGGGGCGACGTCAGAAGCCAGACGTTTATGCTGGTCAAGCTGGACGAACTGGACCAATCTTTTGGGGGGTTCAGAACATGCGATACGAGCGGCGCGGCGGATGCGGAGCGGATGAAATCCAAGCTGTGACCCGTGGGCACGGCCGGCCTGACCAGAGATGATGGAAGCCCTTGCGTGATGCAGCCGCAGCAATTCCCACATCTGCGGCTCAAACGCATGCATTTCGAACCCACGAGCCGGCCTTATCTCGACGACTTGATTGTTGCTCCGCGTCGAGCTCATCAACTGACATACCTCCACCGCCCCCCGCGACGGCCTCTACCGCGCGGCGTTAAGGTCCATCGGCCCTTGAATGGCGTTGTCCCGCAGGGTAGGTGTTAACAAGGCGAGGTTCGGACCTATCCACAGCACAGTTCCGATACGGCGAAGATCGAAGCCGGCAGCGCGTACAAGTCCGAGAACGGCTCGTGAAGAGGAGAGGGCGATTGATCGGCAAGGAGCATGCCGACAGGCACGGTGAGCTCGATCACCGGGCCGCCGAGGTCGATAAGCGCGAAAAGGCTCTCGTGCAGCGCGAGGCCGACCTACAAAGACGCGAGTGGCTCGTTGACGAGCGAGACCGGATCGCTGACGAGCGAGACCGGATCGCTGACGAGCGAGACCAGATCGCTGACGAGCGAGACCAGATCGCTGGCGGCCGAGAGCAGAGTGCAGACACACGCGAGCGGGTGGCTGATGAGCGAGAGGGCACGGCTGCGGAGCGCGAACGCGAGCGACTCCGTCGCACAGCCGACCACGCGGACCGCTCGGCAGCCGATGACCGACGGGAACGCGCTGAATACTTGCGCGAGCAAGCCGAAATCTCGCGTGAGATGACCGCAACCAATCGACATCCCGCCGAAGAGTAACCCGTTCCGGAGGAAGGGCATTTCCTCACACGTACAGCATCCAGGCTGTCTGAAACGTGGCCACCGCTGTCGTATGGAGGTACGGGTCCTGCAGCGGTATGCGCCAGCAGACGTGAATGCCGCCGTCTGGTGGGGCTAGTGATCATGCCGTGGCCGCCGAGGTCCTCGCCGGATTAGGCAATATTGGCCAGGCCAATTCGGCGCCGGTCGTCCGAGGGGATTCCGCGTCCGTCACCAGCGATCTCGATGAGTAGTTCGTCGGTGACACTGACCTCGACGGTGATGTTTGCGGCCCCTGATTGCCACACCGCGTTGCTGAGCACTTCGACGACAACAACTTCCGCGTCGTCGGCGAGTCCATCGCTCACCATGGCCATCAGCCTGACGATGATGTTTCTCGGCCGGGAATTACCGAACCGCCCGCACAGTGCCGCACACGTTTGACAGGCCCTCGCAGTCGGCCACGGTCGCACTCCCCTGGCCCAGGTCACGTACACAACACCGCAAAGCGCGGAAGTTGGCGATATCCGGGCCGCGACTCGTGCTGCGAATGCGACGAACCTGGGCATGGACAAGGCCGGCGCCGCTGTAGCGACCCGGCCTCTAACTCCCCAAGTGGCTTCCTACAGAAACCCAGGGACCTATTCAAAAACCCTACAGCATCCCAGCCAAGGGCCCGCAATCACGGCGAAAGGCCCTCCGAATTCTCAAGACTCGAGCCAAACTTCCGGACGAGTTGCCATGTTCTCCAATGTTGTACATCGCGCGGTCAATGCAGCCGAGGTCATACCGACAGCACGGGGACTTACTTGAGCCATCAATAGGGCTGGCCGCGTCCACGATTCGCGGGATGTGACGTCATCTCTGTGACGACGGAACGGCCTTGCCCGCGAGGAGATTCCTGTGCGGCCGCCAGCAGAATATCGACAGAGTTCATGATCCCGGTCGCGATATCGTCGACCGCAGGCACATTGTCCGGGCACGCACACACGCTCACATCCAGCTCGTCATCACGGCAGGTCAGCGCAATGTTTAACCCACTTTCCTCGGCTAGGGGCGCCACGGTATGCATGCCGACGACCTTGGCGCCGGCACAGTACGCCGGCACCGGCTCAACGGCAATGGAGGAGACACTGCCGTGACAGATCGGCCTGAGCTGATGCCGCAGGCCTGATCGGGTGTAGAGCTGCATACCCACCTGAGCTATGGTCGGCGGGATAAGCGAGGCCATGCTCTCCAAATCAATTGGAGAAGACCTACTTTCGTTGTCGCGGCCCCGGATCGCGTTCAATCTTTCGGTGGCGGTATGGAGATTGGCGAGGACCTGCACAGGGTCGTCGAGGTGTACCGGGATGCGAAGCCGCCCGATAGTCAACGCCCTGCCAACCCTAGGGGGATCCGTGACTGGTAGCTCGAACGGCATCCGCATCAGCAGCGGATCGTCGGGTACCTCGTCGTGCCGTTGCAGCCATGCGCGCAATGACAGTGTGCAGGCAGTTAGAACAACGTTGGTGATGCTGCCCCCGAACGCCTTGCTGACCGTCTTCACGTCAGCCAGCGGGATCGAGGCGAAGGCCACTGCGCGCCGCTTGGTCAGCGGCGCGTTAAACACTGTGTGCGGCACCGGACCGCTCATCGACGATGCCACCGGGGCAATCGGGATCCCTACGCGCATGCGGAGCAGCCGACCACTTACGGCCTGCAGCACACCAGATATCGTCTCGGCGATCAGCCACATTCCGGCGACATGGTTTTCGACGATCTCGGTCATCACATCGGTAACGAGGTCGCCGACGGAGGGCGAGCCTAAGCTAGGCTCGGTCGACAGATTGTTGGCCGGGTCGGCGTGCGGTCCGGTGGTCAGCAGCCGCGGCCACAAGGACGCTGCTCCTGCCGCCCCGTCGTTCAGTGCAGGCGACATCTTCACCGCCAACGCCCACCGGCCGCCTGCCAGTCCGTTGATACTCCACGCTTCCCACAGCCGGCTAAGGCCATCCAGTCGCCCGGCACTCAACTCCGCGATGAGATCGGCGAACTCCCGCCGACCGCCGGGAGCGCGAACCGTTGCGCGATGAATTTGCGAAGAAGGGTCATAGTCGTCAATCTCGGCCCACACGGGCTGCCCCACGCCCAGCGGCTTGGTCACCAGGCGGCTGCGAAATCGCGCCAGTTGCGGCAGCGACGCGGCCACCAATTGGTGTAGCCGCTGGTGGCTGAGCTGATCGGACGCATCGATGATCACCAGCGTAACCGTGTGCGCAGGCGTCCTCGAACTCTGTGTGTGCAGCGACAGCGCATCGGTCCCCGACAATCGCATAACCATCAGCGTCCCCCCTTTCTGCAACGAAATCTCTTGAGGCACAGCCTCTACCAACACTTGCCAACGGTGATGCGGACAGAATCACTCCACCAACGGGGGTCGCCTTCGTCGGTGACGAGTCGTTCACTTCGCTTGTGCCAGTTGCTTCCTCAATGCGATGAGTTGACTCTCGAGTTCAACCACGGCATGTGCGACGACGCTGGACGCCAAGGCGGCGCGCGCAGCCACGGTAGTCGGCCCGGGGGTCGTCGAATTGTCAATGTCCTCGAGTCGCCGAACCATGCGTCGCGAGACTGTTGCCTCGGCGGGGAGGTCGTCAATACCGAAGTCGCTGAAGGCTCTGAATACTGTGTCGTCACTTGTCATAGTCGTGTTGTCCCTAGCTATGGTGCGACGGAGGCGCGAGGGCCATAGGGGGAAGAGGACGGGAAGACCCGCCCCAGGACCGGGGTCGTTCCCGACGATCGGCTGTTTTGCCCTGCGTTGCGAATTCCCAGCGCTCGCGCGCGGCGTCCCTCCTGGTGCGGCTTTCCCGGTCTTCCACGCTGATCATGAGCAGGGTATCGACGCTCGACACGTCGCCCGGAGCGGCAGCTGCCATCACAATCCTGTGCGCTTGATCGGGGTCGAGGTGAAATGGGACAACCAGCAAGCCATACTTATTGCCTTTGGAGTCAAGGACTTCGACCGTATTGGGCGGATGGCCGCGGTGTCCGTCAAGTTTGACCACATGTCCGCCGCTCACAAGTTCGGCGGGCGTTATTCTCCATTCGGTGTTGTTGTACATCACACAACTGATCGCACCTAGACGCATCGACAGAACCGCGATCAAATCTGGCAGTTGCGTCATCAGGTCATCACTGTGTGGCCACCATGCGCCATCCACATACCCGATGCCACGCGCGGCGGGTTTCCACCGAAACCTCGCCGCATGGATGCCCCGTGTGGTGTCCCACCTCGAGCTGTTGCGGGCTTGCCCTAGCGTCACCGCGACGCTCCCGTCTTGACCGCGATACCGGCCAATCATTCGAATCGGCGACGACATGACCCAGAACGATCACAAACGAAATACCGCCGATACGTTGTCACCCTACTCCGATCTGGGCTGGGCCAAAGGGACGCTAGCGACCAACGCTCTGCCGGCCCGGTTTCTGCTACATCAGGCCTAAGGGCCATGGATCGAGTAACCCCTGCCGAAAGTGATTCACCCGCGAAGCGGCATCAAGACCGAAGGTCCACGCCGAATTAGCGTCTCTATCAACGAGACGTGCTGCGTTTGTACACACAGTGAAGAGTCGACGGCGGCCGGCCTGGTGCTGACTGCTTAACACCACAGTTGCGCACCAACGGCCATCTAGCAACAGACCACAAGAACGCAACTTGCTCAATCGGTCGCTGGGTCCCAGGGTATGCGATGAGCGGCACAGATAGAAGATTGAACTTGGACCACTTGTCGACGGTGTTATCGGGCAATGATGATCTTGGGCGGGGCGGACGCGCTGACAAACGACTGTTGCGGCACCGACGATTTCGGCACCTTGTCCCTGCTAAGGATCCCGTTCGGGTCTGGCGGAGGCATGTGCAGGGAACGCGCCATCCCCTGCCCAGCGCCGCCGCACGGCTGGCGGATCCGGAACGACTGGCGGATGATCACGCCATGAGACGCGAAGTGGGCGCCGAGATCGAAGTCGACATCACCGCACCCACGACGCTGGAGTTTCAGATTGCTGTTGCCCCGCATCCACGCACTGAGGTCTTTGAATCGCTGCGCTTCGTCCTGGACGGACGGCCTATCCAGGCCATGGAAATCAGCGGTGTACATGGCAACCGCATCCACAAGTTCGACGCAGCAGTAGGCACACTGAAAGTCGACTACTCGGCGACGATCGTGGGTCAAACCGATCCGGCGCCAGTGACCGAATACGACCAGTCGATGTATCTGCGACCCAGCCGCTACGCCGAGGCCGATAAGTTCTACGGTTTCGCCGCAACCGAATTCGGCACCTATGGAGATTCGGCGACGCTGTTGGAGAATGTGAGCTCGTGGGTGGGTACGAGGCTGAACTATGTGCCCGGCTCAAGCGATCCGATCGACGGGGCGGTGGAAACCCTGCTCTCCGGCGCAGGCGTGTGCCGCGACTACGCGCATCTGGTGGTGGCGCTGCTGCGTGCGGTCAACGTCCCGGCCCGCCTGGTGTCGGTGTACGCGCCCGGGGTGCACCCGATGGACTTTCACGCGGTGGCCGAGGCTTTTGTCGAGGGGCAATGGCGGGTGGTCGATGCGACGCTGCTAGCGCCGCGGCAAACCCTGGTGCGGATAGCCACTGGTCGTGATGCCTCCGACACCGCGTTTCTCGACAATCACAGAGGCGCGATCACGCTGAACCGGCTGGTGGTGACCGCCGTCGTTGACGGCGACTTACCCCGGGATTCGATCGACCAACTCGTCTCCATCCGCTGAGAACGCCCGACCGGCTGGTTGCGACCATCAACGTGCCGTGGTTCGTTCCGGACCATCCGAGTAGCGTGGGAACCGTCGGCGATACTTCGCACCTGACTATTCAAAGCCATGTCGTCGCCGATTCGAATGATTTGGCCGGTCTCGCGGTCAAGACAGGAGCGTCGCTATGACGCCGAAACAAGACCACATGGACGTCGGACACCGGCAAACCCCACCGGTACACACACCGCGCCTGAGGCTAAAGCCCAAAGCGCCGCAGAGCGGGTCTGTCGATGGGGCATGGTGGCCGCACAGTGACGACCTTACGGCGGAGCTACCGGATCTGCTGGCGGTGCTGTCCGTTCGACTCGGGCCGATTGGCCGCGTGATCTACAACATCGACGAATGGGCAAAGCCGCCCGCTAAGTTCGCGGTCGGGAGACGGATGGTACGACTCGACGGATATCGCCTCCAGCCAGCCAACACCATCGAGGTCCTCGGACTCGATCGCAGCAAAATCGTCCTACTGGTCGTTTCCCCGCACGCCGACCCAGACCAGGCACACACGATCATGATGACAGCAGCCAGCCCCAACAATGCCTCGACCGTCGAGGGCCTCATGATCAGCCCGGAAGAAAAGGAGACCCGGGTATAGACCCGCGCAGCCAGTCATCGCGCAAAACCACTGGGGATCAATAAAGCTCGGCCGATATGGCCTTCACGTGCCGCACCGGACACTGCCATTCGCCGAGTGAGAACCTTATTTGTTACATCGCCGCTCCCGGTTCGTACGTCGTCATACCGGTACCGGGGTATGCTGCAGGCCTCGCGGGTTTGTCGAGTGCCGCCCTTCCGGTAGCCATCTGCGGTAGCTGAATTGGTAGACCGGAGCGTCACGTGGCGCCTCCTTTCCCCCGGCCCTTCAAGCACCACCCGATTAGCGCTACGCGGACGCGACGATACAAGCGCCGCCGTAGACGGCGCTTGGCGGCCAAAGTTCGGGAGTTCGGAGCAATCGGCACCGTTAAATTTGCACGAAAACTCCTGGGGCCGATCGGGTATCGGCCTCTTGGTCGATAACGTCACGCGGTGGTCACCACTCGAAGACCAAACTCGTGGCAGCAGTTGGCCGGTCCGGTCGGCCGGGAGCCATCGCGGGCTACGTATTGCGAACCCAACCCGCGTCGAAGTCATTGCGGCACAGTAGAAAATGTTGAGCATGCTGCAAAGTCGAGATCACCGCCACGGTCGCCTCCGCGCCCTGGTTATTGTCCACGCCGTCAGAGCGCAAACCGTCGTATCCACCACCTGTATCCGGGTCCCACATCGGCTCCCCCGCGTCGTTGTCTCCCATGAACCAGGCGGCTGCGGCATCGACGCCGGCCGGCCAGATCGGGTCGGTATCAACGGTGGCGGCGCGCGCGCACGCATCGGCGAGCGTGGACACCTCAGTCGGCCGCTGGTCGAATCCGGGCCGGGTGTCCTCGGCGCCTCTGCCCCCGGCAGGGGTGGGCGACAGATGACCGTCCACCGTTTCGACTGCGACCAGCCACGCCAACAGCTCCAAACCTCGCTCCCGCAGCGGCGCGTCGGCAAGCGCGGCGCCGGCAGCGATCATCGCCTCGGGCACAACGGCGTTGGCGTAGGTCAGTCGGGGCTCGGGCCACGGCCACCCCAGGTCTTTGTTCGGTGCAGGCACCGACAAGGCATAGTCGGTGAGCAGTGCGCGAGCCGCGCGGTGTGTTGGGTCGAAGACGAGAAGTTCGGCAGCACCGAGCGCCGCGAACGCCATCGCCCGCGGTAATGCCGAGCGCTCCTGGGCGGCACGCTCGAACTGCATGATGGCCGACTGGCGGGCCAAGCCGACATTACTGTGCGCGGCTGCGGTTCCCAGACCCCAGATGCACCGCCCCCAGGCGTCCTCGAGGGCGGGCTCGTCGACCCAACTTCCCGTGCCGTCCATCCGATTGCGGCATGCGCCAGTGAGAGCCTGTGCGTCGTTTAAGAACCGCAACGCAACACCTGCCAGACCGTTCAGTATTCGGTCGGGGCCATGGTCTCGGGTGGCGACAACAAGCACCCGCGCTACGTCGTCGGTGCAGTAACCGTGCTGGGGCAGGGGTTCGGCGAGCCGCGCGTGCACCAACGTGCCACGACGGTCGGTCAGCCGGAGCAAGTGATCGAAAATCGGCGCCGGAGACGTGGTGCTCATGCCCCTGCCCGTCGCTGCGCGAGGACCCGCTGCGCCAGCCGCTGATACGCGCGCGCGACGGTTGGCCAGGCCACCTCGGGCGCCAATCTCCTGGCCTCGGCCGCCATCGCACCGGCGAGGCGCGGCTCGGTCAGCACCCGGCGCAGGGCACAAGCCAGCGCATCCGGATCGTCATGCGCGACGACGATGCCGGCGCCACTGGCGAGCAGCTCGACGGCGTGCGGGAACGCGGTGGCCACGACCGGGCGGCCGCTCGCGATGGCGTCGACCAGAGCACTGGAGGTGACCTGATCGGTCGAGTCGTAGGGCAACACCACGACCGCCGCGGATTGCAAGAGGGCGGTGAGCATCGGAACGCTGCGGTGATCGGTGTCAAAGCACACCGAATCCGCGACACCGCTGCGCAGCGCCTGATCTATTCGGGCATTCCGGTACGCCTCGCCATCGGCGGCCAGCACCGTCGGGTGCGTTCTGCCCGCAACCAGATACCGCGGCCGGCCGGGCAGATCATTGAGCGACCCCATTACCTCGATCACCCGCTCGATGCCCTTGCCCGGGCCCAGCAGGCCCCGGGTCAACACGATGGGTCGACCGCTCCGCATGCACGGTGCCTTCGTCGGGACGGTCGCGCCGTGTGGGATGGTGGCGACTTTGTGGCGCGCGATGTCGAAGCCCCGGCGCAACCGTAGGCTGGCCGCCTCGGACATCACGACCACCTGATCCGCCCGGTCGGCGAGCACCTCGAGAAGCGAATGCTGTTGTGGCGTAGGGTCTTTCGGGATAGTGTGAGCGACCAAGATCGACGGTACGCGCAGTCTGTCGACGATGCCCATGACTTCGGCGCCGTCGACGCCTCCGTAGATGCCGTACTCATGCTGGATGACGGCGACGTCGCTCTGGTTCAGCAACTCGGCGCATGCTGCGACGGATGCCGCTGAGCCGTTGACCAGCTCTCCGACGACGCGGGTGCTCGCGGATGGCGGGCCGTCGGATACCCGAACGACGCTGACCTCGGCGCCGTTGGTGCTCAACCCGTCGGCCAGCGCGGCACTGAACGACGCCAGCCCCGACGGTGTCGGTGGATACGTACCCAGAATGCCGAAACTCATGGCGTCGGAAAGCCCCTGCCGCCCAGGGGAGTCCGTCGAACATGGAAATTCAACCAAGGCGCTCAAGGCAATCCCAACTAAAGGTGGCCACCTGCGTGCCCGGTATGAGCGGTTGCTCGGTGCGATCAGCGGCGTATGACTGACTCAGCCCGGACTGCCTGGATTTCCAACTCCTTTGAGGGTACACCCGCCAATGCGTCGCGGTGACGACCGAATATTCCCGCCGTGGGGTACAGTCGCAGAACCGGGACCACCCAGGCCCCCATGACAAAGGGGCCAGCGATGTCCGATAAGTCTCCTCGACGGGCCATGAGCAAAAAGTCCGGAAAGTCATTGAAGGAGAAGCGCGCCGACAAGCACGTCAAGGCAGCCCGCCGCGCCGCGGCCACCGATTCGCTGCTTCGCACCGAGAAGAGCTGAGGCACAACGCCGTTCGTTCGCACGAGCTGCCGCCTAACCGAAGTCCACCGCGCGCGTTGAAATGTGCCGGGCCGATTGCGCCCGGCCTGCCCGGCGATCGACGCTGCGACCGATACAGCCGAGGCGAAACACCGGTTTTAGCAAACGCCGATGGCCGGACCTTCAGAACCGGACGGGCGATGTCAGTTAGGGGCGCGCTTCGCGACGCCAGTTGCGATTGCTGCGATTGCTGTCTTGAGGCCCCGACGGCGCCCCGTTCCTAGGTCGATGCCGGCGAAACCCGGCTCCAAGTCGGTGAACATCCGCTCGCTGCGGGTCTCCGGAGCGTCGTCGGCGGTGTCGTGCAGGTAGCGATCCGGCAGCGACAGTTTGGCGATGGTGCGCCACGCCTTGCCGTACTGCACCAGGAACGAACCGGTGGTGTAGGGCAGGTCGTACTTGTCGCACACCTCGCGCACCCGCATCGAGATCTCGTGCAGCCGATTACTGGGCAGATCGGGGTAAAGGTGATGCTCGATCTGGTGACACAGGTTGCCGCTCATGAACCGCAGCGCCGCCCCCGCCTCGAAGTTGGCGCTACCCAGCATCTGGCGCAGATACCACTGGCCCCGGGTTTCGGCGATCATGTCGGTCTTGGTGAATTTCTCTGCGCCATCGGGGAAATGCCCGCAGAAGATCACCGCATTGGCCCAGACGTTGCGGATCACGTTGGCCACCACGTTGGCCTTCAGCGTCGATTGGTAGGTCGCGCCGGGCGACAGCGAGGTCAGCGCCGGGAACGCAATGTAGTCCTTGACCACCTGCCGTCCGGCCTTGGCCGAAAACTCGCGGATCTGCAGGAGGGTGATGTCACGATCCGGGCCGGCCTTCAAGATCTTCTCGAAATCGACGGTCTGCAAGCCAATTCCCCACTCGAACCAAAGCGCGAGGATGGCATTGAACAGCAGGTTGCCGACGTTAAAGCGCTCCCAGGGCTGGTCACGCGTGACTCGCAGGATGAAGTAGCCCACATCGTCATCCATGCCGAGGATGTTGGTGTACTTGTGGTGCTGAAAGTTGTGGGAGGAAATCCAGTGTTTTGATGCCGCACTCATGTCCCACTCCCATGTCGCAGAGTGGATCTCGGGATCGTTCATCCAGTTCCACTGGCCGTGCATGACGTTGTGGCCGATCTCCATGTTCTCGATGATCTTGGCCAGACCCAGGGTCACCGTTCCCGCCCACCACGCCAAGCGTTTCGAGCTACCGGTCAGCATGACCCGGCCGGCTGCCTCCAGGGCGCGTTGCGCGGCGATGGTGCGGCGGATGTAGCGCGCGTCGCGCTCGCCACGGGAATCCTCGATGTCCAGCCGGATCGCGTCCAGCTCAACGGCCAGATTCTCGATGTCGGCATCGGTTAGGTGAGCGAAGGCCGCAACGTCGGTAATCGCCATGTTTGCTCTCTTTCATCGAGCTTGTATGTCGGGTTCTCGGCGCTCATCGGCGACTAAGAATGCGGAACGGGCGCAGCCGCCGCGGCAAGCCACCCGACCAGCGCCTAATCGAATAGGCGAAGCCCCGTCTCGATGGTTTGACGCACCAGAACTGTGGAATGCGCCTTTCAGGCGCAGATGATTGCCGGCTGTTGTGATGGTTCTCCGGATCGCGGGCGAATGAGCGACATCCGCACGCTGTCCCGGAACGAAACGGATGGACCTTGGACTGTGCAGCGTGAGCAGGCGCTCATCAAGTTTCCCGGCTTACAGCCAAACTTGCTTCCCGACTGGCCGATGGAATCAGCACCAACAACGTTACGCCTCTCATAGACCCCGGGCTAGTTGCCCGCCGAGTGCGGTGTATCGGCGGTGCCCATCCGCGTGGCAGTACCGAACGGTCACCGCATCAGCAATTTCCGAGCACCCTGCGGTATCGTTTGTCACGGTTGATTGCCCAGCCTCCAGAAACGTGCGGCGGCGATCTGTAAGAGATCCCCGCCGCAATGTGACTGGATACCCGGTTAATTCGACGGTCGAAGGGTTGTCCTTTCGGACTGCCCCTGACGGAGTCCGGTGGTCAAGCCTTGGTCGCTGCCCCCCGTCCGCAGCATCGGCGCGCCCCGCTGGCTGATTGCCCGCAAGTATGTACCGTCAGTGTGTCTGAGTGCTCGAGACCGCGCTTCGATCGGAGCGACGAAACATCTGTGGCGCGCATGAAGAGGGCGCGCTCTGCCGCTGCTTTCATCGTCCACCTCATTTACCCGGCGGACGGCACTCCTAGCGCGCCAGCACCGGAATGCCGGCGCACTCCCACCATCTTCGACGACAGTTTGGCGCCGCAACACCGACGCATTGGCTTCGTCCGGGCGCGCGGGTCCGCAGTTAGACACCCCGGCGCACGGCGGACGCCGACTGCGGCGCCGGAGCCAAAGGAACGGTCTTGAGCAAATTCACCGAAACCATGTATGACACCGCCCAGTCCAGTTCGAAGGGCCTGGTCACCGGGGAGCCGAATTGTCCCGTCCGACACACCTGGGGCGAGGTGCATGAGCGCGCCCGTCGGATCGCGGGTGGCCTGGCCGCCGCGGGGGTCGACCGCGGTGACGCCGTCCCGGTGCTGGCGGGTGCTCCAGCCGAGATTGCGCCTGCCGGGCAGGGAATCTGGATGCGCGGCGCCAGCCTCACCATGCTCCATCAGCCCACGCCACGCACCGACCTTGGACGCTGGGCCGAGGAAACCGCCGCCGTCATCAAGATGATCGGCGCCAAAACGGTCGTCATCTCGGACCCTTTCGTGGCCGCGGCCCCACTTCTGGCCCAGCTGGGTCTGCGGGTGCTGACAATCGAGCAGCTGCTCGCCAACCGGCCGATCGATCCGGTCCCGACCGGCGAAGACGACGTTGCGTTGCTGCAGTTGACGTCTGGTTCTACCGGGTCGCCCAAGGCCGTTCAGGTTTCGCACCGCAATATCGTTTCCAACGCCGAGGCAATGTTCATCGGCGCAGAAGTCGACGTCGATACCGACGTGATCGTGAGCTGGCTGCCACTGTTCCACGACATGGGTATGACCGGTTTCTTGACCGTGCCAATGTATTTCGGTGCGGAGCTGGTCAAGGTTACGCCGATGGACTTCCTGTGCGACACGTTGCTGTGGGCGAAGCTCATCGACAAGTACAAGGGCACGATGACCGCCGCGCCGAATTTCGCCTACAAGATGTTCGCCAGACGCCTTCGTAAGCTGGCCCAGCCCGGCCAGTTCGACCTGTCCAGCCTGCGGTGGGCGCTGTCGGGCGCCGAACAAGTCGAACCGGCTGACGTCGAAGACTTTTGCGAAGCGGGCAAACCGTTCGGGCTACGTCCGGAGGCGATCCTGCCCGCATACGGTATGGCCGAAACGACCGTGGCCGTGTCGTTCTCCGAGTGCGGCGCGGGCTTGATGATCGACGAGGTTGACGCAGACCTGCTCGCCCTGCTCCACCGGGCGGTTCCGGCGACCAAGGGCAAAACCCGGCGACTGACAACGCTTGGCCGTCCGCTGAAGGGGCTGGAGGCGCGCATCATCGACGACGACGGCAACATCCTGTCCGCCCGCGGCGTCGGCGTCATTCAGGTGCGCGGCGAACCGGTGACGGCCGGTTACGTGACGATGGGCGGTTTCGTCGCGGCTCTGGACGACCAGGGTTGGTATGGCACCGGCGATTTGGGCTACCTCACCGAGACCGGACACCTCGTCGTCTGCGGCCGCGTCAAGGACGTAATCATCATGGCCGGCCGCAACGTCTACCCCACCGATATCGAACGTGCCGCCGGGCGCGTCTCCGGGGTCCGGCCCGGCTGTGCCGTGGCGGTGCGCCTGGATGCCGGACGGTCGCGGGAGACGTTCGCTGTCGCGGTGGAGTCCAATGACTGGCAGAACCCGGCCGAGGTGCGCCGCATCGAGCATCAGGTGACGCACGAGGTGGTCGCCGAGGTCGATGTCCGGCCTCGCAATGTGGTTGTGCTCGAGCCGGGAATGATCCCGAAGACGCCGTCGGGGAAGCTCCGACGCGTCCATACGCTGACGCTCGTCGGCTGACTCTGGGGACGCCGCGAAGAGTAAGTTTGTCGGAGGAGGCGATATTGACCGACTTCGACGCCCAGCCCGGTCGCAAAGCGCCGGCACAATCCGAACCCTCCCCCGCCCAACGGGAAGCAGACGAGGCGGAACTGTATGCCGGGCTCCGCGGAGTGGCCGGGATCGTGGCGGGTGCCCAAGGGTTGATCGACCTCCTTCGGGACGTCGCGGAGTTTGCCGCCCAGGCGATTCCCGATGCCGACGGTGTGGGCGTCGCCTTGATCGACCCGGGACACGGCATATCCAGCGTCCGGACGTGGGCGGCGACCGCGACACTCGTCGACGAGATCGACACCGTTCAGTACGACGAACTCAACGAGGGGCCCTGCATCACCTGTATGCAGTCGCAACGAGCCACAGTGAGCGGATCGCTGGGCAGTGACAGCCGTTGGCCGCACTTCGGTGGCCGGGTAGCGCGGATGCGCGTGCACTCCGCGCTAGCGCTCCCGTTTATCGTTGCCGACGAGGTGATCGGGGCGATCAATGCCTATGCCAGAAACCGCGACGCTTTCGGCGAGCACGCGGTGCGGTTGGGCTCCCAGTTCGCCAAGCCCGCCGCGATATCCGTGCACAACGCGCAGTTGCTAGCCAACGCCCAGAAACGGACGCTGCGATTGCAGCGCGCGTTGGACAGCCGCGCAGTAATCGATCAGGCGATCGGCATCATCCGTAGCAGGTCGGGCAGTACCGCGGACGAGGCCTTCGGCCGGCTCGCCCATATCAGCCAGACCGAGAACATGAAACTGAACGTCGTAGCCGAACGGCTGGTCGAAGAGGCCGTGCGGCGCGCCCGCGCACGGCATCGCTGAAACCCTCAGCGCGGTGGCGCGGCCGCGAGTTCGGTCAACTCCGCCAGCAGTATCGGGCGGGAATCCCGATCGGTCATCAATCTGCGGGCGACGTCGGTCAAGTGTTGGCGTTTGGTCCGCGCGTAGGTGCGCAACAAATGGAAGGCCTCCTCGACGGACACACCCAGCGTTTCACGGAGGAAGCCTTTAGCCTGCTCGATGATGACGCGACTGGTCAGTGCGGAGCGTAGTTGCGGCATGACGGTGGAGGGTGTGGGCGGGTGTTCCGTCAGGATCGCAACGCATGCGATGTGAGTCAGGGTCTGGCCGACGAGCAGGTCGGCCTCACTGAGCTCGCCCGGGCGCGTGCCGAACAAACCCAGCGCGCCCAACACGATGCCGGCGGCGCGCATCGGGACGGCGTGCACGGAGGCGAAGCCCTCCTCCACCGCGGCGGGAACGAACCGCGGCCACCGCCCTGCCACCCGTTGCACGTCGGCGACCGAAACCGGTCGACCCGTGGTGTAGCAGTCCACGCATGGGCCTTCGTCGGCTTGCAGCTGGAAGAGTTCGAGTGCACGGGCCTGCTCCGAGGTGGCGGCCAGCAGCCGGAGCTGGTGCAGTGGGTCGGCGAGCAGAAATCCCGCGGCCTCGATGTCGAGCAGCTCGACACATCGCTCGGTGAGGTCGGTCAGCAGGTCGACGACGTCGAAGTCGTCGAGCAGGCTGTCGACGAGCGAGACGACGGCGTCGAGCACCCGGGTTTCACGGGGAGTGTCAGTCACAGTGCCTCCTTCCCGGACTGTTCCTGCCTATGCGAGCCGGCATCAGTCGGCCTCGAACTTCAGCCGGCGCTCGAGGATGTCGCGGGCCACGTCGGTGGCGCTGCGGCCGGTGGCGTAAGCGCGAGCGCGCAGCCGAGCAAGGGCCTCGGCCGGCTCAACCTCCAGCTGGGCGACGAGCATTCCGGTGGCCTGGCTGACCTCCGAGCGGCTCAGCGTGTTGAGTTCGGCCCAGGCATTGCTGGTGGGGTCGGCGACGGCTGCCTGCAGGTCCGCATCCAGGAGGTCCAGCAGCGGGATGCCCGCAAGCTCCGCGGCGGCGACCGCGCCGACCAAATCCTCGTCCGGCAGCGGGCCAGGCTGCGCACGGAACAGGTCGAGGGCGCCGACAAATTCGCCGGCCACGACGACCGGTATCGCATAAACGCTTCTGATGCCGTGAGCCAGCATGGCGGGCCCGTAGGCGGTCCACCGAGCCTCGCCGGGATCGGCGAGGTCGACGACCAGAATCGGAATCCGCCGCGTGACAGAGTCCAGACACGGACCCTCGCCGAGCGTGAACTGCAATTCGTCGTACATGCGCGCGGCCGGGCTGCTGGATCCCAGTGTGCCGCTGCTAGCACTATCGAAGACGAGCGAAATCGCCGCTGCGTCCACCTCGAGGAAGACCACGCAAGCGTGGCACAGGGAGTCGGCGGCTTCTATCCCGCGCCGGCCGTCTACGGCGGCGAGCAGCTTCTCGTGGATCGCCACATTTAACCGAACACGATTCCGGCAGCTGCTGAAGCGTCCGGGGGTTTCGGCATTAGCATCCCTCCACCTTTTCCTCGTTCGAGGGCTTTGACGAGCGTACCGCTGCTATCGCAGGACGGTTCCGCCTCTCATGGCGCAGGGCGGCCGTGACCGCGCATCGGTTCGGCAGACAACAAAACGGTGACTGACCCGTGCCGTTGGCCGGAGAATCCTCATGGTGATCGCCGGGACGATCCCCGGAAATGGTCGGCGCAGTCGACCACCGCGGCGATCCGGGAGAGTAAATCCGGGAGAGTAAGGAGTTCTGAACATGCAATACAACGGGTTCCGCTGTCGGAGCTGAGTGAGGGTTACATTCTCCAAGATCCGCAGTCTGCGGATTTTCGCCCTTTCGGATGCGATCTCGAGGCCACCAATCTCACAGAAATGCGTACCCGTGCTGCACCGTCTTGAAGTGGTCCCGGCTGGGATCGAATTAGCCGCCTGTTG
Source organism: Mycobacterium mantenii (assembly GCF_010731775.1). Classification (NCBI taxonomy): domain Bacteria; kingdom Bacillati; phylum Actinomycetota; class Actinomycetes; order Mycobacteriales; family Mycobacteriaceae; genus Mycobacterium; species Mycobacterium mantenii. The sequence goes on along the minus strand of NZ_AP022590.1, from coordinate 434,219 downwards.
ATTTGCTCCGCACAGCTGATACCAGCCATAATACCTCTGTTACCTGCTGCGATGCCCACTGTACGCTAGGTGCATAACTATGCATAACCCAGCACGATCTAGCACGCGGATAACATACGCATAACACCGCTTTGGAGGGTTGACGAGGGATGCCCGGCAAGAAGGGACACCGCGGCTGGGGCTGGCTACGCCAAAGCGGCCGCCGCCAACCGAAGCGGTGGCACGCCTCCTACATAGGCCCCGATAAGGCCCGCCACAAGGCCGAGCGCACCTTCGGAACCAAGATGGACGCCGAGGGCTGGCTGGCAGCCGAGCGGCGACTCATCGACCTCAAGGTGTGGACCCCGCCGGCACAACGAGCCGCCGAAAAACAGGCCAAGGGCATCACCCTCGCCGAGTACACGCCCACGTGGATCGAGCAACGCACAGTGGGCGGCCAGCCCCTTAAACCACGCACCAAGAGCCACTACACCAAGTTGTTCGAGGAACACATCAAGCCGACCACGCTGGCCGCTATCCCGCTGAGCAACATCACCGTCCAGGCTGTCCGCCAGTGGCACGCGACCACGCTGGTGGACAAGCCCACCTACCGCGCCCACGCCTACGGGCTGCTGCACGCCGTGCTGGCCACCGCAGTCGTTGACGGGCACCTCCCTGCCAACCCTGCACAAATCAGCGGCGCCGGCGGCACCTCAAGCAAGAAGCAGCCCGTCATCCTCGATGTTCCCGAGGTTGGCCAGGTGGCCGACGCCATCGACGAACGGTTCAAAGCACTTATCCTGATAAGCGCATGGTGCGGCCTGCGGTGGGGCGAGGTGACGGAGCTTAGGCGCAAAGATTTCAGCGCCGACTGTGCTCTCATCGCCGTGGAGCGTGGCGTGGTGCACCGCGACGGCAAGTGCCATGTAGACACCCCGAAATCGAAGAAGGGCCGCAAAGTCGTCACCCCGCCCCACATTCGGCCCGCCCTGCTCCACCACCTGGCCACGCACGTCGCCAAAGGCGCCGACGAACTTGTCTTCGAGCCCGCCCGCAGCTGCCATTTGTCCGACAAGACGTTCCGGCGGTACTTCAAGGCGGCGCTCGCGGACATTGGACGCGACGGCAAGAAAAAGCCGCGGCCCGCCATCCACGATCTTCGGCACTTCGCGGGCACGCAGACCGCCCGCGTCGGCAACCTGGTCGAAACCATGGGCCGGCTCGGCCATTCCACGGTCACGGCCAGCCTGATTTACCAAGGCATTGTCAGCGGCCGCGACGCCGAGATCGCCGACGCACTCTCCGCGCTGGCCACCAACCAAGCCACATGAGATCGCCGCGTAAGTCAAGAACACCGATGGTACTGAGGCACAAACAAATTGCGTGTGCAGTCGCATAGCCGCAACACCATATATCCGCACGTCACACGCGCTTAGCTGGTTAGCACCAGTCAGGGGTTACGTGCGGGACTGCAACTAGAATGCGTTGATTTGCAACAGTTTTCGCGCCGGACACAACATGTGCGGAACTTAGCGTTAGCGCCATGAACGCAGCAAACACAGCGGGCCGCAGCAACAAACTGCACAGCACTGGCCTGCCCGAACTACTCACCATGAAGCAGGTGGCCGAAGCGACCGGCACCTCCATCTGGTCTGTGCGCCGCCGCATCACAGACGGCACGCTGATCGCGCACCGGGTTGGGCCGCGTCAGATACGGATAGAGCGCGACAGCGTTGCCCGCCTGCTCGGGCCGATTGGCGGCGCGGCGTGAAGGACCGGGATGGGCCGCCGACCAAAAAAGTTGGAGCCCCCCCGCAAGGGAGCCCCAACCACGGTTACCAAACCCACCCCAAGGGTAGCAGCCCCGCACAACCGAACGCCATTGCCTCGCAGCAAGTGTCGTGGTGGGAGACGCACCAATTCGTTGAGCGGATGCTCGCGCAGGCCAATACCGGGCAGCTCCCGTGGGCGGGCAGTCCCGCATGGTGCGCGATGGCCGACGGAGATCCACGCAAAGTCCTCGCCCTCGCGGTGGACGGCGAGCACCACGTGCTCCGCAAAGAGGTCGCGCAGACCGCCCAAGCAGCGGCGGCCAGGGCCATTGCTGGTGCCGCCGACTGGCCGGCGATGGGCAACCAGATGCGCTCCCGCGCAGCCTTTTACGACGCGCGGCCATGGCTTAGGCGGGCGGCGCAATGACGCACGCAGAGCCGGCCGCCTACACCAACGGCTGGCACCCCGACGACCCCGGCCCACCTGAACCAGAGCCAGAAGGTCCGCACCGCGACAGTGGACGGCGACGCGATGAAGGCGACGATGTCCCCTCAACCTGGGAGCCTATCGACCTAGGGCCGTATATACGCGGGGAAGTAGTGCAGCCGCAGACGACGCTCGGTATCACGCGTTCTGATGGGCTGAAAGTCGTTTACCCCGGTCGGGAACACTCACTTCTCGGCGAAACCGAGTCAGGCAAAACATGGTTCGCGGTTGGCTGTGTAGCCGCTGAACTACTCGCCGGGAACTACGTCGTCTACTGCCACTACGAGGAGGGCGATCCCGGCTCTACGGTTGAACGTCTGCTACTGCTTGGCGTGGACGCCGCGTTGATCGACGCACGCCTGCGGTTCGTCGCACCAGCGCGCGCCGCCAGAATCGAATGGATTGCAACGCTGCTGGATCCACCGCCCACATTGGTGATTCACGACGGCGTTAACGAGGCCATGGCGTTGCACAGCGATGAGATCAAAGACGCCGCCGGTGCGGCCGCGTTCCGGCGCCGACTTGTGACCCCATTCCTGCGCGTCGGTGCCGCCACCATTGCCTGCGACCACCTGCCCAAGGACCGGGAGGGCCGCGGCCGTGATGCTTACGGCTCGGTACACAAAGGCAACGCCATCGACGGGGCGCGAATCTTGTTGGAAAACAAAGAGCCCTTTGGGCGCCAGATGCGGGGCCGCTCTTACATTTTCGTCACCAAGGACCGGCCGGGCCACCTCCGCGCCCACGGGCGGCCCGCGGGAATCCCCGGCAAAACCTTCATGGGCACGCTGATCGTCGACGACTCAGAGACTATCGGGCCTGACTTCACGATGCGCTTCTTCGCGCCGAAGGACGATGACGACGCACCAGCCCCTGCCAAGGGGAAGGATTACAGCGCCGAACTGGCCGACGCTGTGTACGACGTAATAGCCGCGCTACCCGACCACACCGTCGCCTCCATGGAGTTGCTCTATGCCGAGATGCGTAAGGCCGGCCACCAGTTCAGGCAGGCTGCAGTCCGCGATGCCGTTGCAGACCTGCGCGTAGCAAAACGTGTAACAGAAGTGGACGGCAAGCGCGGCGCCAAGGGATATCGCGCTGTTTTGACCCCGGCCCAGGATCGACCCGAATGACCTCTGCCCGCCACCCCGGCCGTGACCTCGGCCCCTTACAGGGGGGCCGACGGGCCGAGGTCACGTCCTATCCCCGGCCGTCGGCCAGGCCGAGGTCGGCCGAGGTGGGCCGAGGTCAAAGAAGAAAGGGGCAACCAGCCCATGATGATTTTGAGCGATCAGTTAGAGGAAGGAATCACGGCATGACAGAACAACCAGACTGCGACGCGTACGCCACCACCGGCGTACTCGAAACCCGCTGTCCTAATTGCGGCGCAGCGCCTGGCGCATGGTGTGTAGACGACGACGGGCGCGGTGTCCGCCGTATTCCCTGCGTCGACCGCCTCGCAGCCGCCGTACGCGTGCTCCGCGGCGGCGGCACCGAACCCAACGAGGGCGACAGCGGCGAACGCGACCTGCGGGACGGCTACCCCCGAATACCGCAGGCCCCCACCCGATGTGGTGCGCAAAACACCGCCCAAGGGTGACCTGCCGCCGATACAGACTGGCCCCGGCCGCTACGGCTCCGACGAGGTCATCACAGACCCAGACGGCAACCTCACCGGCGTCACCCACACCGAGGCCGCCGCGTACATCGCGCCGCCAATCATGCCGAAAACAGCAGAAGGAGAAGGAAAGTGAGCGACAGCGAAAGCAGGACCGAAACCAGCGAGCCTAGCGTAGAGGACCGCCAAGACGCAGAGATCAGCGCCGAGGCGTTGCAGACCGTTGCACAAGCCACGGCGCGCGCCGAGTTCGAGGACGCCCTGCGGCCGCCGCCGGCACCTGCTGACGCCGAGGCCGAGGTTGACGCCGACGCGGCTAACGAGGATAGCGACGGCGAGGGCGGCGAGGGTAGCGGTGAGGGCGACCCCAACAACCGTGAGGCGGCCAAGTGGCGCACCAAGCTACGTGACACCGAGGCCGAAAGGGATGCGCTCGCAACACGCCTCGAGGCCATGCAACGCGCGTCCATCGACAACCACGTCACCAGCCTGGGGCTCAAGCCCGCCGCTGTGTGGGCTGTAGGCGCCAACCTGGCGGATCTCCTTGACGAGAACGGGATGCCTGACGTGAAAAAGGTTGAGGCGGCCGCCGCGGCCGCGCAAGAGACACTCGGCGTCACCATCTACAAGCCGCCGCGGCAGGGGCTGCAGTCGGGGGCCATGTCACACCAGCCCAAGCGCGACAAGTGGGTTGAGGCGTTCGGGCCGCGCGATTGACCGCGCTTGGCGGTGCCTTAGCTGTAAAGTGGGTGGTGTCCTGCCAGGTGCAGGCCGGCCAAGTCGCCAGGTGCGCGGCCGAAAACCCCGTTAAATCTTCGCGCGGGTTTTCCTGCGCACCTGAAAGGACTTGCCACTCATGGCTATAACTACAACTCCCACAACGGCGGCCGCATGGTCACCCGACGTTTACACCTTTGCGCCCGAGGACGTTCTGCCCAACGCCCTCATCCTCCAAACGAGTTTCGTGGCGGGCGACATTGACGGCGACCAGCCGAGCCTGCATGTGGGCTACGTGACCGACACCCTGGACGCCTCGTACGTCGCCGAGGGCGCCGAAATCGCAGACGCGGCACCAGGTTTAGACGAGGTCGAGATCAAGACCAAGAAAATCTCGCGCCTGGTCAACCTGAGCCAGGAACAGTACAACCAAGAGCAGACCGCGGCGTCGGTCGCCGCGTCGGTGGCCCGCGACCTGACAGCCAAGGCCGACCTCTCGTACCTTGGCGAGAATGCGGACCCGCTGATCGGGTTGCTGCACGCAGCCGACGTCATAGACGGCGGCGCCGTAACCGACAGCCTCGACGCCCTGGTCGACCTCGTCGCCGAACTCGAGAACAACGGCTCCACGCCAAGCGCAATCATCCTTGACCCGTTGTCGTGGGCGGCCGCACGGAAGCTGAAGGTCGGCGCCGACTACAACGCCGCCTTGCTGGGTGCCGGCACCAACGACGCCCAACCAATGATGTTGAGCCTGCCCATCTTTCGCTCGCGGTTCATCCCAGCGGGAACCGGCGTCGTTGTTGACAAGACAGCCATCGCCAGCGCGGTCGGACCCGTCAAAATCGCAACCAGCGAGCACGCCCTGTTCTCCAGCGACGCCGTGCAAGTACGGGCCACCTGGAGGATTGGGTGGCAGTTGGTGCGGCCCGACCGCGTCGGCAAGTTCACCGTCGCCAGCGCACCCAGCGGCAGCTAGACGTGGAGCGCGGAGCGGCGGTTGGTGCGGTTGGCATGGCAGCCGCACCAACCGCGCCCGCTGCCCACACCCGTTGGCCGCGGCCGACCACCTGCCGAGCAGTCGGGCGCGGCCACGGTCCACACGAAAGGGATTTGCGATGCCTTGGAACACACCGACACGACTGCGCCGCGCCTGCCTACGGCGCGACGACTACACCTGCCAGCAGTGCGGCTACCAGAGCGAACCCAACAGCGGCGAGCTGCACGTCGACCACATCCACAACCGCGCTGAAGGCGGCGCCGACGTGCTCGACAACCTCGTCACCCTCTGCGTTCCCTGCCACCAGCCCAAAACCCAAGCCGAGGCTGCGCGTGGCCGTTGGCGGCGCAGCGGCAAGCGCCGGTCACCACTGCACCCAGCCGACGCGCTGGGCTAAGGCACACCATGGCAGGTAGTTTGCTAACTACAGCGTCACCTCAGCTTGAAAGCATAGGGGCGGGGTCCCCTTGTTTGCCAGAACGGCCAGCCGGTCGGCATAGGGTCGCTGGCTCGGCGCATCGCATCCCAGAACTTTTGGCGAGGAGGGTGATTCGCCCATGACAGCGAAGCGCAGGCTGGCGCCCGGTAGGCGGTTGCGCGCCGACATGGACGCGGCCCTCCAGCGCGCGGGACAGGAAGCGGGGGAGGCGCTTGAGTTCGATGAGCGGGAGTTGGCGGCACTCGATACGGCGTGCGACGCCGCGAACCGGGCCGAAGAGTTGCGCGGGGTGTACCGCAGCGAGCTGGCAGGGGAGGCGCGGCCCACGGTGCTGTCGAACATGTCTGCGGAGATACGGCATTGCGAGCGGCTGAAGTTGGATGCGCTGGCGAAGTTGGCGCTGCGCGTCGAGAAGCCCAAAAGTGGGCAGCACCAGCAGGCGGCAAAGTATCGCTGGGATCGGAAGGCGGCGTTGGATGGTTAGGAAGGCACCCCAGTCGGAGAGGCAGTACGGCGGGGTTTATGCCGCGGTTGCGGAGGCAATTGAGGCTGAGGTGGGGATGTTCAGCACGTACACGCGCGCTGGCAGGCATATTCCGCCGGTGTTCGAGGAGTGGCGGGCGCGGGGCGTTCTTGGGGCGACGCTTGAGGTGCCTGCCTACTTGCTGCCTCGGCCTTCCCGGCTCCGTCTGGAGCCGGGAAGGCCGATGTTCGTCGCGGTCGTGTCTGCTGATGACCGAGTGTCGTTCCGCGCGGAGACCACGGTCGAGACGGTCGAACGGCTCGGGTTGTGACGGGGCGTCTCGGTGCACTTTGTCGGTGGCCGGTCGTACCGTCGAGGCCATGTACATAACGGAAGCCGACTGGGACCGTCTAAGTCGGCACCTCGGAATCGAACATCGGCTGCCGCCCAGGGCCGTTTACTTCTCGGTTGCGGCGCTGGCGAGGGATGACGAAATCATTGCCTCGTGGGCCTCAACGCAGATGTCCTCTGAGGCGCCGCCCACTTCCGTCTGGTCGAACTGGATCGTGACGCGACAGCTGCTCGGGCACACCGAACTGACATTTAACGCGCCCTTCTACGACTCCGTCGAAGAAGCCAGCAGCTTCCAGTCCGACAAGGTGACGATGGAGGTAGGCGCCGCGTGGGCACGTCCGTTGTCCTCAGTCGTCGAGGTCGGCTTCGACAATGTCGTAAGCATGGTCGCGCAGAACCCGCAGCAATGGTGGTCGACAGCCACCACTGTGAGGCTCAGGTTTACCGATACGAGTCCGGTGGAGGTCCTGGGTCCGACTTCTCTGTATCAGCCGGCGGTGCGTGAGCGGTGGGATCAATTTGTCGAGGCGATTAGGTCGTCAGTCGCCTGAATTACCGGCGCGCGCCTATTTGTCGCGATGTTTCCCTCGGCCGCCCGTGTCTTTGTCACGCGGTTGTGGGCGATTACCCATGTCTTTGTCTCGCCGTTCTGGCCGATCCCGCGCGCCGTCTATGCTGCGGCGCTCCTCGCGGTGCCGTGGGTCGTCGCGCTTCGCCGTTTTCTCGCTGAACTGGTCGTCGGCGGGATCGTGCCAATTGTCGAAGTCATCTGTCATTTATCCCCCTCAGTACAGGGCCAGAGCGCCGACGAGCAACGCTACTTCCACAATGAGCAAAGCGACCGCTACGCGGAAGGCGATTTGCCGCGCTTGTAACTTGTCGTGATTGCGGTCTGCGCCCTCAATCATCTTGCAGGTAACGAATCTTCGGATGGTCGCCTCATCCTCGCCGGCGTCGACCCGCTCGAGGATGACCCGTGCCGACGGGGTGTGGCTCCAGCTCTTTGCCGGCCACGCTATGAATAGGACGCAACCACCGAGTATCACCACCACCAGCAGAAGAACGGCAGCCAGGAACGGGCACAACACCAGGCCCTTGTTCGGATCGGTGTTGATCAATCCGACGCCCGCCGAGAACGAGATGAACAGCGCGGTGGTGGCAAGCAGGTTGTTAGCCCGCGTCCGCGTGTTTGCAAGAGTTTCGTTCTGCGCCTTCAGCCTGTCCTGAGCGGCGGCATAAGCGAGTTCAAGGCGCTTGTCAGCTGCTGGTTCTTCGGACGACATTCTCGGCAATCCGCTGAGGCTGGGTTGGCAACTGCATGTTCGCCAACATTACGGGCTCCCGAGTCGGCGGCACTACAGGAACTGGCCGCGCGGCCATCAGCACGCGGTCTTCGTAGTCTGCGCGGGTTGTCACCGCCGCAGGGGGGTTGACGCAGCGGTCCGGCGTGCCGGCGTACGTCTAACGGCGTGTCGTTACCCGATGTGGGCGGCTAGCCGCGATAGCATTCCCGCAGCTGTCCAATGTTTGTTCCTGATACACGAGCTGCTGCGAAGCGGTCGCCTAGGCATGATGACGACCGTATCTATGTGCATGCCGTTTTGCTCAATGATCCCGTCAAGCGTTTGCACCAGTATGTGCTTCGACGGCTGGTAGGCCGGCACGAGCTTCGGCACTTCGAGTACTTTGACGCTCCAGAGGCGATCTGCAGCAGGCGCGTGCAGGTGGTCTATCCAGGCAGCTTCCAGCCCGACGACGACGATGACGTGTGCGAAGACTGCGCGCGATTAATGGTCTTTTTGCAGCGCGACTATGCGCAGTATCCAGAACAAGCTCGACGGACCGCGGAGCAGGTGCGGAAGCGCGAGCAGGAGCTGCGCGACAAGCGCGAGAAGCGTGAGAAGGCGCAACGGGCGCAAGACAAGATCCTCACGGCACCCGACATCTTCGCGTTTGTTGACGAGGGCGACGATGAAGAGGCGCCTGATCTTTTCGACTTACTGAGGCGTGCGGACAGCGACGAGCTAGAGCCAGGTGCCTCTGACACAGCGTGAGCCACCCGGCTAATGGGTTCCGTGTTACCGCTGCACCTCTACTGCGCGATGATGAACGTGCGCACGCTCTCGGGCCAGCTCCACGCGTACTGCGGTTGAGATTCCCACTTCGTGCCAATCGGGCTCCCAGGGCAGCGGGTGTTGATGAGGAGTTGCACCGTGTCGGCTCCCATATCGCCTTGTTGGGCGGCCTGCTTCAATGCCGTGCGCTGGTCGTCAGATCGCCGCTCCCACCATTCCAGCAAGTCAAGCTCGTTGGTCACGCGCTCCTCCGAATCGGTTCTGTGGTCGACCAGTGGTCGGCTGCCCGGCGCCGCGGCACGACCGGCGCCGGCAGTTGCGGCAGCGGCCGCGCCAGCAGCGCGCGGTGCTCCCAGTCGGCGCGGGCTGCGAGCGCCTCCCGCCGCCGACGTTCATAGATTGCCAGATACACGGTCCCACCGACGACAACACCGCCGACAAGCCACGGGTGGACGCAGGTCATGGCCAGCACGAACACGGCCAGCGTGACCGCAGCGGCCGGATGCCTGTCTGGCCAACTGCCGTGGGAGCAGCGCCGCTCCTGCCCACACCGCCGACACCAATGCCTACTCATGAATCGACATTCTCGTCGTCCGCACTGACAGCATCGTGGTCGGCCATCATGTCAGCTTCGTCAGCGGCCGCCATGAGGGTGCGCGCGAGCTGGCGTGCCTGCGCTGCTGTGACTGGGTTGTCGGCGTGCAGCTGGTGCACTGAAATGTGCCGTGTGACAGTGCCGTCGGTGGCTTGGGTGCCGTGCACGTACACCTCAATGTCGTCGCTCCACGGTCGGTCACCGGGATCGTCGGCGGCGATGGTGCGGTGCCAGCCGTGCCACGTTCTGTAGGCGTGTGGTGTGCCGGCATCCAGCCACTCGTCCACTATGCCCGCGCCGGCAGGCAGTGGGACGTTGGGGAACGGGTTGGTTGTGGTCGTCATGGTTGGTTTGTCCTCCTACACTCGGCATTTGGTAGGCGGAGAACCCACTGGGCGGCCACATTAGTTGATAACACCGGCATAACACCGGGATTGTTTCGCTAGGCTAGATACCCTATTCTACGTGCGTGAATGTGAGTGGTCCCGGCTGGGATCGAACCAGCGACCTTCCGCGTGTGAAGCGGACGCTCTCCCACTGAGCCACGGGACCGGCGCCGAGATGGCGAACGACGTCGAAGACTAGCATGCGCCAACCGCCGACAATACCGGCCACAGCGTCGGCAGGTCGACGCGCTAGCCTAGACACGGCTCGTACCAAGAAATTTGTATGTGCCCGCTCACGTCGACTATCGTCGTGCTTCGCACCGGGCGACGATCTCGTCCGAGGCGCGCGGATGTAGCGCAGTTGGTAGCGCATCACCTTGCCAAGGTGAGGGTCGCGGGTTCGAATCCCGTCATCCGCTCGAAGGTGCAAGTGGCATCAATCCCAGCGGTGGAGTGGCCGAGTGGTGAGGCAACGGCCTGCAAAGCCGTGCACACGGGTTCGATTCCCGTCTCCACCTCCAGCTTTTGGTTTCCCGGCGCGATTAGCTCAGCGGGAGAGCGCTTCCCTGACACGGAAGAGGTCACTGGTTCAATCCCAGTATCGCGCACCAGCATTACTGCACGTCAGTGCATATTTCTCGGCCCAGGGCGCGGCGGCGTGCCAAATACGTGCCAAAGTTACCTCGCTGGTCACTGTGGCGGGCAAGACGGACCGTTCTTCGCCGGGGCTAAAACGACGATCCGCCACGCAGGCCACGGCGACCGCGATCAATCGTCTGGCGACTACGTATGCCAGTCTGGCGCGCGCCGACTCACTCAGCTTGTCGGCGTTCGAATAGCAATCAGCTCGTCATGGCTAAACGCATATATTTCTTTGTCGCCGTGGAACTTCACGCAAACATCGAGGCCGTCCTCGTCCTCGTCTACTAGATCGTGAACCACGCCAACCTGCCCTTCGTGTTCGTCCCCAGCAGCAACCACTTTGATCGGTGTTCCAGGGGCCAGTTTCACGCTATTAAATTGCCAGGGCTCGTAAGTTGTCGGACTAGGCCGATACCCGGACGGCATCGGCGGTATCGGCGGCGGGTCAGACCACCGCGCACCATCCCACCACCGATTCCGAGTCGGATCTGCCGGGTCTTGATACCACCCCGGCGGCGGCAACGTCGGCCACGGCCGCGGCAACTCAGCGGCCGGCAGCTTCGGCAGACACAACACAATGATGATCCCGATGAGACCCAGCAGGCACCCGAGCACGAATCCCTCGCGGCCGCTGCGGTTTTTAGCCTGGTTGATCGCGCAGCCGATGCCACCGCAAAGCGCCGAGAGCAGGATTATCCCAAACCAAGACATTGCTACCCCTGCGGTGATTAACCCCGTGAGCTACGGCCCCGACCGTAGTTGACCGGCACGTTAACAGACGATCAGTGCGCGGTGCGGGGAAATGGTCCGAAACGTGGTGCCCGAAAGCGAAGGAGGTTGCGGCCCACCGCGACCCCGTCTGGCGAAAGGCGGCGTAACCTGCGCCGAGAAACATGGAACCGCTGCGAACCCTGTTGCGGTCCTGCACTATTCGAGCGAAATGGTGACCAGTGGAGGTAGGGGAAAGATATGGAGCCTTGGGAGGATGTGGCGGCTGAGCAACGTTGGCGGGAAAATGGGTGCCCTCCCATGTGGGTGCTGCTCGATGAGATGGTGCGCCGGTACAGCGTTGACGGGGCGGTCCGAATTTGCCGGCGGTGGGGGGTATCGAATGCGGGTGATCTTCTGACACTCGCCGTTGAGGCCGCCGAGGTTGGGCTGTGACCGTGCACGCGTGTCCGCGGTGCGGCCTTGAGGCGCGGTGCTCGCACCGCACCTGGCCGGACCGGCACCCGGCCGCCGCCGTCACCGTGGCCATCGTGGTGCTCGCGATGGTGGTGGCGCACCCGTGGCTGCTGGCCGTTGTCGCGGCCGGCGGGGGCGTTTACGCCGCCGTGCGCCGCCAGCAGCGCCGCGACGCCCTAGCGGCACGCGCCGAATACGAACACCGGCAAATCATGTCCGCGGCGTTCCGTTGGGGACCCATGGAACTAGCCGCGACACCGCCAAACCGACCAGCGGCAGCGGCGCCGCCGAGCCAACGTGCAGCCGACCACTGGTCGCCCACAGAGCCTATGAGGGCAGGCCACCGATAAGTACTAGCAGACGGGCGATGAAGTCTCTTGCCTGTCTACGGGCACGCTCATTCGGCCGGTCGGCCGAAATTTCGATGGGCTGCTCGCCGCGGAAGACAATGAGCACAATGGGTCGAACATCCTTTTCGTTCGTGACGTTCTCAATCTTCACGACGCCACTGAGTGCCAGCTTCTCGACGTCTCGCACCGAACGCAGCCAGCCGCTGATCGGAGGCAATGCAGAATTTCCAACGTCAGTGCCTGCCACTGTCAGAGATCCGATGGAGTCACCTGCTATCCAGTAGACAGTGAGGGTGCGAGCATCCGTGTCCGCTGCGCCGACAACAAAACCGTCTACTCCCTCGCGCTTCCCGCCCATATACCAGGCAAGAACGTACAGGAACGCTGCGAATTGGGCATCAGTCAGACCCAGGTAGCCGACGTCGGTCGCGTTGACAATGCCATCGTTTAGGGCGGCCACGTACTTCTGTTCGATCTCCATGCACGCGAGGTTAGACGTACACCGGTAGGGCGTACCGCTCCGTCAACTCCCCTGCGAATGCGCTGACAGCCCGCGTCGCGGCCGTGCATCTGGCCACGAGTGGGCGCCGCGCCGTGCGGCGCTTTCAGCGCGCGGTGAAAAGTAGGTTAGGGCAATGCGTGGCGAACGCCAGTCCCGCCGGCGCTACTACTCGTGCGGCCCCGTGGACTTTTCTTCAGCCTTGGCAGCCGTTTGATCGCCCGGGGACGGCGTCTCCTGCAGAGAACGTGCATCGGCCTCGGGGTCCTCTGCCCGGAAAAGGCACTTGTGTTGTAAGGCAAACTTTCGGAGTTCTAAGGCCAGGCGGTCGAAGAGAAGTTTCAACTTCTTTCTGGACAGCTCGGATGGCATTGGGAACCAGACTGTTGCGTGGTTCTCAGGATGGGCGTCATCGATGCCGGCGTCGTCGTAACACGGCAACTGAAGGGAATCTGCCTCACCGACCGTGAACCCCCAAGTTCCCAGCGCCTTTCGCGCGCCAGGCGTCTTGGAGGAGCGGAGATACGCCCAATACACGTCCTTCGGATCTTCGGCAGCCCGCTTCGTCGAGAGGCCGCCGTTGTCATCGGAGCCCCTGTCGCCGGGCCGGAACGCACTGGAATCGGGATCTGGTTTAAAGGCCTCGATTCCTGGGTTGTCACCGACAGTGCCCTTACTTTTCCCAATAGGCGCAACGCGTCGAAGCAATTCAGCCTGATCGGTAAGGCGAACTCCTGGGTATTGGGGCGCGCTCACGACCGAAGAATGCCATTACGGAAGAAACGGTCGAGCGCGTCTTGCTCGAAACTTTCATATTCCTCGGCGTCGTCGTCTGAACGGACAGGCGCCAGCACGGCCAGGTACAGCGAATCGGCTCCAATCTCAGCGATACTCGTATATCCGTTCTGGCGCCACTCAAGGCGGATATGCCCCTCGTCCGTAAGCATCGGCTCGGCATCGCCCATCCGGTCAGGGGAAACGGTTGCGAGCCATTCAAGATAGTTTGCTTGGGCTCCTGCCTGCAGTGGCTGCGAATGGGCGTAATCCCAGCCTTCTTGGAAGCGGCTAAGCATAGCGAGCTTGCGAGCGATAAAACGCCATTCGTGCTGTACCGCCTTATGTTCAGCCAGGGCGTCGCGTTTGATATTCAACGTACCTGCGTCACTGGTGAACGTAGCGCCGGTGGGGACAGCCAGCCGTGATGCGTGCTCAATGAGTTCTACCGCGCGGTCTACGTAGCTCATCAAGGGACTGGCTACAGCAGCTTCACTATGTACTACGTACCCGTTCGATTCCGCGGTTGCAGGGTATGTCTTACTCTGCATCGGAGTCATCACCTAACCCGAAAGCCTGCCGGTTTTCTTCGATGTACCTATTTAGTTCAGTGCGCAGGTTAAGAATCATCGACTTCGGGACTACAAAAGCGCGGCTCCTATTCGCTTCAATATTGATTACCCCATCCTCAGCGAATCTTTCGGGGGCAGGAGGGGGTGGTGCAAAACCGAATGCAAAACACACGTTTTCACCGATGTCATTGAAAATGAATACATTAGTAGGTTCGGCGTCCTCGTACGTATCCGCTGGCCAACTGACGTTGACCAGGATCTGGACCACTTTCTCCTCGGGTTTCTCCTCGGGCTCATCAGCCATTTTTGCCGTTCCTTTCGCGGTCCCGACAACACCCACCCACACGCGCAGCCTACAGTCTGGCCTTCAAGCCAGGAGCGGTTGCGTATTCGTACAGACTCACAGGCCGAGCCGTTCCACCGTCTCAGTCACCTCCCTAGTTTGCTGGCCGTACAGAATGGCGGTAGCCGCAAACGGTCGCGTTCTGTACAGAGAGCGAGACGCTATGCAACCCGGCGATGCCCTTCGGGCACTCGGGGGGCCATGGCCCCATACCCTCGGGGGTACCGTGCACGCTCCTGGCCTGCAGTGATGCTGGCGCGGGTGCGCGGTGGTGCGCCGGCAGCTTGGCGGTGTTGTTGGACCGTGGCCGCGCCCGACGCTCGGCAGGGTCGGGCGCGGCCATCGGCGTGGGCAGGGCGCAGTGGTGCCGGTTGCCATGCCAGCCAGCACTACTGCCGCACCGCTCTGCTCCACGTTTCTCAGCTGCCGCCGGGGGCGCTGGCTACGGTGAAGCGTCCGATGCGGGTCGGCCGCACAAGCTTCCAGCCGATACGCCAGGTGGCCCTTACTTGCACGGCGTCGCTGGAGAAGAGGGCGTGCTCGCTGGTTGCTATCTTGACGGGTCCGACCGCGCTGGCGATGGCTGTCTTGTCGACGACGATGCCGGTGCCTGCTGGGATGAACCGCGAGCGAAAGATTGGCAGGCTCAACATCATCGGTTGGGCATCGTTGGTGCCGGCACCCAGCAAGGCGGCGTTGTAGTCGGTGCCGACCTTCAGCTTCCGTGCGGCCGCCCAGCTCAGCGGGTCGAGGATGATTGCGCTTGGCGTGGAGCCGTTGTTCTCGAGTTCGGCAACGAGGTCGACCAGCGCGTCCAGGCTGTCAGATACGGCGCCGCCGTCGATGACGTCGGCTGCGTGCAGCAGTCCGATCAGCGGGTCGGCGTTCTCGCCTAGGTACGAGAGGTCGGCCTTGGCTGTCAGGTCGCGGGCCACCGACGCGGCGACCGTTGCCGCCGTCTGCTGCTGGTTGTACTGCTCGTTGCTCAGGTTGACCAGGCGCGAGATTTTCTTGGTCTTGATCTCGACCTCGTCTAAACCTGGCGAGCTGTCGGCGATTTCGGCGCCCTCGGCGACGTACGTCGCGTCCAGGGTGTCGGTCACGTAGCCGACATGCAGCGACGGTTCGTCGCCCTCAATATCGCCGGCCACGAAACTGGTTTGGAGGATAAGGGCGTTGGGCAGAACGTCCTCGGGCGCGAAGGTGTAGACGTCGGGTGACCATGCGGCCGCCGTGGTTGGGGTTGTGGTGATAGCCATTGTCGCTCAAGTCCTTTCAAGGAGGGGAAACCATCGGGTGGGTGAAACCGGGCGGCATGTACAGCCGTCGCCGGGTTGCCCTCCAAGGGCTGAGCGTGCGGCGGGGTTCGGCCATACAGCCGAGCGGCCCGCGCCGCGATGGACATATTACGCCTGGCGCGCCGCCAAGCGCGTTCAATCGCGCGGCCCGAACGCCTCCACCCACTTGTCGCGCCGCGGCTGGTGCGCCATCGCACCGGACTGCAGCCCTGCCCGTGGCCGTGTGTAGGTGGTGACCCCGAGGCTTTCCTTCGCCGCCTCGGCTGCGGCCGCAACCTTGGCGGTGTCCGGTGTGCCGTCGTCGCCTAGCAGGTCGGCGAGGTTGGCGCCCGAAGCCCACAGTGCGGCCGGCTTCATACCCATCGCGGTCACGTGGCTGTCGATGGCGGCGCGCTGCATGGCTTCGAGTTGTGTTGCCAGCGCGTCCCTCTCGGCCTCGGCGGTTTGTGCGCGGTGTCGCAGCTTGGCGGCTTCGCGGCTGGGCTTGCCATCGCCCTCGCCCTCGGCGCTGCCGTCGCCGTCGCCGTCGCCATCCTCGTTAGCCGCGTCGGCGTCAACCTCGGCCTCGGCGTCAGCAGGTGCCGTCGGCGGACGAAGGGCGTCCTCGAATTCGGCGTGCAGGGTGGCCTGGGCAACGGCCTCCAACGCATCGGCGCTGACCTCGGCGTCTTGGCGGTCCTCTACGGTAGGCTCAGTGGTTTCGGTCGTGGTTTCGGTGTCGCTCATTTTCCTTCTCCTTTTACTGTTTTCGGCATGATCGGCCGCGCGATATACGCGGCGGCCTCGGTGTGGGTGACGCCGGCAAGGTTGCCGTCTGGGGCTGTGATGACCTCGTCGGAGACGTAGCGGCCGGGGCCGGCCTGTATCGGTGGCAGGTCGCCCTTGGGCGGCGTCTTGCGCACCACATCGGTTGGGGGCCTGCGGTATTCGGGATAGCCGTCCCGTAGGTCGCGTTCGCCGCTATCGCCCTCGTTGGGGTCGGTGCCGCCGCCGCGGAGCGCGCGTACGGCGGCTGCGAGGCGGCCCACGCAGGGGATGCGCCGGACACCGCGGCCGTCGTCGCCGCGGCACCATGCGCCAGGTGCTGCGCCACAGTGCGGGCAGCGGGCCTCGAGCACGCCCGTGGTGGCGTACGCCTCGCGGTCGGGTTGTTCTGTCACGATGTGACCTCCTTGATGGTTGATCGTCTTTTTCTCCTCCGACCTCGGCCCACCTCGGCCCACCTCGGCCTGGCCGACCGCCGGGGACAGGACGTGACCTCGGCCCGTCGGCCCCCCTGTAAGGGGCCGAGGTCCCGGCCGGGGTCGCGGGCCGAGGTCATTCGGGATGATCCTGGGCCGACGTCAAAACAGCGCGATATCCCTTGGCGCCGCGCTTGCCGTCCACTTCTGTTACACGTTTTGCTACGCGCAGGTCTGCAACGGCATCACGGACTGCAGCCTGCCTGAACTGGTGGCCGGCCTTACGCATCTCGGCATAGAGCAACTCCATAGAGGCGACGGTCTGGTCGGGTAGCGCGGCTATTACGTCGTACACAGCGTCGCCCAGTTCGGCGCTGTAATCCTTCCCCTTGGCAGGGGCTGGTGCGTCGCCATCGTCCTTCGGCGCGAAGAAGCGCATCGTGAAGTCAGGCCCGATAGTCTCTGAGTCGTCGACGATCAGCGTGCCCATGAAGGTTTTGCCGGGGATTCCCGCGGGCCGCCCGTGGGCGCGGAGGTGGCCCGGCCGGTCCTTGGTGACGAACACGTAAGAGCGGCCCCGCATCTGGCGCCCAAAGGGCTCTTTGTTTTCCAACAAGATTCGCGCCCCGTCGATGGCGTTGCCTTTGTGTACCGAGCCGTAAGCATCACGGCCGCGGCCCTCCCGGTCCTTGGGCAGGTGGTCGCAGGCAATGGTGGCGGCACCGACGCGCAGGAATGGGGTCACAAGTCGGCGCCGGAACGCGGCCGCACCGGCGGCGTCTTTGATCTCATCGCTGTGCAACGCCATGGCCTCGTTAACGCCGTCGTGAATCACCAATGTGGGCGGTGGATCCAGCAGCGTTGCAATCCATTCGATTCTGGCGGCGCGCGCTGGTGCGACGAACCGCAGGCGTGCGTCGATCAACGCGGCGTCCACGCCAAGCAGTAGCAGACGTTCAACCGTAGAGCCGGGATCGCCCTCCTCGTAGTGGCAGTAGACGACGTAGTTCCCGGCGAGTAGTTCAGCGGCTACACAGCCAACCGCGAACCATGTTTTGCCTGACTCGGTTTCGCCGAGAAGTGAGTGTTCCCGACCGGGGTAAACGACTTTCAGCCCATCAGAACGCGTGATACCGAGCGTCGTCTGCGGCTGCACTACTTCCCCGCGTATATACGGCCCTAGGTCGATAGGCTCCCAGGTTGAGGGGACATCGTCGCCTTCATCGCGTCGCCGTCCACTGTCGCGGTGCGGACCTTCTGGCTCTGGTTCAGGTGGGCCGGGGTCGTCGGGGTGCCAGCCGTTGGTGTAGGCGGCCGGCTCTGCGTGCGTCATTGCGCCGCCCGCCTAAGCCATGGCCGCGCCTCGTAAAAGGCTGCGCGGGCGCGTATCTGGTTGCTTACCGCGGTCCAGTCGGCGCCACCCGAGATGGCCCCGGATGCTGCCGCTTGGGCGGTTTGCGCCACTTCTTTGCGGAGGACGTGGTGCTCGCCTTCCACCGCTAGGGCCAGGAGTTTGCGTGGGTCGCCGTCGGCCATCGCGCACCACGCGGGGCTGCCTGCCCATGGAAGCTGCCCGGTATTGGCCTGCGCAAGCATCCGCTCAACGAATTGGTGCGTCTCCCACCACGACACTTGCTGCGAGGCAATGGCATTCGGCGGTACGGGGCTGCTACCCTGAGGGTGGGTTTGGGTGCGGCAACCGAGGTTGAGGCCCCCTCGCAGGGGGGCCTCAACTTTTTTTGTAGGCGGACCCTCCCGGTTTGTCACGCCGCACCGCCGTATGGCTGCATTGCGGCGTCCACCTCGTTAAGGTCAACACGCACAAGGCGGCTGCTGCTTCTGTACCCGGCGATGCGGCCGTCGGCGATCATTTGTCGGATCGTCCGTGCCGACACGGCAAGGTATTCCGCGGCCTCTTGTATGGATGCCCACTCGCGGCGGCGCCGGCCGCCCGCTGCTGTGGTGGTGTTGGTTTGCGGCATGAACGGCAACGTAATGCCGCGAACGTACAGAATTAGCGGTCAATGTTGTTGCGGAGCGCAGGTAGCGCGGCCCGCCGTCTGCCGCAACCTGGTGTTACGTGCCGCCAGGTGAATGCGGCCTTCTTGCACTGTGCGGCGATCTCACTCACTTGGTGTGTGCGGCGATCTTGGATAGCAGCGCGGCCACCTCGCGGTCGCGGCCCTGGGCTGCGTGCTGATAGCGCATGGCCGCGGAGGGGGACGAATGACCGAGGCGGGCCATCAATTCGGCGATGCTGGCACCAGTCGCGGCGGCGAGGACTGCGCCGCTGTGCCGCAGGTCGTGCCACCGCAAATCCTCGCGGCCGGCCTTCGCGCGCGCCTTATACCAGTGCCGGTAAACGGTGCTCGGCTGTAGGTGGCTGCTGCTGTCGGCGGGGAATACCAGCGAATCGCGGGCACTGCGAACGTGTTTCGCCAGGTGCTGCTCGATGGCGGGGATGATGTGCGGCGGGATGGCGACATCGCGCATACCGGCTTCGCTTTTGGGCGTGGTGATGACGTGGGTACCGCCGACGCGTGTGGCCGCGCGCCGCACCCGTATGACCTCGTCGGACAGGTCGATGTCGCCGCGGCGCAACTCAATGGTCTCGCCGAACCGCAGGGCGCACCATGAGGCCAGTAAGACCATCAGCTGCAACCGCTCAGGCATCGCTTCGGTGAGTGTGGCTAGCTCCTCCACCGAGGCTGGGCGGATTTTGTGTACGCGGTTGGCGCGGCCGGCGCCGACGATGCGGCACGGGTTGGCGTCGATCACCTCTTCATTGACGGCGCTGGCGAAGATGGTGCGGAGCAGGCTGTAGGCGTGGCTGCGCATGGTGGGTTTGTCGGCGAGGGTCTTGGCGTACCACTCGCGCACATCCTTAGAGCGGATTGCGGCGAGCTGGCGGCCGCCGAACTCGTCGAGTAGGTGGTCGTCGAGGATCTGCTGGTAGTGCTCGCGGGTGCGCGCCTTAATGGGCCGGCCGGCGACCTGCCGGTTGGCCAGCCACACCGCCGCGTAAGCACCGAAGGTGATGCGTTCTGGTTTGGCCGCGGTGTCAGGGTTCCATGCGTTGGCGTCGACCTCGCGGCGGCGGTCGGTGAGGTACGCCTCGGCATCAATGCGGGCGGCGAAGGTGCGGGGCGCGGTGATGTAGCTGCCGTCAGGGCCGGTGTAGCGCACTTGGTAGCGGCCGGACGGCAGGCGCCGGATGTTGCCGAATGCGCGGCGGGTGCGTCGTTTAGCCATCGTCCTGCTCCCTGCGGGCGTGCCAAATACGTGCCAAATTAACCTAACACAACTGCCGTATACCGCCGCTTGCCGCCAAGTGGTACTGTGCCGTCTATTGCCAGTTCAAGCACCTTAAATGCTGGTCATTACGCAGATCGGCAGACTGGTATGCAACCTACTTCAATCCCAGTATCGCGCACCAGAGTTGGCGTAGTTCAGCAGCGATATAGATGCCTCAGTCGCTGGTGTGGACGATTAACACGTCGGTCTTGGCCCTTCGGGAGACCGCGGACGGCACCGACCCGAGCAGCCGCCCAGCGACGCTGGCGAGTCCGACGTTGCCGACAACCAGCAGGTCGGCCGCGACCTCCTCGGCCAGTTGCACCAGCGCGTTGATGGGGGCCCCGACGACCGATTTCTCCTCCACGTTCTTGGCCCCGGCTTGGTGCGCCCGCTCCCTGGCATCCCGCAGGATCGCGTAGAAGGGGGCCTCGCCCACGGTCCGGTAGTCCTGCCCGTGGTCGCTCCCCGGCGGGATGGCGTAGCGACCGCGTTCCTCGGGGACGGGAGTATGCGCCGTCACCACGATCAATTTCGCCTCGTGATGCGCAGCGATCGCGCCCGCCCGCTCCACCGCACGCAGCGACGAGTCCGAGCCATCGGTACCAACCACGACGATCTGATAGGCGCTCATTTCTCGCTCAGTTTAAGGCCGACGGCGGCGCCTTAGAAGTGCGCAAAACAGGATATGGAGCCGCCCTGCACTGGAGTTTGCGGTGGCGACCCCAAATTCGTGGTTGTCAAACGATGCGAACGCGCGATAATGCCCGCATGCGTTTCATCTATGTCCCCGCGGCGGTCGGCATGGCCATTGCTGTGTCGATGGGGGCGCCGTCCGCTCACGCTGAGACCGGCGTCAATGGATACGTTCAATGCATAGGTGGCGACGCGAAGCCCCCGCCCCCCGGGGTAAGCGCAGAAAACTGGTTTCCCAGCGTCCACATCATTGATGTGGATATCAGTTCTGGGGTGCCTCCCGCCGAAGTGGTTCAAAGGTTAGTGAATATGGGAGTCAAGCCGGACGACGCCGCCACGCGAGTGCGGTGCTACCTGGCCAACTTGCCGCATTAGTCGAGCGCAGATCATATTCCTGGAATTTGTTATACGCCAACAGTTTTAATTGATTCTCGTCTCCGTACAAACGCTACAGATTCGAGGGGGCCATGCATCGCACCCGACATCTCGTCACCACCATCGTCACGGCCGTCGCGTTGCTGGTTGCGGCTGCCGCTTTCGCCTACGCGCCACTTGCATCGGCCGACCCGATCTGCGGTGCGCCGGGAACGCCGCCGTGCGCGGGGCCCAGTCCGTTGACGCCCGAGCAGCAGTGCGCGTTCATCGCGTGGCGATCGATGATGCCGTGCAACTGGCTCGGAATGCAGGTGCCAGCCGGCACACCGGGGAGTTGGGACAACCCGCCCGCACCACCACCCCGCCGCCCCCGCCCCCGCCGCCGCAGCCGTGAGCCGCGCTGCGCTGGCGACAACCGGCAAAGGCGTCACGACTTCACGCTCGCCGCAAGTTCTCCTGATGCGCTATCTTCGCGCAGTGACCAGACCCTTTGGCATGAGCGCTCTTGCAACGACGCTGGCGCTGACAGCGTGCGTAACAGCGCCCCACGGCACCGCCGACCCGACACCTCAACAGTCACCTTTCCCGACCGGAAAATCCGGCACCAGCATCCATGTCACGGAGTACAGCACCGCGACCGCCGACGTCACGCTCAATGGCGCGACCTGGGTCTCCTCGGGTTGCTCCGGCGGCCGGGGTTGCAACGTCATCGAACTCACCATCGCCGGCAAGTCCAATGCGCCGTTCACCTACAGCCAGACCTCCGTCACCGCCGCATCCTCCCCGTGGCGGCAAGACCCGAACCGGGATGTTCAGGGCGGCTCGTCCATGGTCGACTACCAGAAGATCAACAAGATGCCGCCCCTGCGCGCGGGCAGCGTCACCAACGGCCAAACCGCCCACGGGTTCGTCGCCTACGACGGCAACATCAACCAGGGCGACGTGTACATCGAGTTCAACGATCCCGACGCCCCGGCTGCGCCCACCCCATTAGCGGGCTGGAAAGTCCACACCTGAGCGAAACACTAAATGCGGGTCTGCGCCTCGTCGCATCAGCGTTGACGGCTGCGTTCCGCGACTGTCAGAACCACGGTCCGGAGTATTCGCCGTTCGGCGCGTACACCAAAGTGCCGTCTTCGTAGCAGCCGTACGACAGATAGTCATCGGAGTCGATTCCGAAACACGATGAGTAATCGTTGGTCACATGACCTTTGATGATCATCATCCAGTTTTTGTCGATCAGGTCCACGGGCCGCACATTCCAACCAGACGAGACCTTTTGCGAGGTCGTGATGTCGATGACCGGCTTGTCGGAATCATTATCGATATACAGGTACTTACCTGCGAAATATAAGTGTTTGATGTGCAGACCTCGAACTTCATCACCATGGCGTTCGAAAAGGAGCTTGTTCTGGGTAACATCTCGCACCTCGATGAAGTCGTCGCCGTAGCTGGTTAGGACGTGGCCCCACATCACGCCGCCGCTCGGGGCCGGGGTCTTCAGCTGGTTGTCTCGAAAATCGAAGTAGCCGTACTGGTATGGCCAGGTGTGCCCTACGATCGCGATGAACCCGTCCGGGTACCTCACCAGCCCGCTACCCATACCGGTGCCGTTGTTTTCGCCGACGACCGAACCATCTTTCGCGCTGTGGAAGACCTCGTCAGGTTGGCCGCCGGCACCATAGGTGTAGAAGCCAGCGAAATTAGCTGCGCCCCAATGGTTGTTGGACCTGAACGAGGGTTGCAGGGATTTCCCGTCGAATCCGACAACTGGGTCGCCTACCGCCATGAAGCCGTAGTAAGTCGGCATCAAATACTGGGCTCTTTCGATATTGACGTCAGCCGGCCATGGCACGTTCTGCGGCGGCGCGCCCGGCGAAAACGGATCGAAGCTCACGATCGACGTCGCGCGTGATTCAGGAGTCAGGCCACTCGACGGCGTCGACAGAGTCATGACGTAGTAAACGCGGATATTGTCCTCGTCACCACCCACGACGCACGCTTGGCGCACCAGCTTTTGCCCAGCCGGAACCGCAGGCGTGGGAAGTGCAACATTGCGCCCCGTTTTCGGGTTGAAGATTTCGCCGGTGGTATCGAACTTCTGATCGTCGCCCGTGCTGAAACTGTTGCCGCACTGGCTATATACAGTCCCGGGACTACGTAGCCGATGTCCATGCGGAAGTGCCGATGTTGGCGCTATCGCGGGTGGTGAGCTGCTGCTCGTGGCCGCCGATCCGGCTCCGGACGGTCCTGCGGTCCCGGAACTTGTTGGAGCCGGCATCGATTTCTGCTGCGCCGAGCATCCCGCCGTCGCGGCCATGACGATGATGGCCGTGATCAACCCCATGCCGAGCCGCAATGCTCGATCGTGCACTGAAACGGTCAATGTTGTTCGCTCTCTCTACCGAGACTGCACATTCACGCCGATCAGCAGAACGAGCAGTCCAACGGGAAAGATGAACGCCGCTTGCATCTGGCGCTTCTCGCGGCGCGAAAAGTCCAGCCCAAATACGCCCATCATGTTTCCCTGCTCGTTCGGAGATCACCGAGCATGCCCCATTTCCCGAGAACGGGGATGCGCTCTGAGCTGGGAGACTACACACGGCGGCCTATACGCGGGTCGGAATCGCCCATCAGCCAACCACCATCTTTATCGGCCATGTCGACTTTTTTAGCCATTCCGAGCAGACCAACGCCGCCGCGGATGGATGCCGCCGAAAAGCCGCATCGCGCGCTCTACGGATCTGTGGCTTTCGCGGCAAGCGATCGTTGGGCTGCCGGCAAATTCACACGCGCTGGGCCGACATATCCATGTCGATGGTGCCTTGGCACGGGCCGCTCAGAATGTCGGTGTGCATGACGCCGGCGAGCGTCCCGTCGGGTTGGGGCGTGTAGTGCACCTCGGCGTGAGCCGGGCTCCATTGGATCGTGGTGTCGGGCATCATGCAGTCCCATTGAAAATCGTTGACCTGCGACCAGGACTTCCCATCCCAGGTGAACTGGACCGGCTGCGGAACCGTCGGATTGCTGGGCGGAGGGCCGCTCACAATGGTGGCGACGCACTTACCGCTCGTACAACTCGAGCGGATCCCGTAGGTCTCGGTGTGCTGCCCCTCGGGATCGCCGACCGCCATGCTGGTCCCGGCCTTGGGGCCGACCATGAACGTGATCGCGTACTGACCGTTCCAGGACGGATTGTCGGCGAAGGCATTCGGGGGAAACGACAGGGCAATCGCGAGCGACGCGGCGGATAAACCGGCGATGCTCGTCAGACGGTCTGCAGCCATCGTTCCTCCTCCGGGTCCGTACTCATTCAATAGTCGTATGCGGGACCCTTGCCGACAAGATCCAGGCCGGCCCAGTAGGTGCGGAAACCCCGCCTTACCAACCCCACTCGTCATCGTCGAGGACATCCACGGTCAGAGCGTTGTCGGCGGCGCCCTTGGTTCCGTAGGTGAAGGTGAGCAGGGTGCGGTCGTCCTCCAGGGGTTCAGTCGCTACGACGGTGGCGTGCCCGATCTTCATGCGGATCCTGTCTCCGGGCTTCAATTCGTCAACACGTTTAAGCGTCACGCTCAACCCGTCGTCGCCGATGACGCTGCGGAGGCTTTGGTCATTCGCCCTCCTCACAGCCGGAATGTCCCCCCGGGTCCTGAGAGCACGAGTTGCACACGCAATCGCCCGGACCTGGATCTGCCATCGTCACACGAAAGCGTCGGTGCGCGGAACCGTCACGGTGTGTAGATCGGCCGCGGCCTGTGGCACCCGACCCAACCGGTGTTGCGTTTCTGGCACCTCACGCGCCAACCGGCCGAGTACCACCGTCCTGAGGGCGACCCAGCCCCGCAGGCCAATCAGATGCCGTGTGCCACAGCCTTGTTCCCCCTCAGTTCTGCACCAGGTCGGGGATGGGCTCGGAGTCCGTCAGCCAGTGGCGTCCGATCCGGCGGGCCGCCTCCCACTTGGGGACGCTCACCGCGTCATCCTGGCCCAGGTCCGCAGGGGTCGGGCCGATGCGCTCGACCAGACCGGCGAGGGCGCCCCGATCAAAGTTGTATATCTCGGCTGCGCTAAGCCCGAGGATTCGCCGCGTCTCGTCAATCGGAATGTCCCAGAACGAGCGGCGCAGCCAATCGCGGGTGTGCGGCCACGTTCCTTCCGGGTGGGGATAATCGTTGCCCCACAGCATGTTTGGCACGCCGATCTCGTAGCGCCGGGCCAGTTCCCGGCGCTCGGTGGTGGTGGCACCGATGAAGCAGTTCCGGTCGAAGTACGCCGAGGGTGGCATCGTCAGATCACCCTCCAGCAGACGGCTCATCTTCTTGGCCGAGTGCTCACGCATGAACCGGGTATCCATCAGCCACAGCAGGTCGTTGGCCCAGTAGGCCCCGCACTCGGTGGCCCCCCAGCGCAGGTTCGGGAAGCGCTCGAATACGCCGGCCCACAAGGCGAACCACAGGGGCCGGACTCCCCACCAGCGCACCTCGGTCGTGTAGATGCCCAGATGCGGGCCGTACTGCTCACTTGGCGCGGGACCGACGTGGGTGTGCACCGGCATCTGCAGGTCCTGGCAGGCGGCCCAGACCTTGTCGTAGCGGCGGTCATGGTAGGGCGGATAGTCACCCCAGAGCACCGGGATCATGATGCCGCCGCGCAACCCAGCCTCGGCCGCCCGAGCGATCTCGGCCACCGCCGCGTCGACGTCCGCCAGTATCGGGACCACCGCAACCCCGGCCCGTCGCTCCGGGCTGTGGCTGCACAACTCAGCCAACCAGCGGTTGTGGGCCCGCGCGCCGGCCATGGCACGCCCCGGGTCCAAGTCGCCGGACTGCCCCAGACCCGCACCGAACGGAGCCCCGGCGACACCGGTGACGGCGTCGGCGTCGGGAAAGATGACCTCGCCGGCGACGCCGTCGCCGTCGAGTTCGCGGTCGCGCTGGGCGACGTCCCAGCCGCCCGCGATGCCGTCGCCGTGTTCGTCGAACCACGCTTGCGCGAACTGTTCGTCGATGAAGCCACTGGCCTGCGCCGCGGCGGCAATCTTCTCGGCCAGGAAGGCCTCGAAGTCCTCTCGATATTCCGGGTCGATGTACTCGCGGTACTGCTCGGTGGGCAGCTCGGCATGGGTGTCAGCGGAGATGATGAGGTAGGGCTCCACGGTGGACCTTTCGCTACCAGGTGCGGATGGGATCGGGTTCGAAGACGGTGCTGCGCGCCTCGGCGGGCACCGCCGCCAGCGGCTCGGCAACCTCGGCCACGGTCGGGCCGATGCGGTCGACCAGGGGTGCCAGTGCGTCGAGGTCAAATCCGTACACGGCCGCCGCATTCCCACCCACCATGGCCGCCACCTCGTCCACCGGGACGCAGGAGAAGGTGTGGCGCAAGGCCTCTCGGGTGTAGGGAGAGGTCCCCTCGAAATGCGGGTAGTCGCTTCCCCACATAATTCGGTCGACCCCGATTCCATGGCGCTCGGCGCATTCCACGGGCCGCATGAAGCTGGCACCGACGTAACACTGGCGAGACCAGTACTCGCTGGGCCGCAGCGGAAGCGAGCCGGCGGTGGGCCCGGCGAACCGGGCGATCGCCGAGTTCGCTCGCCCGTAACGGGCCGCCGCGACGTCGAGCGAGTCCAGCGTCGCCGGTATCCACCCGGCGCCCTGCTCGGTGAAGACCACGGTGAGGTCCGGATGGCGATCCAGGACGCCGCTGAAGATCAGATGCCACAGCGCCCGGTGCGCCCACCAATGCGTCTCGTACACCCACACCGCGAACGAACTCCCCCACCCGTCCGTCGGGGTCGGCCCGGCGTTGCCGCCGTGATGGTTGACCACCAGGCCCGCCTCGTCGCACGCCGCCCAGAGCGGCTCCCAGTGCTCGGCGTAGAGCGCGGGAATGCCGGTGCCGGGGGCGACTCCGGGCAGCAGCACACCGCCGCGCAGCCCCAGCTTGGCGATCTGTGCCACCTCGGCGACGGCTTCGTCGAGATCTGGAAGCAGGATCTGCCCCACCCCCGCGCGCCGCTCGGGCGACAAGGAGCAGAAGTCGGACAGCCAGCGATTGTGAGCGCGAAGGCCGGCCCAGCGCAGCTCGAGTTCCCGGGTGGTCTCGGGCGGGGGCGCGGCCAGGCTGGCCTGAGGAAAGAACGGCGGCACGGTATTGGGGAAAATGACCTCTGCCGCGGTGCCCTCGCGATCCAGATCGGCGTTGCGCCGCTCGCTGTTCCAATTGCGCTCGGCTTCTGGCTCGGTGAGGTCACCGAACGGGTTGACGAATGTCTTTGCCCAGCTGTCGAATTCGTCTCTGTACTGGGGATCGAGGTACTCGCGGTAGCCGAGCAGGTCGGCACCGGCGTGGCAGTCGGCCGAAATGACCGCGTACCGGTCCATGCGCTATGTCCGCGCCGGCTCGGGCCTGGGGGCGGCGAGCAGGGCCACGTCGTCGTAGCGCTGGTGCACGTACGGCAGCAGCCACTCCTGCGGCACCCGGGCCGCGATCCGCCCCACCTGAACGGTGCGCCGGCGACACCAGGTGATCGACGTGATTTGGCGAATGACGATGTCGGCCACCGGATCCAACGGTGACTCCCCCAGCTCGAGGGTCCCGTCGATGTTCTCCAGCAGCTCGTAGTGCCGGTGATATTCGCCGTAGACCAGGTGGGGATCGGTGATGCCGCCGCCGTCGGGGGCGCGCAGGAACTTGAAGTAGAACTCGGTGTTCATCTGGTCGGGCGGCAACTCCGCCGGGCCCGTGACCTGACCGTTCACTGTGATGAGCCGATGGCCCAGCCGGTCGACCGTGGCGCTGACGCGGTCCGCGTCGCGGTCCACCTCGATGTGGGCCAGTTTCTTTGGCTCGCCGAATGTTTCGCGCCCACCCGTGACGGACTGTTCGGTGGACTGGGGCATGAACAGGGGATAATCGCCCTCGCGTTCGCCGTGCCGGGCGGTCACCGAAAACACCGCCGACCCGAATGGCGCCATGCCCTGTATCCGGACCCGCTGCAGCTGGACGCGCACCAGTGGTTCGGCCGCGGGCTCCAGCGGCTTGGGCAGCACGGTCGCGACGATCTCCGGATCGGTGAGGTACGTGACGGTCACCGCCTCGGTGGCGATGGGCGCCTTGGTGGCGTCGATCTCGTGGTCGACCTGCGCCTCGGGTGGGCGAGGACCGTAGCGAACTGCGTTGGTAGTCAACGCTCTCCTCCTTCGGTTTCGGGCGCGTTCTCGGCGTGCCGGCCAAGGACGTCGACGAGGTAGTCGGGCTCGCCGCGATTGAGGATCGATGCCGCCTTGCTGCTCACGACCTCATCGGCCGGTGTGGGCGGACCCATCATCCAGAAGCGGTCAGACCGAATTCCGTCCACCGCCTGGTCGGCGACCGTCTCGAGCGGGGTGAATTCGACATGGGCGCCGGCTGCCTCGAAGCGGGCCACCACATCCGCCAGGGTCGCCTCGGGTGTGTGGCGTTCCTGGGTCGCGGCGTAGCGCTCCGGACGGTGCCGCCACGATTCCCAGATGCCGGTGTTCAGAAAGCCGCCGGGAAACAGCAGGTGCGCCCGCACCCGCGTCCCGGTCATCGCCAGGTGGGTGTAGAGGCTCTCGGTCAGGCAGAGCACCGCGGCCTTGGTCATCGGGTAGACCGCCATGGCCGGTCCGCCCATGGCCCCCCGGGCGATCGGTGCAAACCCGCCGTTGCCCGAGCAGGTGTTGACCACGTGCCCCTCGCCCTGCTCGAGCAGGATGGGCACGAAGGCCTTGATGCCGTGGATGACGCCCAGCACATTGACGTCGATCCCCCAGCGCCAGTCGGCCAGGTCGTGCTCCCACATGTAACCCTCGGAGACCCCGCCGGTGCCGGCGTTGTTGCACACCACGTGCACCGCGCCGAAGCGCGAGAGCGCCTCCTTGGCCAGCGACTCGACCGAGGAATAGTCGGTGACGTCGGTGACCACCCCGGCCACCTCGATGCCCTCGTCCGCGAGTGCCCGGGTCGCCTCGTCCAGGGGTTCGGCGAGCACGTCGGCCAGCACCACCTTCATGCCCTCTTGGCCGAAACGCCTGCCCAGGGCCCGGCCGATGCCCCCGGCTCCGCCGGTTACGACCGCCACCCTGCCCGGAAGGTCCTTCATTGTGGCCATCGTCACATGGTCGCGCATAGCACCGCAACAGGTCGCATTATGCGACCATTGTGGGTATGGCGCCGCGTCCCTCCCCGCAGACCGAGCGGGTGGTGAACCTGTTCGAGCAGCTGGCGGGTGACGGCAGCCGGGGCATGACACTGGCCGAGGTGTCGCGCCAGTTGAGCGTGCACAAAGCCAGCTGCCACTCGATGCTGTCCGAATTGCTCCGCGCCGGCTGGCTGCTGCGCGACCCGGTTCGCAAGACCTACCACCTGGGCCCCGCCCTGGTCCGTCTCGGCCGCCAGGCGGCGGCCCGCTATCCGGCTCTGGTGTTGGCCCGTTCGGCGATGGCCGAACTGTCGGCCGCGACGGGCGCCCACTGCGTTGCCTTCGCGGTGAGCGACGACTACTCCACGGTCGTCGATCAGGTGCGAAGCCGGCACGGCGGCGGTCACCCGATGCCCATCGGCACCCAGTTTCCCCACCGGCCCCCGTATGGGGCGTCGACCGTGGCGTGGGCCGGGCCGGAGGCTCGGGAGCGCTGGCTGGCCGCGCTGCCCGAAGACGTGCGCGATCGCTACCGCCAGGCCATCACCACCGCCCGGCAGCGCGGCTACGCGGTCGGTCTGCACCTGCTGCCCGATGTGCGCCTGCAGGAACTGGCGCTGATCGTGCGCAGTGCCGAGGTGCGTTCCACCCGGCTCAGCCAGCTGGCGCAGGCCTTGACCGACGAACTGATCCACCAGGAGGACTGGTTCCCGATCAGCCTGGAACCGGACCGCACCTACGAGGTAAGCCACATCGACTCCCCGATCCTGGAGCGCGGCTCCCGCATCGCCCTGATGCTCAGCCTGGTCCCCAGCGCCGAGCCGATGACCGGTGCGGCGGTCGCCGGCCTGGGGCGCCAACTCGCTTCCGCGACAAAGCGACTCGGCGCTGCCTTGACCGAAGAGTCCGGTTAGCGCCGCTCCGGGGCCAGCCGCTTGAGGGCCAACCCTCCTTCGAAGGGCCGGTAGCCGAAAGCGGCCGGGGCGCAATAGCCCGTGTCCTCCAACGGCGTGTGCACCTCTGCGACGGTGGGCCCGATCTTGGCCGCCACCGGCACCAAGGCATCGAGGTCGAAGCGATACAGGCGACCCGCGTTGCCGCCCAGGATCTTTCGGCAGGCATCCTCGGGCCTGTCGTGCAGGGCCCACCGAATGGCCAACTTGGAGTGTGGCGTGAAGCCTTCCTCGTGCGGATAGTCGCTGCCCCACATGATGTGCTCCGGACCCATGAAATCGATCATCGCGCCGTCGAAAGGCATCAGCTCACTGGCCAAATAGCAGTTCCGCTGGACGTATTCACTCGGGGTCAGCGTCAGCTCGTCGACCGACGATCCGCCGAACATTCCGTAGGTGCGGTTGCCGGCGTCCGACTTCATGGTCGGCACCATCGCGTCGAGGATGCCGAGTTGCCCGGGCACCCAGAGCGTGCCCTGCTCGGTCGGCACGAATCGCAGTGTCGGGTATCGTTCGAACACCCCGGCCAGGATCAGGTGACCCAGTGTGCGTTGGGCCCAGATCGCCATCTCGGTGATCAACACCGCATTGGAGGCGGGCTGGTCCATCGGCATCTCGGGACTCCCGGCCCCCGCGTGCTGCACCACCGTCAGATCCAGCTCCGCGCACAGCGCCCAGATCGGTTCGTAGCGGGTGTGAAAAAGCGGGGCCACCTGCGGGTCACCGGGCGAGACCGCCGGAATGAGCACGCCACCGAAGCAGCCCTGCTCGGCGCCCCAGCGGATTTCTTCGGCCGCCAGCTCGACATCGTTGGGAAAGATTTGAATCAACCCGCGGCGCCGGGCCGGGGCCAGCGAACAGAAGTCGATCTGCCACCGGTTGTGGGCTTGCACTCCGGCCCAACGCTTCTCGAAGTCCTCACGCGTGCGGGGCAAGCTGATGGTGATGTTGGGGGTGGTCGGGAAAAACGGTGGAATAGTGTTGGGCAGCAGCACCTCGGCGGCCACCCCGTCGGCGTCCATCTCCGCGATACGAAGATCGTGGTCCCAGTTGCGGGCAGCGGTGGCGACGATCAGATCGTCGAACGGGCTGGCGTAGGCCTTGGCCCACGCATCGAACTCATCGTGCAGACGCGCCGGCAGATACGGTTTGTAGTCGTAGAGATCCGCCCCGGCGTGGGTATCCGTCGAGACGACGACATAGCGATCCAATGTGTCCCAGGTTGTAGCCATCGCACCTCCACCAGAGTGAGTCGAGTATAGGAGTCTTGACTTGCCCGCGGACAGGCCTCGATGATTTCGTGCGGCGCGACGGCCGGAGCAAGATGTGAGGCGTGAGTTGGACGAGGTATACAGACAGAGCACTCGCGGCCACCACCCTGGATGGCGATGCGCTGTACGCTGAGCTCGAAGACTATATCCGCGTTGATAATCCGCATCTGACCGACGTTCGGCTCGAGCAGGCGACGGCGACCGAAGAGTACGACACCGACGTCCAGCCGCGCCGGCGATGGTATGAGGTCACGTACCTGGCCGAAGACCCGGAGGGCAACTCGTAGCTCGGCGGCGCCGCGGCCGTTTTCCCGCGCGAACGCCGGCCTCGGCGCTAAATTCCTTTCCTGGGCATTGCAGAAGGAGCGGGCGGGTGCGGTCAATCATTGCCGTCGTCGTTGCGGTCGGTTGCGCGAGCATCGCGCTGCCCGCGCCGAAAGCGGCCGCCGACGATGATTTCGTCGCCCTGGCGGTGTCCGCCGGAACCGGCCGAGCCGCCGGGTGGGGCACCGCCGGCAGTCAGGATCAGGCAAACCAAGTCGCGCTGGCCCACTGCACCGCCGAAGCCGGTGATGCCTGCGTCGTGGTGGCGGGCACGCGCAACGGCTGCGCATCGGTGGCGTTCGACCGCGTTTCCGGACGTTTCCAGGGTGGGTCCGGCCCGGACACAACGGCATCCACCGCGGACGCCCTGGCCAGGTTGGGCTCGCCCAACGGACGGATCAAGGCCACGCACTGCTCGTCCTGACGGCGTGGGCGACGCCCGAGCGCTCCGCGAGAAGGGCATCGCGATTTCGACTATCGTTCATAGAAGTCGTCCTTGACCGCACGCCGATCGGCCCGCTCACAGAGGGGAGGCCACGACTCGGATGAGGGTTGGTCCTGGGAAGTGGCCGGCCGCCTGCGCGATGTTGCTGTGCACCGTCGCGCTGGCCTTCGCAACGCCGGCCTTGGCGGATGAGTCCGACGACGCATTCATCGCGGGCCTGTCCAAGGGCGGAATCAGCATCCCCGACAACAGCGATGCGATTGCGAAGGCCCGCACGATTTGCACCAGCATCGCAGCAAACCCGAACGCATCGGTGCTGGCCATCCAGTTGGCGAGGCAAACACCCCTCTCCGTCAAGCAGTCGGCCTACTTCGTCGGGCTGTCCATTGCCACCTATTGTCCGCAATACAAGGACGACATCGACCCCTCGGTGATCTGGCTGCTGCCGGGTCCGCCGCTCATGTAAGTGGAGCTGGTGCGGCACAGCGGGTTTCGCTGCGATCAGCAGTGCGTCGACCAGCACTGCTGAAGCGGGCAGTAGGTCGAATGCGCAAGGCTCACCATCGATCCGATATCTCCGAAGGTCACGTTCCGCGGGTCCAACGTTTGGTGGATGCTCTGGGCGATCTGGTCGTACGTCCAACCCCAGCCGATGTCGTCGCAGATCAGCCGACCCATGCCGGTGAGGGCGGAGTCGTGTTCGGGCGGCCAGCTGAACCCGGCGGCACGCAATTGAGCCAGGTAAGTGGCATCGAGCGGATCGGCAATCGCAACGGCGCTAGTGACAAGGGCAGCGCCCGCCATAACGGGGACGGCCAATGCGGCAAGCCAGCGAGGTGAGGGCATGTGAGGCGGTTCCTTTCTTGTTCGCGGTCACGATGCCGTCGACCCATAGCGGCATGAAGACGAACAATAGGGATCGCCGGGAACAAGCAGCTTATAAAGAGCTGAATAATCGGGTTTTTGGGCGACTAGTGCCCGCCTTCGACTCAGCCTTGCGCCAGCCGGGCGGACCCATTCTCATACGCGGCGGTCAGCCAGAACACCGTGCGCTCGATACCCGGCACGATGTCGGTGACCTCGATCTCCCCTTGGGAGAACTGGGTGAGCAGCCCGTAGACGACGCCCGTGAGGATGAGCTCGAGGTCATTGGCGAATCCCGGCTCCGCCTGCGCCAGAACGGCTTTGGCGACGGGGACGACCGCGTCCACGCCGCGCTGGATGAGGCGCTTGCCACCGGGCCCCGATCGCGCCTGGAAATAGGAGCGCAGCATCAACGGATGCCGTTCCCACGGCTCGAAGATGGTCCTCATCACGTGCATCAGGTCCACATACATCGACTCGCCGGGCAAGTCGCCGATCAGCGAGGGCAACCCCGCATAGCGATTGGCGTCCATCCATTCGTCGAGTGCCGCGACGATGAGTTCGTCGCGCGTGCGATACCGCTTGTAGATCGTCGCCAGGGATACGCGGGCCCGTCGGGCCACCTCGCGCAGCTGAACGGCCTCATAGCCCTCGCGATCGAGCATCTCGACCACGATGTCCAGGATCGGATCGGCCCGCCGCCCGGAAGTGCCGTTCACGGCCACCGGCCCGGCCCCTGTCGCCTTCACGGTAACCATGTTACTGTGCGGACGTGAGTAACGGCGTTACTCTCCCTGATCTGGGCTGATCAACAAGAAATGAGGAAGTGCACGGTGGCTTCTGCAACAAGGTTTGATACGCCGATGACAACGAACAACGCCACGGGCCGGGTCGCGGGCAAACGGGTCTTGATCACCGGGGCCGCGCGCGGCATGGGACGCTCGCACGCGGTGCGGCTGGCCGGAGAGGGCGCCGACTGCATCCTGGTGGATATCTGCTCCACGCCAGCGGGTTTGGAGTACCCGCTGGCCACCGAAGACGACCTGAACGAGACCGCACAGCTGGTGGAGAAGCAGGGCCGGCGTGCCGTCACCAAAGTCGTCGACGTGCGCGACGAGGCGGCCATGAAGTTCGCGGTCGACGCGGCCGTCGACGAACTCGGTGGACTCGATGGCGCGGTTGCCAACGCCGGCGTGCTCACCGTCGGCACCTGGGACACCACCACCGCCGAGCAGTGGCGGCTGGTCCTGGACGTCAACCTCATCGGCGCCTGGAACACCTGCGCGGCCGCACTCCCCCACCTGGTCACCCGCGGCGGCGGAAGCCTGGTCAACATCAGCTCGTCGGCCGGCATCAAGGGCACTCCGCTGCACGTGCCCTATACGGCCTCCAAGCACGGCATCGTGGGAATGACCTTGGCGCTGGCCAACGAGCTTGCCGCGCAGAACATTCGCGTCAACACCGTGCACCCCACCGGGGTGGCCACCGGAATGGCACCGCCGAGCATGCACACGTTGATCGCCGAGCAGCGGCCCGACCTGGTGCCGATCTTCCTGAACGCGCTGCCCGCGCCGCTGATCGAAGCGTCCGACGTGAGCAACGCGGTGCTCTACCTCATCTCCGATGAATCCCGTTACGTCACAGGGCTCGAACTGAAAGTCGACGCCGGTGTCACCATCCGCTGAGGG
This sequence comes from Mycobacterium mantenii, assembly GCF_010731775.1. Lineage (NCBI taxonomy): Bacteria > Bacillati > Actinomycetota > Actinomycetes > Mycobacteriales > Mycobacteriaceae > Mycobacterium > Mycobacterium mantenii. The sequence continues at coordinate 399,413 of NZ_AP022590.1, read as the reverse complement.
TTCGATGGGCGACGGCGCGCGACATGACCGCGGGATGCGCACGTTCGCCGAAGTGATGACGATCGACCCGCCCGACGGCGACAGCCCGTACGCGGGCGGGTTGATCGACTTCGTCTTCGCCGAGGTGTGGTCACGGCCCGGGCTCAGCCGCCGCCATCGACGGTTCGTCACCCTGGCATGTGTCGCGGCCGCCGACGCGCAGGCCCCGCTCGAGCAGCACGTCTACGCCGCGCTCAACAGCGGTGACCTCACCATCACCGAAATGCGGGAAGCCGTACTGCATTTCGCCGTCTACGCAGGCTGGCCGAAGGCGTCCCGGTTCAACATCGCAGTGGACCTGGAATGGGCCAAGATCGCCCAGGCGCGCGGCGAGCCGCCCCCTGCACCGGAACCATTGCTGCCACTGGTCACCGCCAGCGACCCCGAGCTGCGGTTGCAAGGCGGCGAGGAATCGTTCAAAGAGATCAACTGCCTGCCGTTCGCGCCGATGCGTGACAACCCGTATTCGGGTGCCGGCATTCTGAACTTCGTCTTCGGCGAGATGTGGTTACGCCCCGGCTTGGGGATGAAGGAACGCCGGCTGATCACCGTCGCCTGCGTGGCCTTCCAGGATGCCGAAATCCCGATCATGTCGCACGTGTACGCGGCGCTGAAAAGTGGCGACGTCTCCTTCGAGGAGATGGACGAACTTGCGCTGCAGTTCGCGGCGTACTACGGCTGCGCCAAAGCCGAATACCTCAACCAGGTGATCGCGGAACAGAAACGGCGAGTAACGGCCGAAAACCAAGCCGATCAGCCGCACGTCGGCTGACCCCGACGGGACCCCGATGGCCGATACCAGCACAGCGGTTTCGGCCGCGGCCTCGAAGGTGGCCTTGAAACATTGTGCAAACCAACTATTTCCGCTAGAGGGGTAGAGTCGCGGTCATGAATGTGGTCGAGTGGCTGAGGACCCCCCGCTACTTGCGGACGCGTTTCATGATGGAGACGCGGCCTCTGAACCGGCTGGAGATGGAGATCGTGTTCCTCGAGGTCGCCGCCCGCGACGCGCTGGTACGCCTGCCCGTGGCGTTCATGATTCTGCCGAAGAGCCCGCGCCCGTGGCGCGATGGCCCGTCCAACCAGCAACAGGACAAGTAGGGGATCCGCGCAGCACGGCCGGACCACCGACCGGGCGTCAGCCGCGGCGGAACCGCTCCCGCAGCTCCGGGTCGTTCTCCCACCACAGGCCCGACGGCGTGGGGGGCTGACCCTCGGCGCCTTCGCTCTCGGCGCCGCGCGCCTTTGCCGCCGACTCGGCCTGGTCCAACTCGGCATCGACGGCGACCGCGTGTGCCTTCTCGTCGCGGGACAGCGCGCGCATCAGCAGCAGCACAAACGGCCACCCGACCAGGTCACCGAGGATCCATAACACGCCGGCACCGATCGTCTGGTCGAGGCGCGGATCGGGACCCCAAGACCTATGCAGCGCAGCGTAATACGCCATTGCGATAAGCGGGCCCTGCCAGATGACCAGCCCCAAGACACCGTCGCCGAGCGCCTCGGCGACCGTGATCAGCAACGAGATCGACTGCGGATACCTGCGGGGAACGGGATCTTCTTGCAATCGAGCGTAGAAGTATCCAAAGCCCAAGGCCACCAACAGGATTCGGGTCGGCGCTCCGATCCACTCGCTCTGCAGGGCCGCGGCATACCATGGGGTCAGATAAAGCAACCACGGCGTGGCGAGCATCGCCACCGACGTGGTTGCCGGATGAACGAGCACGCGGGCGAACCGGCTCGCCAACATCCGGTCGATACGGTCGCGGGCCACCGGTCCCACGGCGTCGCGAAAGACGGTGACCGGCTTGGCCTGCGCGATGAAGAACGGCACGACGTAAAGCAGCAGCAACACCTGCAGCGCACGCACCCAGAACAGGACGTAGGCGTAGGCGCCGATCGCGCTGATGGTGGCCAGCAGCCACACCAGCATGCCCACGCCGAAGCAGGCGGCGTTCGCGGCGCGGACCGCGCCCGCGGCGGCACGGGCGCGCCGGTAGCGCCAGCAGTATCCGGCGGCGAGCGCCGCGACGACGGCCGCGGAGACCAGGTCGAGATGCCAAGTCTGGACGGCCGCGTCCCATGTCAGCGGTCCGGGATCGACGCGCACGGGCCCAGCCTATTGCGGCCCGAGTCAGCTCAGTTGCCGGTGGCACCGTCCGGCTTCGGACCGCGGTCCTCGCCGGTGATGTACTTCGGGCAGTAATGGGCGGCCGAGAGGTAGGTGAACTTGGCCGCGGCCGCGCCCTGGAAGTCCGGATTCTGGTTGCGCAGGTCGGTCACGATCTTCGCGTCGGACTGGCCGTCGTCGAGCAGTTCGCACACCGACTTGCCGATGGTGATCGCGTTGCCGCCGTCCTGATAGGTGAGGCCGGCGTCGCGGAGGTCTTTGAGGAAGTCCTGATCGTTGTCGATGTCCGCGTGCGCGGGTCCCGCCAGGATGATCATGGTTGCGAGGCTGGTCAGCCCGAGGAGAAATCGCATAGCGCAGTGATTCTCGCAAACCCGCGGGAGATTGGCATCTCGTCGGGCGAACGGGACGTGAACGTTCACCCGCTCGGCGCCGTCGCGTGCCGGACGATCGCGGTGCACAGCAACGCCGTCGGGCCCCGAGATGGCGGATCTGAATGCGTCGGGTGCGCGTCCCGAACAGGAAACTTTATCGCTTCAGCAAATTGAATCCCATTTCACCTCAGCGTCGGCCATATCCGTCCGGCGGCATGCTAAGTACGAAATGTTATCGAGAGATTTCGTCGATGTATGGAATTGTAAAAACTAAATCACATACGCCGCACACCGATCGCCCGCGAGCGGCCGGGCTAGTTAGAACTGGTGGTGGTCACGCTCGGGCTGGGCGAGGTGGTGCTCGAAGCCATGTACGGGCAGTACGTGCTGACGGCGATGGCCGCGAACTTGTTGGCTTTGTCCTCAGTCAGGTCGGAGTTCTTGGACTGCAGCGTCGAGACGACATCCGACATCGCGGTGGGGCCCTGAAGCGTCTTGCATACCCATTTGCCCGCTCCGACTGCCAGATCGCTATCGGAATACGTGATGCCGGCCTTATCCAGTGACGCGATGAATGCGTCGTCAGTGTCATCGGCGTGCGCGGGCACCGCCATTCCGACTACGGCGGCAAAGCCTGCCGCAATAAGAAGAAGTTTCATCATTTCAGATTGACAGAGAAGCGAACGCTCCGCATCTCGTGGAGCAAACCTTGACGGACTTCGTACGGCCGGTCACTTCCGTGCGGGCCAGTCCCCGCGGAGTCGTCAACCCAAGGTTGACACCCCGCGGGCGCGGGGCGCGGTGCTGGCGGCCCAGAACGCCGCGCACGAAGCGGGCAACGCCGAGATCACCCCGGACCACCTGTTGCTCGGCGTGCTCAGCGATGCGGCCGCCCTGGCGACGGTGTTGCTGCGGCTGCAGAAGGTCGACACCGAGGCGGTGCGCGTCGCCGCGACCGCGGCGATCGCCGCGCTGCGCGTGGAAGCCGAACCGCCGCAGCTCATTCCGTTCAACGGGCGGGCGCGCAAGGCGCTCGAACTGAGCGTGCGCGAGGCACTTCGGCTCGGCCACAACTATGTCGGCACCGAGCACCAGCTGCTGGTCCTGCTCGAGCTGGAGGGCGGCTCGTCCGACCAAGGGCCACTGCGCCGATGCGGCGTCGACAAAGACCGCGTCGAGGCGGATCTGATCACCGCGCTGCAATCCCTGGCCGGCGGCAACAGGGCGGCCCCGGGCCCCGCCGCGGGCGGCTGACCGGTGTCGCCGACCCCTCCCTCCGACGTCGCCGCGTGTGCGATCATGCGAGGGTCCCCTGCAACGGCGCCAAGGAGGCACCACATGGCGAAGATGCACCGCTGGCTGATGGTCGCGTCCGCCTTCCTGGTTGCCGTTGCCGGCGTCACCGCCGTCGGCGTCGCCGCGGCTCCGATGCCCCGCGCGTGGGCCGGGGACGCGCCGATCGGCCACATCGGTGACACGTTGCGGGTGGACAACGGCACGTTCATCGCCGACGTCACCGTGAGCGGCGTGGCGGCCTGCGACCCGCCGCCAGGATTCGGCTACACGCGCGAAGGCACCTACAAGGGCTTTCCGGGCAGCACCGTCGAGCGCGCCGACGTGACCATTCGCGCGATCCGGGTGCCCAATCCATACGTCATGGCGACCGTGATGGATTTCAACGGCGTGACCCCCAACGCCGACGCCTACAAGCCGCGGGCCTCCGATGCACCCGACGCGCTGGACAACGTGCTCGTCAACGCCCCGAACGGAGCGATCGTGCGCGGCGAGGTGTATTGGGACGCGTACCGCGATCCGGTCTCCACCGTCGTCCTGCTGGACAAGAAGACGGGCTACCACCTCGCGCAGTGGAACCTCTGACAGGAACGTTGCATATCGCGCCGGCCGATTCCGGCGACGCACCAGAGCTGGCTGCCGTTGCAGCCCTTACCTTTTCGTTGGCGTGTCCGGCCTCGACGACCGAGGGCAACATCACGGCGTTCGTCGAGGCCAATCTGTCGGCCACCCGCTTCGCCGAGTATCTCAGCGATCCGGATCGGGCGATCGTCACCGCGCGCCAGGACGGCCGCATCGTCGGGTACGCCATGCTGGTTCGCGGCGTGTCCGACCACGTCGGCGTCCAGCAAGCCGTGCAGACGCGGCCCGCGGCCGAGCTGTCGAAGATGTATGTCCTGCTCGACCGCCACTCCACCGGGGCCGCGGCGGCGCTGATGGAACGCATCCTGGCCGTCGCCGCCGACTGGGGCGTTCGCTGCGTGTGGCTGGGCGTGAACCAGGAGAACCAACGCGCACAACGCTTTTACCTCAAAAGTGGGTTTACCGTCAACGGCACCAGGACGTTCCAGCTAGGTGCCGACGTCGAGAGCGACTACGTCATGATCCGCGAGCTGGGTCAGCCGCCGCGGTCAGCGCCAACAGCCGGGAAGTTGCCCGCAGATACTTCTTTCGGTATCCCCCGGCCAGCATCTCCTCGCTGAAGATGGTGTCCAGCTTGGCACCCGAGGCCACCACGGGAATGCCCGCGTCGTAGAGCCGATCGGTCAGCGACACCAGCCGCAGCGCGACGTTCTGATCATCGATGCCGTGCACGCCGGTCAAGAACACCGCCCGCACCCCCTCGATCAGGGACAGGTACCGCGAGGGGTGCATGGTGGCCAGGTGCGCGCACAGCGCATCGAAATCGTCCAGCGTCGCGCCGTCGACCCGCGCGGCGCGCGCGGCCACCTGGTCGTCGGACAGCGGCCGCGGCGCCGGCGCCAGACCGCGGTGCCGGTAGTCGGGCCCCTCGATCCGTACTGTCGTGAAAATACTTGCCAGCGTGTGGATTTCGCGCAGAAAATCTTGTGCCGCAAAACGGCCCTCGCCGAGCTGCTCGGGCAGCGTGTTGGAGGTGGCGGCCACCGAGACCCCGCGCTCGACCAGCGACGAGAGCAGCCGCGAGATCAGCGTGGTGTTGCCCGGGTCGTCGAGTTCGAACTCGTCGATGCACACCGCCGTGTAGTTGGCCAGCAGGTCGACGCATTCGACGAACCCGAACACCCCGGCCAGCTGGGTCAGCTCCCCGAACGTCGCGAATGCCTTGGGCGCCGGGCCATCCGGTGACCCACCCGGTCCATCACCGGGCAGCTCGTAGTAGGTGGAGGCCAGCAGGTGGGTCTTGCCGACCCCGAACCCGCCGTCCAGGTACAACCCGACGCCGGGCCGAATTTCCCTTCTTCCCAATAGTTTTCGCCGCCCGTCGCGGCGCTCGACCGCCTGCCGGCAGAAGTCCCGACATGCCGCGACCGCGGCGCTTTGCGTCGGCTCCGCCGGATCGGGCTGATAGGTCGCGAAGCTCACGTCGGCGAACGTCGGCGGCGGTCTCAATTGGGCGATCAGCCGCTCCGGCGACGCCGTCGGGTGCCGATCCACCAGGTGAGCCACCCCGGCCGAAGCACCCGCGGAGGTGGACCCGTGCATGCAGGAACTGTAGCGGCGTGCTGCAATCAGACTCGTGCCCGACTCTGGCGTCCCCGAAAGCTCCGCGAGTTCCGCGGCCTCGGAGACGCCGCTGTCGCTGCTCGGATCGGTGCGCGGACTCGACGACGGCGACCTCCCCCGGCTCTACGGCTATCCCGAACACGATGGCACCTGGGTGCGGGCCAACTTCATCACCAGCGTCGACGGCGGGGCCACGTCGGGCGGCAGCAGCGGCGCCATGGGCGGCCCGGGCGACCGGTTCGTCTTCAACCTGCTGCGCGAGCTCGCCGACGTCATCGTGGTGGGTGCGGGCACCGTGCGAATCGAGGGTTACTCCGGCGCGCAGCTCAGCGTCCCGGAGCGTCAGCAGCGGCAGGCCCGCGGACAAAGCGAGGTGCCGCAACTGGCGATCGTGACCGGATCGGGCCACCTCAACCGCGACATGGCGGTGTTCACCCGCACCGAGGTGCAGCCGCTGGTGCTCACCTGCACCGCGGCGGCCGAGCAGACGCGCCGGGCGCTCAGCGGCCTGTGCGAGGTCCTCGACTGCTCCGGCGACGATCCCGAGCGGGTCGACGAGGCCGCGTTGCTCGCGGCCCTCGGCGCGCGTGGCATGCGCCGCGTCCTCACCGAGGGCGGCCCGACCCTGCTGGGCTCGCTGATCCAGCGCGACATGCTCGACGAGCTGTGCCTGACCATCGCGCCCTACATCGTCGGCGGCCAGGCACGACGCATTGCGACCGGCGCGGGCCAGTTGCTCACCCGGATGCGGTGTGCCCACGTCCTGACCGACGACGCCGGCTACCTTTACACCCGCTACGTCAAGGCCTAGCTACTGTGGTCGGCATGAGTCGGCCGTACACGTGCGCCACGATCCTGGTTGCGGTGACCGCGTTGCTGGCCGGCTGCGTCCCGGGCCTGGCCGCCGATCCGCGCTTCGCCACCAATTCCGGTGCGCGCCCGCAGGGGGCGGCCACCTCCAAGCCGGCGCCCAGCGGCCCGCCGCCGATCGCCGCACCCAGGAACGACCTCGCGTGGCACGACTGCACCTCACGGGTGTTCGCCGACGCGGCGGTCCCCGCCGCCGCCGGTGTCAAGCTGGATTGCGCGACCTATGACGCCGACCTGGACCCGGTCAACGGCGGGGGCGGCAGCCTGAGCATCGGAGTGGTGCGAGCGCGTTCGAGCCAGACGCCCCAGGATGCCGGGCCGCTGGTCTTCACCACCGGCTCCGATCTGCCGTCCTCGGCGCAATTGCCGGTCTGGTTGTCGCGGGCGGGCGCCGACGTGCTCGCCACCCACCCCATCGTCTCGGTCGACCGCCGCGGCATCGGCATGTCGAGCCCCATCGACTGCCGCGACAAGTTCGACCGCCAGCAGATGCGCGACCAGTCGCAATTCCAGACCGGCGACGACCCGGTGGCCAACCTGTCCGAGGTCTCCAACACCGCCACCACCAACTGCGGCGACGCCGTCGGGATCGGTCCGAACGCGTCCTCCTACGACGACGCGCACGCCGCCTCTGACATCGAGCGGTTACGCAGCCTGTGGGACGTGCCCGCCCTGGCTCTGGTGGGCATCGGCAACGGCGCGCAGGTGGCGCTGGCCTACGCCGGATCGCGGCCGGACAAGGTGGCCCGACTGATTCTCGACTCACCGGTTGCGTTGGGCACCAACGCCGAAGCCGCCGCCGAGCAACAGGTCAAGGGGCAGCAGGCCGCGCTCGACGCCTTCGCCGGCCAGTGCATCGCGGTGAATTGCGCGCTGGGCGCGGACCCCAAGGGTGCCGTCAGCGCCCTGCTGGCCGACGCCCGCGCCGGAAAGGGCCCCGGCGGCGCCTCTGTGGCGCAGGTGGCCAACGCGATCACCGTCGCGCTCGGCTATCCCGTCGGCGGCCGCGTCGACGCCACCACCAACCTGGCCAACGCGCTGGCCGGAGCGCGCTCCGGCGACACCAACGCGCTGAACAACCTGATCAACCACGCCAACGCCCTCCAGGACTCCGACGGCCAGTTCGTCAACGTGTGCAGCGACGCGGTCAACCGCCCCACGCCGGACCGGGTGCGTGAACTCGTCGTCGCCTGGGGCAAGCTCTATCCCGAATTCGGTACGGTCGCCGCGCTCAACATGGTCAAGTGCGTGCACTGGCCCACCGGCTCGCCGCCACCCGCACCCAAAACCCTCAAAGTCGACGTGCTGCTGCTGGGTGTGCAGAACGACCCGATCGTCGGCACCGACGGCGTGGCGGCGACCGCGGCCAGCATCATCAACGCCAACGCGGCCAGCAAGCGGGTGATGTGGCAGGGCATCGGCCACGGCGCCAGCATCTTCTCGGGCTGCGCCGTTCCGCCGCTGATCGGCTACCTCAAGAGCGGCAAATTGCCCAACACCGACACCTACTGCCCGGCCTGACGTGCTTTCGGGCGTGCACGGGCGCCGGTGTACGGTGCGCTGGTGATGGCAGCTGAATCGACCCGCACCGGGCTGGGTGGTTGGACCCTGGCCGCCTTTCGTCCCCGCACCGGAGCACCGGGCGTCGCGACCGTGCTGCGGATGGCGTTGTGGCCGTTGGCCATCTTCTCGGTCCTGCACCGCAGCATCATCCTGACGCTCAACGGCAACATCACCGACGACTTCAAACCGGTGTACCGCGCGGTACTCAACTTCCGGCACGGCTGGGACATCTACAACGAGCACTTCGACTACGTCGACCCGCACTATCTGTATCCGCCGGGCGGCACGCTGCTGATGGCACCGTTCGGGTACCTGCCCTTCACGCCGTCGCGGTTTCTGTTCATCCTGATCAACACCGTCGCAATCCTGATCGCCTGGTATCTGCTGCTGCGGATGTTCAAGTTCACGCTGTCCTCGGTCGCCGCCCCCGCCCTGCTGCTGGCCATGTTCTGCACCGAAAGCGTGACCAGCACGCTGGTGTTCACCAACATCAACGGCTGCGTCCTGCTGGCCGAGATGCTGTTCCTGCGCTGGCTGTTGGACGGCAGGGTCAGCCGGCAGTGGTGGGCCGGCCTGGCGATCGGGCTGACGCTCACGCTCAAACCGGTGCTGGGCCCGCTGCTGTTGCTGCCGCTGCTGAACCGCCAGTGGCGAACCCTGATACCCGCGATCGTCGTGCCCGCGGTGATCAACATCGCCGCCTGGCCCCTAGTCAGCGATCCGATGGACTTCGTCACCAAGACGCTGCCGTACATCGGGGGAACCCGGGACTACTTCAACAGCTCAATCGAGGGCAACGGCGTGTACTTCGGCCTGCCCACCTGGCTGATCGTGTTCCTGCGAATCCTGTTCGTTCTCATCACGATCGGCGCGCTGTGGCTGCTGTACCGCTACTACCGCACCCGCGACCCGCTGTTCTGGTTCACCAGCTCGTTGGGTGTGCTGCTGCTGTGTTCCTGGCTGGTGCTACCGCTGGCCCAGGGTTACTACTCGATGATGCTGTTCCCGTTCCTGATGACGGTGGTGCTGCGAAACTCGCTGATCCGGAACTGGCCGGCCTGGCTCGGGATCTATGGGTTCATGACGCTGGACGACTGGCTGATCTACCGGGCGATGAGGTATGGCCGCGCGCTGCACTACCTCAAGATCACCTACGGCTGGTCGCTGCTGCTGATCGTCGCCTTCACCGTGCTGCTCTTCCGCTACCTGGACGCCAGGGCCGAGAACCGGCTGGACGAAGGCATCGATCCAGCGTGGCTGACGGCCGAGCGCGAGCTCGCCCGGTGATCGCAAGCGCGGCGGAGCCGGGCGCAGCGGGTCACCGCTATTAGCGCTAGCGTGGATGCATGACCTCCCCCGACGTGTCGCAGCCCAAGCTGCAACTGAGCGACGACGAGTGGCGCAAGAAGCTCAGCCCGGAAGAGTTTCATGTGTTGCGCCAGGCCGGCACTGAACGGCCCTTCACCGGCGAATACACCGACACCAAAACCGAAGGCGTGTACCAGTGCCGGGCCTGCGGTACCGAATTGTTCCGCAGCACAGAGAAATTCGAGTCGCATTGCGGCTGGCCGTCCTTCTTCGATCCGGCGAAATCCGACGCGGTGATTCTGCGGCCCGACCATTCCATGGGCACGACGCGCACCGAGGTGCTGTGCGCGAACTGCCACAGCCACCTCGGCCACGTGTTCGCCGGTGAGGGCTACCCGACGCCGACGGATCAGCGCTACTGCATCAACTCGATCTCGCTGCGGCTGGTGCCGGCGGGCGGATAGCCCGCGGATCGTTTCCCGGGAGTCTCATTTCCCGGGAGTCTCAGGAGCCCCAGTCCCACGGGGCATGCCGATTGCCCGCCTCTGAGCGACAATTCAGCGACAAAATCGGTGCCGACCACACGTCTGCCCAAGAACGAATCACAGGCCTGCACGAGTTGTCGCTGAAAGGCGGGCAAAAATCCATATCACCCGCCGGCGGCAACGGTGCCGGGCGGCCGACTCAGCCCAGGGCGGGCCGCTCAGTCCTCGCGCGGCCGCTCAGTCCTCGCGCGGCCGCCCAGTCCACGCCGCGGGCCGCTCAGTCCACCCGGGTGGCGTGCACTTCCCAGAAGGGGGCGTGCGCCCGATCGCCCTCGAGCCACGGCTCGATCACCCGGAAGCGCTCCAGCAACTTCTCCGCCTGATCGGCCATGTCCGGATTGCGCTTGGCCATCATCTCGATGGACTCGACGCTGACGTTGACCTGATAGGTGGTCGTGCCCAGATAGGTGATCTCCCAGCCGCCGTCCGGAAGCACGTCGCGAAAGTCGTTCTCGGACAACGACCGCAGCATCTTGAAGCCGTTGACGTTGTGTTCGCCGAACTCGAACATGTACAGCCGCGCGCCCGGCCGGGTGGCACGGTGCAGCGCGCGCACGTAGGAGCTGCGCAACTCGGGTTCGGTGCTGAAGGTGTGATAGAAGGCGCAGTCGACCACCGTGTCGAACCGGCCGTCGAACCCGTCCAGCTTCGTCGCATCGGCCAGCTCGAAATTCACCGACACACCGGCCTTTTGGGCGTTCTCCCGGGCGCGTTCGATGGCGCCCGCAGAGCCGTCGATGCCCGTCGCCGAATAGCCCTTGGACGCGTAGTAGATGGCGTGATGGCCCGGGCCGGTGCCCGGGTCGAGCACCTCGCCCCTGATGGCGCCCACCGCGACGAGCTGCTGGACCACCGGCTGCGGGCCGCCGATATCCCACGGGGTGGCGGTCGGCAGGCCATGCGAGGTCCGCTGGTCGCGGTACATCTCCTCGAAGCGGGTGGGATCGGTCGGGTCAAACGGCGCGGTTGTCATGGCAGGGCGTTCACCAGCTGCTCGACGGGCACCCGGGGGCCGGTAAAGAACGGCGTCTCCTCGCGGGTGTGCCGGCGGGCGTCAGTGGCGCGCAGCTCGCGCATCAGGTCGACGATGCGGTGCAGCTCGGGAGCCTCGAAGGCGAGCAGCCATTCGTAGTCGCCGAGCGCGAACGCCGGGACCGTGTTGGCCCGGACATCCTTGTATTCGCGCGCGGCCATGCCGTGCTCGGCGAGCATGCGGCGGCGTTCCTCGTCGGGCAACAGATACCACTCATAGGACCGCACAAAGGGGTACACGCAGATGTAGGCGCCGGGTTCCTCGCCGGCCAGGAACGCCGGGATGTGGCTCTTGTTGAACTCGGCCGGGCGATGCAACGCGACGCTGCTCCACACCGGCGAGCTGGCCCGCCCCAGCGCGGTGGTGCGCCGGAAATCGGCGTAGGTGGCCTGCAGCGCCTCGACGCGTTCGGCGTGCGTCCAGATCATGAAGTCGGCGTCGGCCCGCAGACCCGCGACGTCGTAGAGGCCGCGCACCACGACGCCGCGCTCCTCCTGCTGCTTGAAAAACGTCGACGCCTCGTCGATGACGTCGTCGCGCTGGTCGCCGAGCTCACCCGGCTCCACGGAGAACACCGAGAACATCAGGTAGCGGATCGTGGAGTTGAGCGAGTCGTAGTCGAGCTTGGCCATGGAACCTATCGTGCCACTTGCGCGTCCAAGCCTCCGATGGCCCTGATCACACGCTCGACCGCGCGCCCGGCCGCGCCGACGCAGGCCGGCACGCCGATGCCGTCGAGGTAGCTGCCGGCCACCGCGAGCGTCGGCGGCAGGCCCGCCCGCACCTCGGCGACCACATCGGCATGGCCGGGCCCGTACTGCGGCATCGCGTCGATCCAGCGCTGAATGCGGACGTCGACGGGTTCGACGGTCAACCCGAACACGGTCGCCAGGTCACCCAACGCCCAGGTCAGCAGCTCGTCGTCGGACGTGTCGGCCGCCACGCGGTCGCCGAACCGCCCGAACGACAGCCGCAGCAGCTGCGCGTCACCCCGGCCACCCCACTTGCGCGAGGACAGCGTGATGGCCTTCGCCCGCAGCCGCTCGCCGGTGGCCACCAGCACGCCCGAACACTCCGGAAACGCGGTATCGCCCGGCACGGCGAGCGCCAGCACCACCGACGATGCGCTGGCGATGCGCACGGCGGCGGCGCCGCTGCGGGGGGCGATCTCGGCAAGCAGACGGCCACTCTCGCCGGCCGGGACGGCCAGGATCACCGCGTTGGCGGCCCAGCGAGCGCCGGTGTCGTCGAACACCGTCCAGCCCGCGCCGGCGGGCTTGAGCCGCGACACCGCCGCGGGCACCCAGCGCGGGCGGCCGCGCGCGACCAGCTCGTCGATCAGCACCTGGTAGCCACCCTCGAGCGCCCCGAACACCGGCGCGCCGGTGGCCGGCGGCAAGGCCTGCCCCACCGCGTCGGTCAGGCTGGGGGCGCCGCGGTCCAGCGCCGCCGCGACCGTCGGGGCGGCCGCGCGCAGGCCAATGGTGGCCGCCGAACCCGCATAGACCCCGCTCAGCAGCGGATCCACCGACCGGGTCACCACCTGGTCGCCGAACCGCTCGCCCACCAGATCGGCCACCGACGGATCGCCGCCCGCCCGCCACACCAGCGGGCGGGTGGGTTCGGCCTCGATGCGGGCGAGCGTGGCCTCGTCGACCAGTCCGGCCACCGACGCCGCCGTCGACGGGATCCCGAGAACGGTGCCCGCCGGCAGTGCCCGCAACTGCCGCCCGCTGTAGATCAGCGGGCGGGCGCCGGTCGAAACCCGCTGGCACTGCGACAGATTCAGCTCAGCCAGCAGCGCAGGCATCTCGGGGCGACGCAGCACGAAAGCCTCGGCACCCAAGTCCATCGGCACCCCGCCGACCAGCTCGGTGCGCAGCACGCCGCCGAGTCTGTCCCCCGGTTCGAACAGCGTGATCGCCGCGTCGTCGCCGGCGGCCATGCGCAGCCGGTAGGCCGCCGTCAGCCCCGAAATGCCGCCCCCTACAACACAATACGAAGGGGAACTCATAGGGAGTGGACCAGCGACACCAGGTCGGTCAGCACACCGGGGTCGGTCTCGGGCAGCACGCCGTGGCCGAGGTTGAAGACGTGACCGGCGGCCCCGGCGTCGATCGCGCGCCGGCCGTCGTCCACGACGGCGCGCGCCGCGCGTTCCACCACCGGCCAGCCCGCCAGCACCACCACCGGATCGAGGTTGCCCTGCAATGCCGTGCCGGGTTGCACGCGGGCGGCCGCATCGGCCAGGGAGGTTCGCCAATCGACGCCCACCACGTTCGCGCCGACCGACGACATCGCGCCCAGCAGTTCGGCGGTGCCGACCCCGAAGTGGGTCATCGGCACGCCGTAGTCGGCAAGCGCGGCGAAAACCCGGGCGCTGTGCGGCTGCACGTAGCTGCGGTAATTCGCCAGGGACAGCGCCCCGGCCCACGAGTCGAACACCTGAACGGCGTCCACCCCGGCCTCCAGCTGCACCCGCAGGAAGCCCACGGTGATGTCGGTCAGCTTCTCCATCAGCGCGTGCCAGGTGTCCGGCTCGGCCAGCATCATCGCCTTGGTGCGCGCGTGGTGGCGGCTGGGGCCGCCCTCGATCAGATAGGACGCCAAGGTGAACGGGGCGCCCGCAAAGCCGATCAGCGGAACATCGCCGAGCGCGGACACCAGCAGCGACACCGCGTCGGATACCGGTTGAACCCGTTGCCGCTCAAGGGGTTTGATCGCCGCCACGTCGGCGGCGGTGCGCACCGGCGACGCGATGACCGGGCCGACGCCCGCGACGATGTCCAGGTCGATGTCGGCGCCGAGCAACGGCACCACGATGTCGGAGAACAGGATCGCGGCGTCGACGTCGTGGCGGCGCACCGGCTGCAGGGTGATCTCGCTGACCAACTCGGAGTCGAAGCAGGCCGACAGCATGTCGGTCTGGGCTCGCAGCGCCCGGTATTCGGGCAGCGAGCGACCGGCCTGCCGCATGAACCACACCGGCACCCGGCTGGGTTTGCGGCCGCTCACGGCCGCCAGATACGGCGACTCGGGAAGATCGCGGCGAGTACTCATCAGCCCTAATGCTGCCATGACCGCCGCACACCGAACTCCGCTGCGTACTATCAACGACTGTGCCCGTCAGCCATCCCTCTGTGAATTACGACGACTTCCCCAGCCTGCGCTGCGAGCTCGGCGAGAACGGGGTGCTGACGTTGGTTCTCGAGTCCCCCGGGCTGAATTCGGTCGGCCCGCAGATGCACCGCGACCTGGCCGACATCTGGCCGGTGATCGACCGCGATCCGGCCGTGCGCGCCGTCTTGGTCCGCGGCGAGGGCAAGGCCTTCTCCTCCGGTGGCAGCTTCGACCTGATCGACGAGACCATCAACGACTACGACGGCCGGCTCCGCATCATGCGTGAAGCCCGCGACCTGGTGCACAACATGGTCGACTGCGACACCCCCGTCGTGTCGGCCATCCGCGGGCCGGCGGTGGGCGCGGGCCTGGTGGTGGCCCTGCTCGCCGACATCTCGGTGGCGGGACGGACCGCGAAGCTCATCGACGGGCACACCAAGCTCGGCGTGGCGGCCGGTGACCACGCCGCGATCTGCTGGCCGCTGCTGGTCGGCATGGCCAAGGCCAAGTACTACCTGCTGACCTGCGAGACGCTGCTGGGTGAGGAAGCCGAGCGGATCGGGCTGGTGTCCACCTGCGTCGACGACGACGACGTGCTGTCCACCGCCACGCGCATCGCCGAGACCCTGGCTCAGGGCGCGCAGAACGCGATCCGGTGGACCAAGCGCAGCCTCAACCACTGGTATCGCATGATGGGCCCCACCTTCGAGACCTCGGTGGGCCTGGAATTCCTCAGTTTCAGCGGCCCCGACGTGCAGGAAGGCCTGGCCGCGCACCGCGAGAAACGCCAGGCGCGTTTCACCCGCTGACCGCTGCCTGAGCTGCATATATAGCTTAGGTGGAGGCCTGGTAACGGCTTGGTCGCGGCCGGTTTGAAACCCGGCGCGCCTGTCGCGGCGTGTCGGGCTGTAGGTCTACCGTCGATCCCTGTGACCCGTGCCGTGACGACGCAGAACGGTCGGGATGAACAGGAGCGGCGCCAAGTGACCTCATCCGAACCGGCCCCATTCCGCGAGGCGGTAGCGGCGATGAACGCCGTCGTCGTGCGGCCGGAGATCGAGTTGGGTCCCATCCGGCCGCCGCAACGCTTGGCTCCCCACAGTTACGCGCTGGGCGCCGAGGTCAAACATCCCGATCACGACATCATTCCGGAACGGTCCGACGGCGACGCCTTCGGACGGTTGATCCTGCTGTACGACCCCGAAGGGGCCGACGCGTGGGACGGCACCATCCGCATGGTCGCCTACATCCAGGCCGACCTCGACCCCAGTGAGGCGGTTGACCCGCTGCTGCCCGAAGTAGCGTGGAGCTGGTTAGTCGAGGCACTGGAGTCACGTATGGAGCAAGTTGTCGCCCTGGGCGGCACCGTCACCGCCACCACATCGGTTCGCTACGGAGACATCTCCGGGCCGCCGCGCGCCCACCAACTCGAGCTGCGCGCGTCATGGACCGCGACGTCGCCCGCGGTCGGCGGTCATGTCGAGGCCTTCTGCGAGGTACTGGAGCACGCCGCGGGCCTCCCCCCCGCCGGAGTCACCGACCTGAGCTCGCGGTCACGCGCCTAGCATGGGCGCACCGTCGGCCGACGGGCCGGGCAGCAGCACGCCCGGCGACACCGGCACCGACCCCGCGCCCATGCCGCTGCCGCGCCCGGCCGAGGGAGTCCCGCCGATCTCGGTGAGCGTCCGCGACATCGAGGCCGCCGCGCAGCGCCTGGACCGTGGGCACGGGCCCTTCGCCGTGGACGCCGAGCGTGCATCGGGCTTCCGCTACTCCAACCGGGCCTACCTGATTCAGATCCGGCGGGCCGGTTCCGGCACCGTGCTCATCGATCCGGTGAGCCATGGCGCCGACCCGCTCGAGGCGCTGCGGCCGGTGGCCGAGGTGCTGGGCAACGACGAATGGATCTTGCATTCCGCCGACCAGGACCTGCCCTGTCTGGCGGAGGTGGGCATGCGGCCGCCGGCGTTGTATGACACCGAACTCGCCGGACGGCTGGCCGGGTTCGACCGGGTGAACCTGGCGACCATGGTCGAGCGGCTGCTGGGTTTCGGGCTGGCCAAAGGACACGGCGCGGCCGACTGGTCCAAGCGGCCCTTGCCCGAAGAATGGCTCAACTACGCCGCTCTGGACGTCGAGCTGCTCATCGAGCTGCGCGCGGCGATCTCCGAGGTCCTGGCGGAGCAGGGCAAAACCGATTGGGCCGCACAGGAATTCGACTACCTGCGGGACACGGGTTCGAAAGATCCGGGTGCCGCCGCGCGCCGGGACCGGTGGCGGCGCACGTCGGGCATCCATCGGGTTCGCGATCAGCGCGGCCTGGCCGCGGTCCGCGAATTGTGGTTGACGCGCGATCAGATCGCGCAGCGCCGTGACATCGCGCCGCGCCGCATCCTGCCCGATTCGGCGATCATCGACGCCGCCCTGTCCAACCCGACGACCGTCGAGGAACTCGTCGCCTTGCCTGTGTTCGGTGGGCGCAATCAGCGGCGCAGCGCCGCGACGTGGCTGGCGGCGCTGGACGAGGCGCGGCGGACCAGAAACCCGCCCGCGGACAGCGAACCGCCGAACGGGCCGCCGCCGCCGGCGCGGTGGAGCCGGCGCAAACCGGAGGCCGCCGCCCGGCTGGAGGCCGCGCGCTCGGCGCTGTCCGAGGTCTCCGAGCGGGTCCACGTCCCCACCGAGAACCTGGTCTCGCCGGACCTGGTGCGACGGCTGTGCTGGGACTGGGCGGCCGCGCCCGATCCGCTCGACGCCGTCGACGCGTTCCTGCGTGCCGGCCAGGCCCGGCCGTGGCAGCGGGAGTTGGTGGATCCGGTCCTGGCCCGAGCTTTGCAGGCGCCCGCGGCGCCAGACGACAGCAACGCCGAAATCGACGGCAGCGCGCGAAAGTTTGAGCAGGGGTCGCGCCGGCGCGACGGCTAGTCGAGGTGCTCGCGGATCTCCGCCTCGGTGACGCCGCTGCCCAGCGCGGCGACCCACCCGGTGATGCGGCGCGCGACGTCTTGGTCGGTGAGCGCCAGATCCGAGAGCAGCTCACCGCGCGAGGCGTGCTCGTAGAACCGTTGCGGCACTCCGACGTCGCGGCACGGAACGTCGATCTCGGCGCGGCGCAGGGCGGCGGATACCGCCGAGCCCACGCCGCCGTTGACTCCGTTGTCCTCGCAGGTGACGACGAGTTTGTGCTGCGCCGCCAATTCCAGGACGCTCTCGGACACCGGCAGCACCCAGCGCGGGTCGATGACCGTGACCCCGATCCCCTGGTCCTGCAGCCGCCGGGCCACCGCCAGCGCCATCAGCGCGAACGCCCCGACACCCACCAGCAGCACGTCGTGATTGCATCCGCCGGCCGGGACCGCGAGCACGTCGACACCCGAGAGCCCCGATCCGCGACGCTCGATCGCCGGGATGTCCTCGCCCACATCGCCTTTGGGGAAGCGCAGCGCCGTGGGGCCGTCGTCGACCCCGAGCGCCTCGCCGAGTTCCTCGCGCAATCGGGCGGCGTCGCGCGGTGCGGCCACCCGCATGCCGGGCACGATGCCCAGCATCGACATGTCCCACATGCCGTTGTGGCTGGCGCCGTCCGAACCGGTGATGCCGGCCCGGTCGAGCACCATGGTGACGGGCAGCTTGTGCAGCGCCACGTCCATCATGATCTGGTCGAAGGCCCGGTTGAGGAACGTCGAATAGATGGCCACCACCGGATGCATGCCGCCCATGGCCAGGCCGGCCGCCGACGTCATCGCGTGCTGCTCGGCGATGCCGACGTCGAACAGGCGGTCCGGGAAGTGCTGCCCGAACGGGGTCAGTCCGGTAGGGCCGGGCATGGCCGCCGTGATGGCCACGATGTCGCGGCGCTTCCTGGCGTAGCCGATGAGCGCGTCGGAGAACGTCGCCGTCCAGCCGGGCCCGGCGACCTTGGTGGCCTGGCCGGTGACCGGGTCGATGACGCCGCAGGAATGCATCTGCTCGGCTTCGTCGTCCTCGGCCGGGGCGTAGCCCATCCCCTTGCGGGTCACCACGTGCACGATCACCGGGCGACCGAAGCCGCGCGCGTGCCGCAGCGCGGCCTCCACCGCGCGTTCGTCGTGACCGTCGACGGGGCCCACGTACTTCAGCCCCAGGTCGGTGAACAGGAGCTGGGGTGACAGCGAGTCCTTGATGCCGGCCTTGACGCTGTGCATGACGCGGTAGGCGAT
This sequence comes from Mycobacterium mantenii, assembly GCF_010731775.1. Classification (NCBI taxonomy): domain Bacteria; kingdom Bacillati; phylum Actinomycetota; class Actinomycetes; order Mycobacteriales; family Mycobacteriaceae; genus Mycobacterium; species Mycobacterium mantenii. Next base: position 380,733 of record NZ_AP022590.1, on the reverse strand, counting down.
CTTGCCGACCAGCGGCAGCGAGCGCAGCGCGTCGCGGCCCTTCTCCAGGGCCTGCTCGTAGGCCGGCTGCAGCCGCAGGGTGGCCAGATGGTCGGCGACACCGCCGATCGTCGGGGCGTAGCTGCGGCCGTTGTCGTTGACCACGATGATGATCGGGCGGCCGGACGCGGCGATGTTGTTCAGCGCCTCCCAGCACATGCCGCCGGTGAGCGCGCCGTCGCCGACCACGGCGACCACGTGCCGGTTCCGGTGCCCGCTCAGCTCGAAGGCTTTGGCCAGGCCGTCGGCGTAGGACAACGAAGCGCTGGCATGGCTGGACTCGACCCAGTCGTGCTCGCTCTCGGCGCGCGACGGGTACCCGGACAGCCCGCCCTTCTTGCGCAGGCTCTCGAACTCGTGGGAGCGGCCCGTCAGCATCTTGTGGACGTAGGCCTGGTGGCCGGTGTCGAAGATGATCGGATCGTGGGGCGAGTCGAACACGCGGTGCAGGGCGAGCGTCAGCTCGACCACGCCCAGATTGGGCCCCAGGTGTCCCCCGGTGGCAGCGACCTTGTGTATCAGGAACTCGCGGATCTCGGCGGCAAGGTCGCGAAGTTCACGTTGGGAAAGGTGCTGCAGATCAGCGGGCCCGCGGATCTGTTCCAGCATTCAGTCAGTCTACGCAGCGCGCGCCGAATGGCACGGTGGCGACGCTCACCGCGCCGGCGCCGGGCCGAACAGTTCGGCCAGGGCGTCGTGAAGCTCGGGATCCGCCAGGATGACGACCTCATCGCCGGCCTCGAGTTCGGTGTCGCCCCGCACCGGCACCAGGCCGGTGGTGCGGACCACGATGCTCACCCAGATGTCACCGACCCGGTCACTGAGACCTTCGACCGTGGACCGCTCGGCCGCGGATCCGGCGGCGACGCTGAAGCGGTGGACCCCCTCCGGTTCGTCGGCGAGCCGCACACCTATCTCCCACGGCTGGGTCTCCACCGTGCGCATCGGCAGGTGCAGCAGCCTGGCGACACCGGGCACCGAGCTGCCCTGCACGAGCACCGAGAAGACGACGACGATGACCACGACGCCGTACAGGCGTTCGGCGTCGGCGACATGGGCGGCCCGCAGGAACTCGCCCAGCAGGATCGGCACCGCGCCCTTGAGCCCGGCGAACAGCACGAAGATGCGTTCGTTTCGCTGCAGCCCTACGGGCATCAGGCAGGAGCCCACGCCCAACGGCCGAATCAGCACCGTCAGGGCCACCGCGAGGATGAGCCCGGGAATCCACACATCGGGATGGCCGAGCACGGTGAGGTCGACGGTCAGACCCAGGACGGCGAACGCGACGATTTCCGCCAGACCGGCCAGGGCGGCGTGGAATCGCTTGATCTCCGGCTTGTAGGGCGCGCGGGCGTCGCCGATCACGATGCCGGCCACGAACACGGCCAGAAATCCCGAGCCGTGCGCGAGCGTCGCAATGCCGTACAACATCAGGCAGCACGCCAGCGTTCGCAGCGGGTAGAGGCCTTCGCTCGGCAACGCCACTCGGCGCATGAACACGAGCAGGGCACGACCGCCGATCAACCCGACGGCCAGGCCGATCGCCATCTGCAAAACGAATTGAGTTCCCACGCTGGCGAATCCGGCCGCGCTGAGGCCACCGGCGGCGACCAGGCTGGACATCAGCGAGATGCCCACCGGATCGTTGGCACCGGACTCGCCCTCCAGGATGGTGCTGCTGCGGCCCCTGATCTCGCGTTTGCCCAGCACGGAGAAGACCACGGCCGGATCGGTGGGAGCGACGGCCGTGGCGACGAGCACCGCGGGAAACCAGTCGATCCCGCACACGTAGTGCACCACCAGTGCTGCCCCTGCCGCGGTCAGGGCGGTGCCCACGACGCCCACCGACAGGATCGGGACGGCCGCCGCGCGGAAGCGCGACGGCCCGATGTGCATGCCGCCGTCGAACAACACCAACACCAGCGCGATGGTGATCACCCGCTCCACGGTCTGCTCGGACGGTGGCTGCACCGCGGACACGGAGTGCACCGCGACGGCGGTGCCGATCAGCACGAGCAGGGGGACCGGGATCTTGACCCGCTCGGTCAGTCGGTTCGCCAACACCGCAACCAGGCCGACGCCACTGGCGAACAACACGATCAGCGCGTAGCGCAAGGTCTCGTTCACGACGGCAGCAATCGGGTGGCGGCGGGCACGTACCACGCACGAGATCGGTATGCCGCGACCAGCACGGCCCGTCCTTTGGTGGGAAGCACCTGAGCCTTTCGATCGGTCGACAACGACATCGCCGACCAGACTTCCCGGCACACCGCGACGGAGTCTAGCCGGTCGGCAGATCCACCCGCGCGGCATTGCGGCGAGGTCCCGGCGGGGCCGTCGCCGCCGGAACTCGCTAACGCGTCAGCAGCGCGACGCATTCGGTGTGATGGGTCAGCGGGAACGCGTCGAACACTTTGATCTTCTCGACGGAGTATCCGTGACCGAGGTAGATCCCGATGTCGCGAGCGAAAGATGCTGCCTCACAACCGATGTGCACCACCCGCGGGACATCCGCGGCCGCCAGCAGGTCGATGATCTCGCGCCCGGCCCCCGCCCGGGGCGGATCCAGCACCGCGACGTCGGCGCGACCTCGTTCCGCCGCCAGCGCGCGCCGCACCGAGTCGGTGACGATCCGCACCTGGGTCAGATCGGCCAGGGCGGCCCGAGCGGCCCGGGTCGACCCGCGCGAGGTGTCGACGCTGAGTACCCGCCCCGACCGCCCCACCGCATCGCCGAGCGCCGCGGCGAAAACGCCTGCGCCACCGTACAAATCCCACGCGCGCATCCCGGTGCCGAGCTGCGCCCAGTCAGCGACCAGATCGCTGTACACGCCCGCCGCATCGCGGTGCGCCTGCCAGAAGGCGGTCACCGGCACCTGCCAGCTGCGCCCGGCCACTCGCTGCACCGCCTCATAGCGACCCTGGACCACCTTGGTCGCGGTGTGCCTGCCCTGCCGCAGGGTGCGCACCACGTGGCGCGCGCCGTCGTCGTCGACGGCCACGTGCAGTTGCGCGGCCGGGGGCCACTCGCTCTCGGCGATCCCGTCGAGCATGCCGGCGGGCAGCTGGGCACACCGCAGGTCGGTCACCAATTCCTCGCTGTGGTACCGGTGGAAGCCCGGGCGACGGTCGCGCCCCACGTCGAGCCGAACGCGGGTGCGCCATCCCGTCGGCGCGGAATCCGCCAGCGGCTCGGCTTCCCCGCTCCAGGCATATCCGCCGAGGCGCTCCAGCTGATTGGCCACCACGTCGGCCTTGAGCGTGCGGGCCACCTCCGGGACGGCGAATGCCAGATCGCAACACCCGGCAGCGTCCACCCCGGCGATCGGGCACAGCGACGCGATACGGCCGACCGCCGGCTCGATGACCTCGATAACCTCTGCGTGCCAATAGGATCCGCGATCCGCGGTGACCCGAACCCGCACCCGCTCGCCGGGCAGCGCGTACCGGACGAACACCACGCGGCCTTCGTGATGCGCGACGCAGCTGCCGCCGTTGGCCGGGGCGCCGGTGGTCAGGGTCAGCTCCCCGACCGGGGGTGCCGCCTGTTCCCCTGCGCGTGTCGACTCGCGGGTCAATCGAAGATTCCCCGACGAGCGTCACCCGGCGCCATGTGCGGCTGCAAGGCCTTGCGGCGTTCCGACGAACTCAATTGCCACGGAACCGACGTCACCATGACACCCGGCATGAACAGCAGCCGTCCCTTGAGCCGAAGGGCGCTCTGGTTGTGCAACACCTGCTCCCACCAGTGGCCCACCACGTACTCGGGAATGAACACCGTCACCACGGTGCGCGGCGACTCCTCCCTGGCACGTTTGACGTATTCCAAGACGGGACGGGTGACTTCGCGATACGGCGAGGCGATGACCTTGAGCGGGACGCTGATATCGCTTTCTTCCCACTTGTGCACCAGGTCGCGGGTTTCCGCATCGTCGACGCTGACCGTCACGGCCTCGAGGACGTCGGGCCGGGTGGCCCTGGCGTAGGCCAGCGCCCGCAGGGTCGGCAGGTGCAGTTTGGACACCAGCACCACCGCGTGGTTGCGGCTGGGCAACACCACCTGCTCCTGGGCGGCGGCCTGCTCCTCCAACTCGCGGTTCACCGTGTTGTAGTGCCGGTGAATCATTTTCATGATTCCGAACAGCAGGCTCATCGCGAACAGGGCGATCCACGCCCCGGCGAGAAACTTGGTCGCCAGGACCACCAACAGCACCGTACCGGTGGACAGCAACCCGACCGTGTTGACCACGCGCGAACGCATCATCTTGCGCCGCATCCGCGGATCGGTTTCGGTGTGCAGCAACCGGGTCCAGTGCCGGACCATGCCGATCTGGCTCAGCGTGAAGGAAATGAACACGCCGACGATGTACAGCTGGATCAATGCGGTGACCTCACCGCGAAACGCGATGATCGCCAGCAGCGCCGCCCCGGACAAAAACAGGATTCCGTTGGAGAACGCCAATCGGTCTCCGCGGGTGTGCAATTGACGCGGTAGGTAGCTGTGCTGCGCCAGGATCGAGCCGAGCACCGGAAAGCCGTTGAACGCGGTGTTGGCCGCCAGCACCAGGATGAGCGCGGTCACCGTGGCGATCAGCAGGAACCCGATGTGAAAGCTGCCGAACACCGTCTGCGCCAGCTGGGTGACCAGTGTCTTCTGGTAGTAGCCCTTGGGCGCCCCGCCCAGTTGCCGCGCAGGATCCTCGACGAGCTGGACCCCGATCTTCTGCGCCAGCACGATGATCCCCATCAACAGGGTCACCGCGATCCCGCCCAGCATCAACAGGGTGGTCGCCGCGTTGCGCGACTTGGGTTTCTGAAACGCCGGCACCCCGTTGCTGATCGCCTCGACACCCGTCAGCGCCGCACACCCCGAGGAGAACGACCGCGCCACCAGGAACGCCAAGGCGAACCCGACGACCTGGCCGTGTTCGGCGTGCATCTGGAAGCCGGCGGACTCGGCCCGCAGCGGGTTACCCAACACGAAGATCCGGAACAGCCCCCAGCCGATCATCACCAGGACACCGATGATGAACGCGTAGGTCGGGATGGCGAAGGCCAAACCGGACTCGCGGACCCCACGCAGGTTCAGCGCCATCACCAGCAGGATGGACACCACACAGAAGAACACCTTGTGTTCGGCCACGATCGGAATCGCCGAACCGATGTTGGCCATGGCCGACGCCGTCGAGACCGCAACGGTGAGAACGTAATCCACCATTAGCGCGCTGGCGACGACGAGCCCTGCGGTGTCACCGAGATTGGTGGTGACCACCTCGTAGTCGCCGCCGCCGGACGGGTAGGCGTGGACGTTCTGGCGGTAGCTCGCCACCACCACCAGCATGACCGCGGCCACCGCGAGCCCGATCCACGGCGTCAGCGCGTACGCCGTCACCCCTGCCACCGACAGCATCAGGAAGACCTCCTCGGGCGCATACGCAACCGAGGACAGCGCGTCGGAGGCGAACACCGGCAAGGCGATCCGCTTGGGCAGCAGCGTGTGACTCAGCCGGTCGCTGCGAAACGGCCGACCGATAAGCAACCGACGGGTGGCGGTTGAAAGTTTGGACACGAGAGCCAAGAGTAAGCCCAGACCGGTTTGGCGGTAGCGTTCGTAGGAGAATGTTCGCCGACCGAAACGGCTGGCCGAAGTGGGTTGCCGGTGAAGGGCGCAGGACGCGGCCGAGAGGACCTCAAGTTGCGAGTAGTGGTGATGGGCTGCGGCAGGGTCGGTTCCTCGGTCGCCGACGGGCTGTCCCGCATCGGTCACGACGTCGCGGTCATCGATCGTGACAGCACCGCCTTCAACCGGCTCAGCCCCGAATACGCCGGCGAGCGGGTGCTGGGGCAGGGCTTCGACCGGGATGTACTGCTGAGGGCCCGCATCGAGGAGGCGGACGCGTTCGCCGCGGTGTCCTCGGGCGACAACTCCAACATCATCTCGGCGCGGTTGGCGCGGGAGACTTTCGGCGTCAAGCGGGTCGTGGCCCGCATCTACGACGCCAAGCGGGCCGAGGTCTACGAGCGTCTGGGCATTCCGACCATTGCGACCGTGCCCTGGACCACCGACCGGCTGCTGAACGCGTTGCTGCGCGAAACGGAGACGGCCAAGTGGCGCGACCCGACCGGCACCGTCGCGGTGTCCGAGGTGGTCTTGCACGAGGACTGGATCGGGCATCGCGTCACCGATCTCGAGCAGGCCACCGGCGCCCGGGTCGCGTTTCTGATCCGCTTCGGGGCCGGCGTTTTGCCGGAGCCCAAATCGGTGATCCAGGCCGGCGACCAGGTGTACGTCGCTGCCATCTCCGGCCGCGCCGCCGAGGCGGTGGCCATCGCCGCCTTACCACCGAGTGAAGATCTCTAAGGAGCGGCGCACATGAAGGTAGCTGTTGCCGGGGCCGGCGCGGTCGGCCGCTCGGTCACTCGGGAACTCATCGGCAACGGCCACGACGTGACGCTGATCGAACGCAACCCCGATCACGTCGACGTCGACGCGATCCCGGCCGCGCACTGGCGGCTGGGTGACGCCTGCGAACTGAGCCTGCTGGAGTCGGTGCACCTGCAGGAGTTCGACGTGGTGGTGGCCGCGACCGGCGACGACAAGGCCAACGTCGTGTTAAGCCTCTTGGCCAAAACCGAATTCGCGGTCCCGCGGGTGGTGGCCCGCGTCAACGATCCCCGCAACGAATGGCTGTTCACCGACGCCTGGGGGGTCGACGTGGCGGTGTCGACGCCGCGAATGCTGGCGTCGCTCATCGAAGAGGCCGTCGCCGTCGGCGATCTGGTGCGGCTGATGGAATTCCGCAAGGGTCAGGCCAACCTCGTCGAGATCACCCTGCCCGACGACACGCCGTGGGGCGGCAAACCGGTGCGCAAACTGCAGCTGCCGCGGGACACCTCGCTGGTGACGATCCTGCGCGGCCCGCGGGTGATCGTGCCCGAGGAGGACGAGCCGCTCGAAGGCGGCGACGAGCTGTTGTTCGTCGCGGTCGCCGATGCGGAGGAGGACCTGCAGAAGCTGCTATTGGGCAGTCACAGTCCGGCCGCCGACTAGTCAGTCGGTGACGGCGCCGGGTCCCATGTCGACCGCGGGGGTAGTGGTGGCGGCGATGGCCCGCTGCGCCGCCTTGATCGCCGCGTACGTGGCCAACGCGGCCAACACGGTCAGCGGCCAGCCCATCCCGATCCGTGCGACCGCCAGCCAACCGGTCCGGTCGGCGTGGTACAGCAACCCCTGAACCACGAACCGGGCCGCGAACACCAGCACCCAGGCCACCGACGCGACGTCGAACGCGTAGACGGCGCGGGGCACCCCGCGCCAGCCGTCACCACGCCCGGTCACCCAGCTCCATGCGTAGCCGACCAGGGGCCGGCGGATCACCACCGACACGGCGACGACCACCGCCCAAACCAGCGACATCCAGATGCCCAGCAGGAAATAGCCCTTGGACTCCCCCAACACGTAGGCGATCAGCGCGCACAGGGCGACGCCGAAGAAGCCGGAAATCGCCGGCTGTGCGGAATCGCGCCGAATGAGCCGCCACGCCAGGATCAGAGCGGCCACGGCCAGCGCGGCCACGATCGCAGGAATCAATCCCGACACGCTCGACGCGATGACGAAGACCACCACCGGAAGCGACGAGTAGATGACACCGCCGACCCCGCCTGCCTGTGCCAGCAGACGTTCCGGGGAGATGCGTTTAGTGGTCAATCGTTTCGACGAACCCGACTCCCGCGGGGTTGCCCCCAGATTGTCGGGATCGGTCACCGCTGAATTTCGTAGTGCGGGTTGTAGATCGCCTTGGTTCCGTTCTCCAGCTTGCCGAGGCGGCCACGCACCCGCAGGGTGCGTCCCGAGTCGATGCCGGGGATGCGGCGCTGTCCCAGCCACACGAGTGTGACGGTGTCGCTGCCATCGAACAGTTCGGCGCGGACTCCGCCGGCGCAGGCCCTGCCGTTGCACTCGACGCTACGCAGCGTGCCCACCATCGTGACCTCCTGGCCACGCTCGCAATCGATGGCGCGTTGCGCGCCGGTGCTTGCGACCTCGTCGGAGAGTTCCTCCGAGTCGAGTTGCTCCGGATTCTCCGTCAACCGACGGGTGAGCCGGCGCAGATACCCTTGGGCCCCCATGGCCACTCCTGACAATGCTGATAAGCCTCGATGCTTCCATTTATGCCAACGGACACCGTAGACCTCTTGGTTCCCCGGCGCCAACCGACTCAAACGTCGTGTTGGAGGGCGAGTGAACGGCCGGGCACTATCGAGAGATGGCGGTCGATCTGCGCGGTGTCGCGACGGTGTTGTTACCCGGAACGGGCTCCGACGACGACTACGTTCACCGGGCGTTTTCGGGCCCGTTAACCGAGGTCGGCGCGGTGCCGGTGACCCCGCCGCCGCGGCCCGACCGGTTGATCGAGGGCTACCTCGCGGCGTTGGACGGCGCGGCCCGCGGCGGGCCGATCGCTGTGGGCGGGGTCTCAATCGGCGCCGCGGTGGCGGTCGCCTGGGCGTTGGCCCATCCCGATCGTGCGGTCGCGGTGCTGGCCGCCCTGCCGGCCTGGGCGGGCGCGCCCGGGACGGCGCCCGCGGCGCTCGCGGCGCAGTATTCGGCGTCACAATTGCGTGCCGACGGGCTGGCGTCGACCACGACCCAGATGCGGGCGTCCAGCCCCCCGTGGCTGGCCGACGAGCTGACCCGATCGTGGGCCGCTCAGTGGCCACATCTGCCCGACGCCATGGAAGAAGCCGCCGCCTACATCGCGCCGAGCTGCGACGAGCTGGCCGGCCTGGCCGCGCCGCTGGGGGTGGCGTCCGCGGTCGACGACCCGATCCACCCGTTGCAGGCCGGGGTCGACTGGGTCGCCGCCGCGCCGCGCGCGGCGCTGCGCACCGTGACGCTGGAGCAGATCGGGGCGGATCCCGCCGCCCTGGGTGCGGCCTGCCTGAGCGCGCTGGCCGACCTGTAGCCGGCTCAGCCGCCGGTGGTGGTGCGGAGCTGCTGCATGGCCGACCCATCGACGCTGCGGCGCGCGGCCGGCTCGCCGGGCGGTGTCTGTTGCCCCTCGGCCTGCTGGCCGTCGCCCTGCTGGGGGGCCTGCTGCGCCGCGGCGGCTTCGCGCAGCTGCTGCGCCATCGGCTCGGGCAGCTGCACGGACAGCGGAGTCCGCACCGGAAGCGGTGTGTCACCGCGCCGAACCACGGTGTCCGCCAAGGCCGCTCGCGCCTCCTGCTCGAGAACTTCCATGGTCTCGTGCGGACCGTTGATGACGCAGCGGATCATCCAGCGGTAGCCGTCCACGCCGATGAAGCGCACCACGCCGGTGGCGGTACCCACCACTTCGCGACCCCACGGGCCGTCCTTGATGCTGACCTGGGCCGAGTCGTTGCGCAGCGACTCGGCGAGCTCGCCGGCCACCTCGCGCCACAGGCCGCCCGTCTTGGGCGCGGCGTAGGCGGCGATGGTGAAACGCCCGTTAGGCGTGACGACCCAGACCGCGCTCGGCACACCGGTTTCGGTCAGCTCGACCTGCAGCTGGCCGGCCTCCGGCATGGGAATCAGCACCGAGCCCAGGTCGAGCCGGGCCAACTCCGCGACGGCGGGGTCGTCGAAGTCCTCGATGTCGAACGGGCCCTCGAGCCCTTCGGGCGCCTGCTCGTCGGCGTCGAGGGCCGCCGCCTCGTCCGCCGCCGGAGTGTCGACGCCCGCAGACCCGCGGGGGGCGTTTTCGTTGTCGTCTTTGCGTGTGCGTTTACCGAATGCCATTACAAACTCGCATGTCCGCCGGAGGAACCGTGACCACCGTCGCCACGGGATGTTTCGGCCAGCCCGGCCTCGTCGAACGACGACACCTCGACCAGCTCGACCAATTCGACCCGCTGCACCAGCAACTGGGCGATGCGATCGCCCCGGTGCACCACGATCGGCTCGGTCGGGTCCAAGTTGATCAGCGCGACCTTGATCTCGCCGCGATAGCCCGCGTCGATGGTACCCGGACTGTTGACGATCGAAAGTCCAACGCGCGCAGCCAGTCCCGACCGGGGATGCACCAGGCCGACCATCCCGAACGGGATGGCGACCGCCACCCCCGTCCGCACCAGGGCGCGCCGACCCGGTTCCAATTTGACGTCTTCGGCGCTGTAAAGATCGATCCCGGCGTCGCCTTCGTGGGCGCGGCTGGGCAGCGGAAGTTCGGGGTCAAGGCGGACGATGGCCAGACTGGTCGACACGGGGCCACAGACTACCCTTGACTGCGTGTCCGATACGCGCGTCGCGCCGCACAACGTGCGGTATCGCGAACGATTGTGGGTTCCGTGGTGGTGGTGGGCACCGGCGTTCGCGCTCGCGGGCATCATCGCTTTCGAGTTCAACATGGGCGTCACCCGCCAGTCGTCCTGGTGGCCGTACGCGACGCTGTTCGCCGTGGCGGCCGCGGCGTTGCTGTGGCTGGGCCGCATCGAGATACGGGTGACAGCCGACCCCGCCGCTCCGGGCGAAGTGCAGCTGTGGGCCGGCCAGGCGCATCTGCCGGTCACCGTGATCGCCCGCTCCGCTGAGATAGCGCCCTCGGCCAAGTCCGCCGCCCTGGGCCGCCAACTCGACCCGGCGGCGTACGTGGTGCACCGGGCATGGGTGGGGCCGATGGTCCTGGTGGTACTCGACGACCCGGACGATCCGACGCCGTATTGGCTGGTGAGCTGCCGTCACCCCGAGCGGGTGCTGTCGGCATTGCGGAGCTGACCGCTCAGGCCGCGCAGTCGGTACAGATCATCATGCCGTTCTTCTCGCTGGCCAGCCGGCTGCGGTGTTGCACCAGGAAGCAGCTCGCGCAGGTAAACTCGTCGGCCTGCTTCGGAATCACGCGCACCGACAGCTCTTCACCGGACAGGTCGGCGCCAGGCAGTTCAAAGTTCTCAGCGGATTCAGATTCGTCGACATCGACGACGGCCGAAGCCGCCTCGTTCCGTCGCGCTTTGAGCTCCTCCAGCGAGTCCTCCGAAACGTCGTCGGTTTCGGTACGCCGTGGAGCGTCGTAGTCGGTAGGCATTGCCCTATCCCCTCACATGCCCTCGTTATCCAAGCATCGCTTTGTACCAGCGTCGAACGCATCCACCAAACGATTCGTGCCCGTATCGCGCCCCATTACTATGTGATTTGCATCACATGACCATTCTTACCCTTGCGCTCGCCTCTGAACAGTGGGTTTGGCGTGCGGCTAGAGTGCAGCTGTGGTCACGCAAATCACCGAGGGTACAGCTTTTGACAAGCACGGTCGGCCTTTTCGGCGGCGCAACCCCCAGCCCGCCATCGTCGTGGTGATTCTTCTCGCAGTGGCCACCGGCGTGATCTGGACGATCGCTTTGACGCGGCCCGCCAAGGTGCACGAGGCCGCGGTGTGCAATCCCCCGCCGCAGTCGACCGGTTCAGCGCCGGCCCAGCTGGGTGAGCACGTGTCGCGCAGCGCCATGATGGACGTCACGCCCGCCAAGCTCGCCGACACCAAAGTCCGGGTCCTCAACGCCAGCGGGCGGGGCGGACAGGCCGGCGACGTCGCCGGGGCCATGAAAGATCTCGGCTTCGCGCAACCGACCGCCGCAAATGACCCCCTCTATGCAGGCACCCGACTCACGTGCCAGGGCCAAATCCGGTTCGGCACCGCCGGACAGGCCACCGCGGCCGCCGTGTGGCTGGTGGCGCCGTGCACCGAACTCTTCAACGACAACCGCGCCGACGACTCCGTCGACCTGTCCCTGGGCACCGACTTCAGCGCGCTGGCGCACAACGACGACATCGATGCCGTGCTCGCCACCCTGCGTCCCGGCGCCACCGAGCCCTCAGATCCCACGCTGCTGGCCAAGATTCACGCCAGCAGCTGCTGACGCGGGCGGTCAGTCCAGAATCGGATCCAGGCCGTTGAACCGCTCCAGGACGGCCAACAGCTCGTCGGCGATTCCGGGCGCGGCGGCCAGCGCCAAACCGGCCCCGTCCACTCCGGGTGCGGGCAGGACCACCCGCGCCCCGGCCTCCGCGGCGATCAGCGCGCCCGCGGCGCGGTCCCACACCTGCAGGCCGTGCTCGTAGTAGGCATCGAGCCGACCCGAGGCGACCATGCACAGATCCAGTGCGGCCGAACCGATGCGACGGACATCGCGGACCACCGGCAGCAGGCGCGCCAACAGCGCCGCCTGCGCCGCGCGGCGCTGCCGCGAATAGCCGAACCCGGTGCCCAGCAACGCCATCGACAAATCGTCGACGGCAGCGCTCTGCAGCGGCTGCGTGCCGTCGTCGTCGGTGACATGCGCACCCAGGCCGAGAGCCGCCGAGTACACCCGGCGCCCGACGACGTCGGCGACGGCCCCGGCCACCGACTCGCCGTTGACCTGTGCTCCGACCGACACGGCGTAGGCGGGGATGCCGTAGACGAAATTCACCGTGCCGTCGATGGGATCGAGAACCCAGGTGACCGATCCGGCCGGCGTGCCCGCCGGGTCGGTCGGGCCGCCGCCTTCCTCGCCGAGAATCGGCTCCCCGGGCCGTAATTCGGCCAACCGGTCGCGCAACAGCCGCTCCGTTTCGGTGTCGACCACGGTCACCGGATCGGTCGGGGTGCTCTTCGATCGCACCGCGCCACCGTCTTGGGCGTTCCAGCTGCCCGCGTCGGCGCCGAAAACCTCTGCCCGCCGACGCCTCACGAATGCGGCGGCGTCCGCGGCCAGGGTTTCGGCGACCGAGCGCAGCACTGCGAGCTCGTCATCGGAAGGGGTCACGCCTCTATCGCATCACAGTCGCCACGGCCGCGTAGACGCCGCAGGCGGCACCGTCGCGGCGCTAAGGTGGGCGGACAGCCCAGTCACGCGCAGGAGATTCGATGACCAGCACCGACTCGACCACGGACACGCCCGGCATCGCTGCCGGCGACGGCGCGCCACAGCGGCGCGGGTTCGGCATCGACGTCGGCGGCAGTGGCATCAAGGGCGGCATCGTCGACATGGACACCGGACAGTTGATCGGCGAGCGGGTCAAGCTGCTGACCCCGCAGCCCGCGACGCCCTCGGCGGTGGCCAAGACCATCGCCCAGGTGGTCAACGCCTTCGAGTGGACCGGCCCGCTGGGGGTGACCTATCCCGGGGTCGTCACGCACGGCGTCGTGCAGACGGCGGCCAACGTGGACAAGGCGTGGATCGGCACCAACGCGCGCGACATCATCAGCGCCGAGCTGGACGGTCAGGACGTCACCGTCCTCAACGACGCCGACGCGGCAGGGCTGGCCGAGGAGCATTACGGCGCGGGCAAGGGCCAGTCGGGCCTGGTGGTGTTGCTGACGTTCGGCACCGGGATCGGCTCCGCGGTGATTCACAACGGGACGCTGATCCCGAACACCGAGTTCGGCCATCTCGAGGTCGGCGGCAAGGAGGCCGAGCAGCGCGCGGCGTCCTCGGTGAAGGAGAAGAAAGACTGGTCCTACGAAAAGTGGGCCAAGCAGGTGACCAGGGTGCTGGTGAGCATCGAGAACGCGGTGTGGCCGGATCTGTTCATCGCCGGCGGCGGAATCAGCCGCAAGGCCGACAAATGGCTGCCGCTGCTGACCAACCGCACCCCGGTGGTGGCCGCGGCCCTGCTCAACACCGCCGGGATCGTCGGCGCGGCCATGGCCGCCACCTCGGACGTGACCCACTGATTTTGCCCGGCAGAGCCGTAGGACCCGCGCACTGTCGTTACAATGGTCCTCGGCGAACGCCCAACCGATAGCGTGCGACCAGTCACGCTGATACCAACGCCGACATCGACATAGCAGACACTTTCGGTTAACCATGCCCACTACCCACCGAAGGTGAGCCCAAACGAAGGGGTGTAAGTGGCAGCGACCAAAGCAAGCCCGGCAACGGATGGGCCGGTGAAACGCACCGCCACGAAGTCTTCGTCCTCCCCCGCCAAACGGCCGGCGGCCAAGGCCGCGAACGGCTCAGCACCCGCGAAGCGGGCCGCCAAGGCAGCATCGCCGTCCACCAAGTCCGAGGCCGACGCCGCCGAGCCCAAGAAGGGCCGCGCCGCGACCAAGGGCGCCGACGCCAAGGCGCCGACGGCGCGTGGAACCAAGGCGGCCAAGGGCGGCCCGGCCGATTCCGAGGCCCTCGATTCCGACGGTGCCGTCGAGGATCTGGACGCCGAACCCGACCTCGAGGGCGAGCCCGGCGACGACCTCGAGATCGACACCGACCTCAGCCTCGACGACCTCGAGGACGACGTAGCGTCCGAGGGCGACGACCCCGACGAGGGCGCGGGCGAAGAGTCCGAAGAGAGCGACGGCGTGGCACAGGCTGCGGCCAAGCCCGCCAAGGCCAGCGCGCCCGCGCCGGAGGACGACGAGGAGATCGCCGAACCCAGCGAGAAGGACAAGGCCTCCGGCGATTTCGTGTGGGACGAAGACGAGTCCGAGGCGCTGCGCCAGGCCCGCAAGGACGCCGAGCTGACCGCCTCGGCCGACTCGGTTCGCGCCTACCTCAAGCAGATCGGTAAGGTCGCGCTGCTCAACGCCGAGGAAGAGGTCGAGCTGGCGAAGCGGATCGAGGCCGGCCTGTACGCCACGCAGCTGATGACCGAGCTGACCGAGCGCGGCGACAAACTGCCCGCCGCGCAGCGCCGCGACATGATGTGGATCTGCCGCGACGGCGACCGCGCGAAGAACCATTTGCTGGAAGCCAACCTGCGTCTGGTGGTCTCGCTGGCCAAGCGCTACACCGGCCGCGGCATGGCGTTCCTGGACCTCATCCAGGAGGGCAACCTGGGCCTGATCCGCGCGGTCGAGAAGTTCGACTACACCAAGGGCTACAAGTTCTCCACCTACGCGACGTGGTGGATCCGCCAGGCCATCACCCGCGCCATGGCCGACCAGGCCCGCACCATCCGCATCCCGGTGCACATGGTCGAGGTGATCAACAAGCTGGGCCGTATCCAGCGCGAGCTGCTGCAGGACCTGGGCCGCGAGCCCACGCCCGAGGAGCTGGCCAAGGAAATGGACATCACGCCCGAAAAGGTGCTGGAGATCCAGCAATACGCCCGCGAGCCGATCTCGCTGGACCAGACCATCGGCGACGAGGGCGACAGCCAGCTGGGTGACTTCATCGAGGACAGCGAGGCCGTGGTGGCCGTCGACGCGGTGTCGTTCACCTTGCTGCAGGATCAGCTGCAGTCGGTGCTGGAAACCCTCTCCGAGCGCGAGGCGGGCGTGGTACGGCTGCGTTTCGGTCTCACCGACGGCCAGCCCCGCACCCTGGACGAAATCGGGCAGGTTTACGGCGTGACCCGCGAACGCATCCGTCAGATCGAGTCCAAGACGATGTCGAAGCTGCGCCACCCCAGCCGCTCCCAGGTGTTGCGCGACTACCTCGACTAGGTAAATCCGGTCGTTCACCTCAGAATGGTTGGCGTGCAAGCATTTTCGATGCACGCCATGGGACGGTAGGTCAAACAACCTCGGCTGCCGGGAAATTCGGCTGCGCCGACGGCGCCACCGTCGTACGGTGACTCCCATGTCAACCAACCGCAAACTGGTCGCCGGCGAATCCGCCTACGAATCGGTGGTCGGTTACTCGCGCGCGGTGCGGGTAGGTCCGCAGGTGTCGGTGGCCGGGACAACCGGAGTCGGGCCGCCCGGCGATATCGCCGCTCAGACACGAGATGCTCTGCGCCGCATCGAGATTGCGTTGCATGAGGCGGGCGCCGCGCTCACCGACGTGGTGCGCACCCGCATCTACGTCACCGACATCTCGCGCTGGCGCGAGGTAGGAGCGGTGCACGAGGGGGTCTTCGGTGCGATACGCCCCGCAGCCACCATGGTCGAAGTCTCGGCGCTGATCGCACCCGAGCTTCTGGTGGAGATCGAGGTTGACGCCTACGTCGACTCCCCGGCCTCTTCGCCGGCGAGCGGCGGGAAGGTGCCATCGTCGGCCGGCGGGTAGGCGGTGACCCGGACCACAGCGGTCACCGGCAGCGGACCGTACAGGTGCGGGAACAACATCGACGCCGGATCGGTTGATACCCCTGGCTCCCACCGCACCGGCGCGGTCAGCCCGGCCGGGTCGATGTGCAACAGGATCAGGTCGCGACGCCCGCGGTAGAGCCGGTTGGCCGGCAGGTGCACCTGCTCGGGGGCCGACAGATGGATGAAGGCCGCACCGCCGGCGGCGTCCGGGCGTATGCCGCCCTGCTCACGGGCCTGCGCCCACTGCTCGGTTCCGCACAGGTGCACCAGGAAGTCAGGAACGAAGGTCACAACTTCGACACCCTAGAGACCGCCTAAACCAAACCTGACCAGGCCGTGAGAAACGACACACCCGATAACGATCGGGGAACAAGGCGAAAACGCCATACGTCTGAGAAAGTGAATGTACGAGAACGGAGAAGCCATGAATGCAACTCTGACGAGTCCCGAACTGACCAGAGCCGACCGCTGCGACCGCTGCGGCGCGGCAGCTCGAGTACGCGCCAAGCTGCCTTCCGGACTAGAGCTTCTCTTCTGCCAGCATCACGCCAACGAGCACGAGGCGAAGCTGACCGAGCTGGACGCCGTGCTGGAGTTCAGCGAAAGCTAACCCGGCGCGGAACTCGCCCATCGCCAATGTGGGCGGTGCGAGCAATCTTCGGTAATGCTGGACGGGTATGAGCGAGCAGGTCGCAAAACCGTCGCGCCACCACATTTGGCGAATCACCCTGAGGACGCTTTCCAAGAGTTGGGACGACTCAATTTTCTCGGAGTCGGCCCAGGCTGGTTTTTGGTCGGCGTTGTCCCTGCCGCCGCTGCTGCTCGGGCTGCTCGGCACCTTGGCCTATGTGGCGCCGCTATTCGGCCCGGACATGCTGCCCAGCATCCTGCGCCAGCTGATCTCGACGGCGCACAGCGTGTTCTCCCGCAGCGTGGTCAACGAGATCATCGAGCCGACCGTGCGCGACATCGCCAACCACGCCCGCGGCGAGGTGGTGTCGCTGGGTTTCATCATCTCGTTGTGGGCGGGGTCATCGGCCATCTCGTCGTTCGTCGACTCCGTGGTCGAGGCGCACGACCAAACGCCGTTGCGCCACCCGGTGCGCCAGCGGCTCTTCGCGTTGTTCCTGTACGTGGTGGGGCTGGTGTTCGTGGTGGCGACGGCGCCGCTGGTGGTCCTGGGGCCGCGCAAGGTGGGTGAGCACATTCCGGTCAGCCTGGCCAACGTGCTGCGCTACGGCTACTACCCCGCGCTGATCCTCGTCCTGCTGTTCGGGGTGGTGATCTTGTACCGCGTGTCGTTGCCCGAGCCGCTTCCAACGCATCGGCTGATCTTCGGCGCGGCGCTGGCCACCACGGTGTTCGTGGTTGCCACCCTGGGCCTGCGGATCTACCTGCAGTGGATCACCAGTACGGGCTACACCTACGGCGCGCTGTCCACGCCGATCGCATTCCTGCTGTTCTCGTTCTTCGGGGGCTTCGCGATCATGATCGGCGCCGAACTCAATGCCGCCATCCAGGAGGAATTCCCCGCGCCCCGCACGCATGCGCACCGGCTGCGCAGATGGCTGCTGTCGCGCTCGCCCGCGCTGGCGAAGGCGGCGGACACGCTGTCCAATCCCGTGACGACGAATCCCATCACCGCGCAACGCGACGTTGCAACGGTCGAACCGCCCGGCTGATCAGCCCTTCTTCATCCGGTCGTAGATCTGCTTGCAGTCCGGGCAGACCGGTGAGCCCGGCTTGGCCGCCTTGGTGACGGGAAAGACCTCGCCGCACAACGCCACGACGTGGTTGCCCATCACCGCGCTCTCGGCGATCTTGTCCTTCTTGACGTAATGAAAGTACTTCGGGGTGTCGCTGCCGGTCCCGTCGTCGACGCGTTCGTCGGTCTCGGTGCGTTCGATCGTTTGGGTCTGCATACCTGACATTGTGCACTGCCCGCTGGCCCCGAAACCGCCCGAGCCGGAATCCGCCAGTTGTGGGACAGTGGAGAAATGAAGCACGGCTCCGACCCGGGTTTCGACGGCAGGTTCGATGACTTTGACGGCAACAAAGGCCGGCCAGTGCTCATCACCGCCGCCGCGACCTCGTACGAGGAGCAGCACCGGGCGCGGGTTCGTAAATACCTGACCCTGATGGCCTTCCGGATTCCGGCGCTCATCCTGGCCGCGGTCGCCTACGGCGCGTGGCACAACGGCCTGATCTCCTTAGCGATCGTGGCGCTGTCCATCCCGTTGCCCTGGATGGCCGTGCTGATCGCCAACGACCGGCCGCCGCGCAGTGCCGACGAGCCGCGCCGGTTCGACAGTGCCCGGCAGCGCACCCCACTGTTCCCCCGGGCCGAACATCCCGCGCTCGAGGCCCCGCGACACCCGCAGCCGGAGGGGCCTTCCGGGGAGCGCGGCGGAATGGATCACGGCTAGCCGCCGTTGCAGACGAAGGTGCCGCCGCCGCACTTCTCAGGACATTCTCAGGTCGACGGGACATTTCTGCACGTCAAGACGTGTGAGATGGGGAATCGCTGGGAACTCTCAGAGCTGATCTGTCGTTGAACTCCATGACAGAACAAAGCCGAACGGGAGGTCGCTATGGCGAACGCCAGCACGAGCAGATTTGACGGCGATCTGGATGCTCAAAGCCCCGCAGCGGACCTGGTGCGCGTATATCTGAACGGGATCGGTAAGACGGCACTGCTGAATGCTGCCGGCGAGGTTGAGCTTGCCAAGCGCATCGAAGCCGGACTTTACGCCGAGCATCTGCTTGCGACGCGTAAGCGCCTCGGGGAAAACCGTAAACGCGATCTGGAGGCCGTGGTGCGGGATGGTCAGGCTGCGCGCCGCCACCTGCTGGAAGCGAACCTGCGTCTGGTGGTGTCGCTGGCCAAGCGGTACACGGGTCGGGGCATGCCACTGCTGGACCTGATCCAGGAGGGCAACCTCGGACTGATCCGCGCGATGGAAAAGTTCGACTACACAAAGGGATTCAAGTTCTCGACCTACGCGACGTGGTGGATCCGTCAGGCCATCACGCGCGGCATGGCCGACCAGAGCCGCACCATCCGGCTGCCCGTGCACCTGGTGGAGCAGGTCAACAAGTTGGCGCGGATCAAGCGCGAGATGCACCAGAACCTGGGACGCGAGGCCACCGATGAGGAACTGGCCGCCGAGTCCGGCATCCCGGTCGAAAAGATCAACGACCTGCTCGAGCACAGCCGCGACCCGGTAAGCCTGGACATGCCGGTCGGCTCCGAGGAAGAAGCCCCGCTGGGCGACTTCATCGAGGACGCCGAGGCGATGTCGGCCGAGAACGCGGTGATCGCCGAGCTGCTGCACACCGACATCCGCAGCGTGCTGGCCACCCTGGACGAGCGTGAGCACCAGGTGATCCGGTTGCGGTTCGGCCTGGACGACGGCCAGCCCCGCACCCTCGACCAGATCGGCAAGCTGTTCGGCCTGTCCCGCGAGCGGGTCCGGCAAATCGAGCGCGACGTAATGTCGAAACTCCGCAACGGCGAGCGCGCCGACCGGCTACGGTCGTACGCGAGCTAACACCTCACTCAAGCTAGGTAGCAAGACGGTATGCCCGCCGCGTCAGCGGCGGGCATACTGCTTGCCTGGGAGGCGTTACAACCATTCGCGCAGCTGGGCAAGTAGACTCAGCGTCGACGGAGGGTGCTGAATGAACGACCTGGTTGACACCACCGAGATGTACTTGCGGACCATCTACGATCTCGAAGAAGAGGGCGTGACGCCGCTGCGTGCCCGAATCGCCGAGCGCCTCGATCAGAGTGGGCCGACTGTCAGCCAAACCGTTTCGCGCATGGAGCGGGACGGTTTACTCCACGTAGCCGGCGACCGCCACCTCGAGCTCACCGACAAGGGCCGCGCGCTGGCCATTTCCGTGATGCGCAAGCATCGCCTCGCCGAACGGCTGCTGGTCGACGTCATCGGGTTGCCCTGGGAAGAGGTCCACGCCGAGGCGTGCCGCTGGGAGCACGTGATGAGCGAGGACGTCGAGCGGCGGTTGGTGAAGGTGCTCAACAACCCGACCACCTCGCCCTTCGGCAACCCGATCCCCGGCCTGCTGGACCTTGGCGTGGGCCCGGAATCCTGGTCGGAGGACGGTCCTTTGGTTCGGCTGACCGAGCTGCCCGCCGGCGCGCCCGTGGCCGTGGTGGTGCGGCAGTTGACCGAACACGTCCAGGGCGACATCGACCTGATCTCTCGCCTGAAGGACGCCGGTGTCGTCCCCAACGCACGGGTCACCGTGGAGACCAGCTCCGCCGGGGTGACCATCGTCATTCCGGGCCACGAGAACGTCACCCTGCCGCACGAGATGGCGCACGCGGTCAAGGTCGAGAAGGTCTGACGCGGCCCGTTCCTGCCCACCTATCCCGCCCTGCGGCCTAGCGGCCTTCGCGGCGGTAGCCGCACGCCCAACCGTTCGGCCAGCCGGTAGCCGGTCAGCGCCAGGTCCCGGATGTCCTCGGGCCGCAGACCCGATTGCAAAGCGGTGTCCAGCATGCCCGCCATCCGATGCCCGGGCTCGCAGCGCAGCGCAGCCTCCAGCGATACCCCGGCCAGCGGCCCGTCGCCGCGCGCGTAAGCGCTGAACGCGAGCAACACCAGCGCCTCCACCCGCCAGGGCGGAGGCAGGGTCCGAGCCAGCAGCGCCCACAACGACTCCGCCTCGTCGGCGCGCTCACCGACCGCCAGGGCGTACAGGATGTCGCGCACCTGCGCGTCGCTGAGCGCGCAGCCCAGCTTCGCCAGCTGGGCTGTGGTCAGCGCCTGGCCCGCGGCGACTCGGGACGCGGCCGCCATCGCGTGCTTCACGTCGGCGCGGGCGCAACGAGCCGGATCCGCGCGGTGGGCGGCCCAGCGCCTGGCCTCCTGCCGGTCGATCACGGCGGTCAATTTGGCGCTGCGCGCCATGTCCTCAACCGCGATGAGAGCCTGCAGGTCGGTTCGGCGCGCGTACAGCCGCCTGCCGTCGAGCACCGCCGCGGCTGCCAGCGGCGACGCCGACGGATCGTCGACGAGCCCGCTCGAACCGCAACCGTCCACGCAGTGCCAGCGCCCACCGAGGGCGACCCGGTCGACCACGTGTGCGGCCCATAGCTCGATGTCGTGCTCGGACAACGACTTTGCGAGCGCGCCGCACACCAGCCGGTAATCCTCGTTGCAGCATGGGCAGTGCGCCCCCTCCGCGTCGACGATGACCGCGATCGCGGCGTCGGGCTGGGCCGCGGCGGCGACCTCCGCGAGGTGTCCGACCCGCGCGGCGAGCTCATCGGAGAGGTCGACCCGCATCACGGCGCCGAGGTCGCCACCGTCCAAAGACACCAGTACCAATGAATTTTCGGGAACGAAGCCGAGAACGGCCGGCAGCGCGGCGATGAGTGCGCCGGGTCGGTTCAGTTTGAAGTCAGGTCCATCCGTGGTCATGGACACCACGCTGACGGGCCCCACCGTCAACCGGTGCGCACGAGGACGGGTGCCGGAGCGGACCTGTGCATGAACCCAGCACTGTGCGTTGTGCTGCCTTACTGTTTAAGCCATGAGTTCGGCGCAAGAGTACGACATGGTGGTCCTCGGGTCCGGGCCCGGCGGACAGAAGGCCGCCATCGCCTCGGCCAAGCTCGGTAAGTCGGTCGCCGTCGTCGAACGCGGCCAGATGCTCGGCGGCGTGTGCGTCCAGACCGGCACCATCCCGTCGAAGACGTTGCGCGAGGCGGTCCTCTACCTCACCGGGATGAGCCAGCGCGAACTCTACGGCGCGAGCTACCGCGTCAAGGAGAAGATCACCCCGGCCGATCTGCTGGCCCGCACCCAGCACGTGATCGGCAAGGAGGTCGACGTGGTGCGCAGCCAGCTGATGCGCAACCGCGTCGACCTGTTGATCGGCCACGGGCGTTTCGTCGACCCGCACACCATCGAGGTCGAAGACCCGTCGCGGCGCGAAAAGATAACCATCAGCGGCAAATACGTCGTCATCGCCACCGGTACCCGGCCGGCGCGGCCCTCCGGCGTCGAGTTCGACGAACACCGGGTGCTCGACTCCGACGGCATCCTCGATCTCAAGTCGCTGCCCACCTCGATGGTGGTGGTCGGCGCGGGCGTCATCGGCATCGAGTACGCCTCGATGTTCGCCGCGCTGGGCACCAAGGTCACCGTCGTGGAAAAGCGCAACGACATGCTCGACTTCTGCGACCCC
Source organism: Mycobacterium mantenii (assembly GCF_010731775.1). Taxonomy (NCBI): domain Bacteria; kingdom Bacillati; phylum Actinomycetota; class Actinomycetes; order Mycobacteriales; family Mycobacteriaceae; genus Mycobacterium; species Mycobacterium mantenii. The sequence goes on along the minus strand of NZ_AP022590.1, from coordinate 358,496 downwards.
GAGGTCGTCGAGGCGCTGAAGTTCCACCTGCGCGACCTGGCGGTGACGTTCCGGTTCGGCGAGGAGGTGACCGCGGTCGACGTCGGGTCGGCGGGCACCGTCACGACCCTGGCCAGCGGCAAGCAGATTCCCGCCGAGACGGTGATGTATTCGGCCGGACGGCAGGGCCAGACCGATCACCTCGATCTGCACAACGCCGAGCTGGAAGCCGACAACCGCGGGCGGATCTTCGTCGACGACAATTTTCAGACCAAGGTGCCCCACATCTATGCCGTCGGCGACGTGATCGGCTTCCCCGCGCTGGCCGCGACGTCGATGGAGCAGGGACGGCTGGCCGCCTACCACGCGTTCGGGGAAGCGTGCGACGGCATCACCGAGCTGCAGCCGATCGGCATCTACTCCATTCCTGAGGTCTCCTACGTCGGCGCCACCGAGGTCGAGCTGACGAAGAACGCCATCCCCTACGAGGTCGGCGTGGCCAGGTACCGGGAGCTCGCCCGGGGCCAGATCGCCGGCGACTCCTACGGCATGCTCAAGCTGCTGGTGTCCACCGACGACCTCAAGGTGCTCGGCGTTCACATCTTCGGCACCAGCGCCACCGAGATGGTGCACATCGGGCAGGCCGTCATGGGCTGCGGCGGCACCGTCGAGTACCTGGTGGACGCCGTGTTCAACTACCCGACGTTCTCCGAGGCCTACAAGGTCGCGGCGCTGGACGTGATGAACAAAGTCCGGGCGCTCAACCAGTTCCGCCACTAGCCCGACCGTGGCGACCCGCTGCGCCCGGCTCCCCCGCGCTGGCGATCGCCACTAGCCCGACGGCGGCGACCCGCTGCGCCCGGCTCCCCCGCGCTGGCGATCGCCACTAGCCCGACGGCGGCGACCCGCTGCGCCCGGCTCCCCCGCGCTGGCGATCGCCACTAACAGGCGTCTTGGAGGTCGCCCGAGACCGGATCGCCGGGCCCACCGACCTCGGCACGGGTCAGCAGCTCCGCGGTGTGCGCGTCGAACGGTGCAGAATACGACATGTTCGCGGCGCACCCGCCCCGCTCGAGACCGCCGATCAGGCCGATGAGTGTGGTGCCGCTGACCCAGGGCGCGCCGCTGGTGCCGTCCACCATCCCTTCGCACGCCAATGCGGGGAAGCCGGTGTCGGTGACCGACGTGTTGGCCTGACACCCGATGGGCGATCCGCCCACCCCCGCGGGATAGCCCAGCACGGTGACGCGGCTGCCCGGCGGAGGCGTCACACCCAGCGTCAGCGCCAGGCCGACCCGGGACTCGACGGGAGCGCCGGAATCGTTGCTGACCCGCGCGATCGCGTAGTCGGCGTGCGGATCCTTGCTGGCCGTCCAGCGTGGATCGAGATAGACCGCGTCGGCCTTCCACACGTCGGCGGGGCCGGGTGCGGCGTCCCCGGCGAAACCGGGAACGAAGGTGATCAGCGAGGCTCCGGCCAGGCAGTGCGCGGCGGTCATGATCAGGTTGCCGCCCGTCGAATGCACCACCGATCCCGTGCAGACGTGCAGCGGCCCGCCGTCGATGAAGATCGCCCCGATGCGCCGGTCCGGCTCGACCGGGCCCGCGACGGCCTTCTGCTCGGGCTGGCTGAGCCGCTGCACCGGGCCACCGACGCGCGGAGCGGATACCGGAGCACCCGACACCTGCTCGATGGGACGGTGACACGACGTCAACAACGTCGCCACCCCCACCACCGAGCACAGCATCAGGATCCGAATGCGCATCGCCTTCATCATGCCTGACCGGCCGCCGGCAAGCCGACTTCCATGCACCTCGGTGCGCCACCGCGGTGGCCGGCGTCCTCGATGCGATGATCCCGGATTACGCCCGGGTGTTATCGCGTTTCAGCTAACAGCGTGGGCACGAAATTTGCTGATAGATATTGGTGCCGCCTGATTCGGGGGACACTTGGTAGGGCACCCTGAAGAGATTGCCGAGAGGAGGCGATCGGAGATGGCTCACCATCAAGACCCAGGTGATCAGTACCAGCCAGGGCAGGCTGGCATGTACGAGCTCGAGCTGCCGGCGCCGCAGTTGTCGACGTCCGACGGCCGCGGTCCCGTGCTGGTGCATGCCCTCGAGGGGTTTTCCGACGCCGGTCATGCCATCAAGCTGGCGGCCACGCATCTCAAGGCGGTGCTGGACACCGAACTGGTCGCGTCCTTCGCGATCGACGAATTGCTGGACTACCGTTCGCGGCGCCCGCTGATGACGTTCAAGACCGATCACTTCACCCACTACGAGGATCCCGAGCTGAGCCTGTACGCGATGCGCGACACGGTCGGCACGCCGTTCCTGTTGCTGTCCGGCATGGAACCGGACCTCAAGTGGGAGCGCTTCATCACCGCGGTGCGGTTGCTGGCCGAACGCCTCGGCGTGCGCCAGACCATCGGTCTGGGCACTGTCCCGATGGCCGTTCCGCACACCCGGCCGACCACCATGACCGCGCACTCGAACAACCCGGAGTTGATCGCCAACTTCCAGCCGTGGATCTCGGAGATCCAGGTACCCGGCAGCGCGTCCAACCTGCTGGAGTACCGGATGGGCCAGCACGGCCACGAGGTCGTCGGGTATACCGTGCACGTCCCGCACTACCTCACGCAGACCGATTACCCCGCCGCCGCGCAGGCGCTGCTCGAGCAAGTCGCCAAGACCGCGTCGCTGGAGCTGCCGCTGACGGCGCTGACGGAGGCGGCCGAGGTGATCCGGGCCAAGATCGACGAGCAGGTCGAAGCGAGCGCGGAGGTCGCTCAAGTGGTGGCCGCGCTTGAGCGCCAGTACGATGCCTTCATCGACGCTCAGGAGAACAGATCGTTACTAGCTCGCGACGAGGATCTGCCTAGCGGCGACGAGCTGGGCGCAGAGTTTGAGCGATTTCTGGCCCAACAGGCGGAGAAGAAGTTCGACGACGACGATCATGCCTGACCGACTTAGCAAGAGTCCCTAGCCACACCGGCCTTAGCCCGGCCCGACACCAAGGTTGGCGATATGACCGAGCGGAAGCGCAAAAACACGCTCCGCCCGGTGCGTGAAGTGACCGCACCCAAACTCGAGTTCCGCACCATCCACGGCTACAAACGGGCCTACCGCATCGCCGGTTCCGGGCCGGCGATCCTGCTGATCCACGGCATCGGCGACAACTCCACCACGTGGAACACCGTGCAGGCCAAGCTCGCCCAGCGTTTCACGGTGATCGCCCCGGATCTACTGGGCCACGGGCAATCCGACAAGCCGCGCGCCGACTACTCGATCGCGGCCTATGCAAACGGGATGCGTGACCTGCTCAGCGTGCTCGACATCGAGCGGGTCACCATCATCGGTCACTCGCTGGGCGGCGGCGTGGCCATGCAATTCGCCTACCAATTTCCGCATTTGGTGGAACGGCTGATCCTGGTCGGCGCCGGCGGCGTGACCAAAGACGTCAACTTCGTCCTGCGCTGGGCCTCGCTGCCGATGGGCAGCGAAGCGATCGCCCTGCTGCGGTTGCCGCTGGTGCTGCCCGCGGTTCAGCTCATGGGACGCGTCCTGGGTGTGGCGTTGGGCAGCAGCGGGCTGGGCCGCGACCTGCCCAACGTGCTGCGGATCCTCGACGATTTGCCCGAACCGACGGCGTCCGCGGCATTCAGCCGGACGCTGCGCGCGGTGGTGGATTGGCGCGGACAGATCGTCACCATGCTCGACCGCTGCTATTTGACCGAGGCCATCCCAGTACAGATCGTCTGGGGCACAAAGGATGTGGTGGTTCCGGTCCGGCACGCGTGGATGGCGCATGCCGCGATGCCCGGCTCCCGGCTCGAAATCTTCGAAGGATCGGGCCACTTCCCCTTTCACGACGACCCGGCGCGTTTCATCGACGTCGTCGAGCGCTTCATCGACTCCACCGATCCCGCCGAATACGACCAGGCCAACCTTCGCGGGTTGCTGCGCACCGGCGGCGGCGAGCGGGCCGTCTCGGGCCCCGCTCCCACTCGCGTCGCCGTGCTCAACGCCATGGGATCCGACGAGCGCAGCGCCACCTGATCACCTCGGTCGGGGCAACCGGCTCCGGCGCCGTACAGTCGGGCCATGGGGATCGACGTGACGGTGTTGCGGGTGTTCACCGATTCGGGCGGCAACTTCGGTAACCCGCTGGGCGTGGTGGACGCCCGCCAGGTCGACCCGGCGCACCGGCAGCGGCTGGCAACCCAATTGGGCTACAGCGAGACGGTTTTCGTCGACCTGCCGGCGGCCGGCTCCTCCACCGCGCACGCCAGCATTTTCACGCCGCGAACCGAACTGCCGTTCGCCGGCCACCCGACCGTCGGCGCGACGTGGTGGCTGCGCGAGGTCGGTTCGCCGATCAACACGCTGCAGGTACCGGCCGGGCTCGTGCAGGTGGGTTACGACGAACACCGCGCCAGCATCAACGCCCGCGCGCAGTGGGCACCCGACTTCGCCCTGCACGAATTCGCTTCGCCCGACGAGGTTCTGGCCGCGGATCCGGCGGACTTTCCCGACGATGCCGCCCACTACCTGTGGGCCTGGGTCGACCGCGCGGCCGGGTCGCTGCGGGTGCGCATGTTCGCCGCCAACCTCGGTGTGGTCGAGGACGAGGCAACCGGTTCGGCGGCGATGCGGATCACCGATTACCTGAGCCAGAGCCTGCGGATCACCCAGGGCAGGGGCTCGGTCATCGACACGACGTGGAGCGCCGAAGGCTGGGTCCGGGTGGCCGGGCGGGTCGTCAATGACGGTGTGAGACACCTGGACTGACGGCGTCGCACGCCCTCGGAGGGCTCAGCGCTGCCGGTGCAGCACCGCGGCGAGGTGGTCCTGCAACGGTTGCCCGACCGCACCCATCTGCACCGTGTAAGAGAGCTCGTCGCCGTCCACGCGGAAGGAACGACCCAGCGCCGTCACCTCTTTGGCACTAGGAGTCAACCCGACGGTCGTGGTCGACATTTGCATTTCGATGAGATCACCGGTGACCGAGTAGGTGCCGACCTCGATTTCGGTGATGCCGCTGGGATGCGCCAGAACCAGTTCGACGTGGCCCGGTTGGGGCACGCGAAGGTAGCCGGTTTCGGCGTGCAGCGGCTTGCCGTCGGCTGCCGCCTTGGTTTTCTGCCCGTACGCCAGAAACGGTTTGCCGACATGGGAGAACACGACTTCTTCGAGATAGTCGAAGGGCGGGATCGTCGGGTACTTACCCGCGCCCTGGCCGGACCAGGTCCCAAGCAGGGGGGCCAGCGCCGCGAGGTCGGGATGCAAGTCAGTGGGCATGGAACCGAGCCTAGCCCGCTGAGGAGCCAGCCCGGTTTTCGTCAGCCCGGGGTCGCCACTCCCCGGTGCTCCCGAAGCGCCTGGATTTCACGCTCGAAATCGTCCGCGGACTCAAAGGACCGATACACCGAGGCGAACCGCAGGTAGGCCACCTCGTCGAGGTCGCGCAGCGGCCCCAGAATGGCCAAGCCGACCTCGTGACTGGGGATCTCCGGCGAACCCGCGGCGCGCACGGTGTCTTCGACCTGCTGGGCCAGCAGATTCAGCGCGTCGTCATCGACCTGACGCCCCTGGCAAGCCCGGCGCACGCCGCTGATGACCTTCTCCCTGCTGAACGGCTCGGTGACGCCACTGCGTTTCACCACCGCCAGGACGGCGGTCTCCACGGTGGTGAACCGTCGTCCGCACTCGGGACAGGATCGGCGGCGGCGGATCGCCTGCCCTTCATCGGTTTCGCGCGAGTCGATCACCCGGGAGTCGGGATGACGGCAGAACGGACAATGCATGACCGCTCCTTCACCGTGACGAGGTACCGCAGGACTCTGAGCGTACCCGCGCGCTGACCTGCACGGCTAATGGAGCCGCCCGACGTACGGCCTCACCACTCGCGTCCGAGGGCGCCCGTCCAGAGTCGCTTTCGCACAACGGCTGTCAGCCGACCGGGGCGATCAGGGCCTGACCCGCCATCAGGGTGGGCGAGTGCAAATCGTTCAGTTCACGGATGCGGTCGGCGACCTGAGTGGTCGGCGCGTCGGGCGCCACCCGGTGCGCGAAGTCCTGAAGCGACTCCCCCGCGTCGACGCGGACGACGGCGAGCCGGTCCGGAACGTGCGCCGCCGACGTCGTGGAGTCACCGTTGAGCGCCTGGCCGACGTTCGCGACCAGACCCAGCCACAGCGTGATCGCCCCGGCGGCCAGTGCCAACCCGATGGTCGAAGCCCAGGTGGCCGAACGCCTGCGGTGGGGAGCTACGGACATTGCCACCCCGGTGCCGTAGTAGCGCGTCGGCGCAACCGCCGGCCGCGACGGCGCGGGCCTGCGAGGCCGGGTCAGGCCGTCTCGTCCATATCGAGCACCCTGGACGGGACCGTTGATCGGGCGCCGAAGACTGCTGGTACGCGGCGCAGGCGTGTGGATGACTGTCATCTTCGTTCCTCCGGTCAACTAACTCTCGCTCGTGTGTTCGACTCTAATCGCTTGTATGTTCGAAGCCCGAACATTTGAGCGAAGCGTGTCGCACGAGCAAACGCTAGATCACACCACCGACAAACTTCGCCGGTCACTGTTGGGCCTGCAGTTCAAATACCCGATATCCCCAAAAGTTACACACGTGTGATTCACCGGCTATAGGGTCTTGATCCACCAGCGGCAGGGACTTTTGGCCCTCATGCGCCCCAGGCGACACGCTACTCGAACACATGTTTGATTCTTGTTCGCGGTACCGCTACATTCAGTGCCATGGGCGACAGCAACGACAATTCACCGGCCGATCCCGACGGCCGGTTGCACTCCGTCGATACCTCGCTGACCGAACGGCAGCGCACCATTCTGAATGTCATCCGCGCCTCGGTCACCAGCCGCGGCTACCCGCCGAGCATCAGGGAGATCGGCGACGCCGTCGGTCTGACGTCGACGTCGTCGGTGGCGCACCAGCTGCGCACCCTGGAGCGCAAGGGGTACCTGCGCCGCGACCCGAACCGCCCGCGCGCGGTCGACGTCCGCGGGGCCGACGACGACGTGGCGGCGCCCGCCACCGAGGTGGCCGGGTCGGATGCCCTGCCGGAGCCCACGTTCGTCCCGGTGCTCGGGCGCATCGCGGCCGGCGGCCCCATCCTTGCCGAAGAGGCCGTCGAAGATGTCTTTCCCCTACCGCGCGAATTGGTCGGCGAAGGAACGCTTTTCCTGCTCAAGGTGGTCGGAGACTCGATGGTCGAGGCCGCGATCTGTGACGGCGACTGGGTGGTGGTGCGTCAGCAGAACGTCGCCGACAACGGCGACATCGTCGCGGCGATGCTTGACGGCGAGGCCACCGTCAAGACATTCAAACGCGCCGGCGGTCAGGTGTGGCTGATGCCGCACAACCCGGCGTTCGACCCCATCCCCGGCAATGACGCGAGCGTGCTGGGCAAGGTTGTCACGGTCATCCGCAAGGTGTGACCCGCCCAGGCCGAATCAGTCGGCCCTGGTGAAGCCGTTGGCCAACGCGACTTCTTCGCTCGACAGCCAGATCTCGGCGAGCGTGTCCTGATACAGGTCGCTGCCCGGCGTGTAATACAGGCCGTAACGAGCGCTGGCCTTGATCGGGTACCCCTCGGGCGCCTGGTACGGGTCATCGAGCGGCAGGTGAATCGTGGGGCGTCCGTCCGGGCCCGCCAAACCGTTCTCCGAGCCGTCCTCGTCGTCCGCGGCGGCGTGCCGACCGCTTCGTGCCAGCGTCCCGGCCGCGACCGCACCGGCTCCCGTCCCGACGTCCGCGGGGGTCTCCTCTAGGGACTCGACGTCCTGCTCCGGCGTTGCGAGCTCGTGGTATTCGTCCTCGGGCTCGGCGGTTTCCAGGGCGCCGGTCACGGCTTCGGTGTCCGGCGGGGTGTGCGGAACGGCGACGTCGGCATACTCGTCCTCGGCATACTCCGTGTCCGCGTAGCCAGCATCGTATTCATCCGCGTCGACGTATGCGGCGTCGTCGGCCGTCTCGGACTCGGCGACCTCGGGAACGCCGTCGGTGTAGTCGGTGTAGTCGGCTCCGGCATCGGCATAGTCGGCCTCCGACAGCATCTCCTCGGAGACGACCGGGATGGAGTCGGTGACGATCGCGTCGGGATCAGCGTCGGTGAACCCGTATTCACTCTCGGCCGGCATCTGACGTTGCCAGCTGACCCGCGCGGCCTCCGGTGCCGGTTCGGGCTGCTGCGGCGCGCTCAGCCGGAGCGGCTCGGCGTCGAGGTCGGAATCGTCCCGCCCCCAGGGCCCTTCGGCGTCATAACCGAAATCCCCGCCGTGCTCGGGCGCGTAGCCCGCGGCGTCCTCGTGCCCGGACCGGCGCCGGCGCCAGACGAACAGCATCCACACCAACAGCACGAGCAGCGCCAGCACCGGAATTGCGGCCATCAGCCACCACCAGTGCCAGGTGAATTTCTTGGGATGCGCCGGCACGGCCGAAGTGCTCGGCTGATTCTGGCCCGACACCTGCAGGCCCGACAGCAACGGCGCCAGGTTGGCCGGTTCCGTAGTGAACGTGTTCTTCGCCCGGTTCCACGAAATCTTGCCGCCGGTGAACTGCTGCGAGATCACATCGCCGCTCACGGACTGGTCGCCGACCGGCGCACCCAGTTTGCCGGCGGGGGCGCGCAGCTTGTCCCATGCGGCCCTCATCGCCCCGCGCACGACGAACGCGCCGTGGTCGGAGGTCCAGAAGATGACCGGCTTGTCGGCGGCGGAGAAAGTGCAGATGCGGCTGGAAGGCCCGATGCCGCCGTCGGTTTCGTTGGTGGTGGGGAATCCCAGGTCGCTGCCGACCGGTCCGCCGAGCGACTCGTATTTGGCCAGGATGTCGCTCTCGACGGCGTTTGCGCCGGTGGCCGGGGTGAAGAACACCTTGCCGCCGGCGAAGTTCTGGGCGATGCCGTCGCCGCCGACGGGATATTGCCCGCCCTGCTTGGCGCCCAAGGGTCCGGTGGGTCCGCCGGCCGCGCGCCAGGCCGTGTTGATCGACGCGGTGGGATCGATCGCCACCTGCAGGCCCTTCAACTGGTCGGCCAGCGCCGGCGGCTCGGTGGTGAACTGCTTCGTCTGCCGGTTCCACGACACCTGGCCGCCGCTGAAGTTCTGCGACGACACCTCGCCGGAGTAGGTCTCGTCGCCGACGGGCACCCCGAGCACCCCGCCCGAGCTGCCGAGCTTGTCCCAGGCGGTGTTGAGGGCGCCGCGCACCACGTGCGGGCCGTGCTCGGGGGTCCAGAAAATCACCGGCTTGTCGCTGGCCGAGAATGTGATTACCCGGCTGTCCGGACCGGCGAGGCCGGGCACCTCGTTGATGGTCGGGAAGCCCAGATCGCTGCCCGCCGGCCCGCCGAGCGACTCGTATTTGTCCAGGACGGGCCCGTAGGCGAATTTGGCCCCGGTGGCCGGGGTGAAGAACATCTTGCCGCCGTCGAAGTCCAGGGCGAAACCGTCGCCGACGGGGTAGACATCGCCCTTGCGGGCACCCAGCGGCGACGTGTCACCGCCGGCCTTGTCCCATGCGGCCATGATCGCCGCCTCGGCGTCGCCGATCGGGCTCGCTACCGCCGTGGGGGCCAGCAATACGGTGGCCAGTGCGGTAGTCGTCAAGCTGACCAGCGCGCTTCCGATCAGCCTGCGCATGTGACCTCTCTGCACCTTCACCAAGCCTCCCAGCCGGCGGATATGGCTTTATCTGCGGCTATGCCCTTACCTGCATAGCCGGCGAGCGGGCCGGGTGTGCGCGGGAAAGAAACCCGCACGCGATCAGCCTTATCGCCGGGCTCGCATAACTTTGCTCCAGCCAACAAGAAATGCGAAGTCAAATCACAAATTCTACAAAAACGGATACCACACCGATGTCGAAATGATGCCGGGCCACGGCCCAATTGCGACGAACAGCGCCACGGTTCACGCGAGGTTGCCGATGCCGCAGACAAAAGGGAGGGCCAACGCGGGATCGGGGCGCGCCGCCGGACTGCCGACTCGCACAGCAGAATTGCGCCGGTCGCGGTGGCGCGGGGCGCGCACGCCGCCACCGGCGACGCGCTCATGAGCCTGACTATGCGCGATGGCGCGGTCGGCACACCAGAAACACATGTGCCGACGGTACGTGAGCCGTCGACGCATTCACGCCATACCCCGGCGCGACGGACCAATCATCCGCACCGGTCGGTTTATCGCTCACCGGCAATAGCGCCGCGCCCAGTCGACCGCCGAATGTTCGTCGCGCCCTGCGATTGCCGAACATTCCCGCGCCGTTATCGCCCGCGGGGGTTCGCGGTCGCGGACCGCGGTCCAGCAAACGAAACGCTATACGCCGAGGCTGCGGCCGATGATTTCCTTCATGATCTCGGTCGTGCCGCCGTAGATGGTTTGCACCCGCGCATCCAGATAGGCACGGGCAACGGGATATTCACGCATGTAGCCGTAGCCACCGTGCAGTTGCAGGCAGCGGTCGATCAGGTGCACCTGCTTTTCGGTGCAGTACCACTTGGCCATCGCGGCCTGTTCGGCCGTGAGTTTGTGATCCAGGTGCAGGCGAACGAATTCGTCGACCATCATCCGTACCACGGTCGCTTCCGTCGCCAGTTCGGCGAGCACGAAGCGGCTGTTCTGGAAGCTGCCGATCGGCTTGCCAAATGCCTTGCGTTCCTTGGTGTATTGCAGGGTCTGCTCGAGCACCTGCTCCATCGCCGCGGCCGCCATGATGGCGATCGAGATCCGTTCCTGTGGCAGGTTCTGCATCAGGTAGATGAAGCCCATACCCTCTTGGCCCAGCAGGTTTTCGGCCGGCACCTTGACGTCGGTGAACGACAGCTCGGCCGTGTCCTGCGCGTCGAGCCCGATCTTGTCCAAGTGGCGCCCGCGCTCGAAGCCCTCCATGCCCCGCTCGACGGCGAGCAGCGAGAAGCCCTGCGCACCCTTCTCCGGGTCGGTCTGTGCGACCACAATCACCAGGTCGGAGTTGATTCCGTTGGTGATGAACGTCTTTGATCCGTTGAGCACATAATGGTCGCCCTGCTTGACCGCGCGGGTCTTGATGCCCTGCAGGTCGCTGCCGGTTCCCGGCTCGGTCATCGCGATCGCCGTAATCAGCTCTCCCGTACAGAATTTCGGCAGCCAGCGCTGCTTCTGCTCCTCGGTGGCCAGGGCCAACAGGTAGGGCGCCACGATGTCGTTGTGCAGGCCGAAGCCGATGCCGCTGTAGCGGCCCGCGGTGGTCTCCTCGGTGATGATCGTGTTGTACCGGAAATCGGGGTTGCCACCGCCGCCGTACTCTTCGGGCACCGCCATGCCCAGGAAGCCCTGCTTGCCCGCCTCTAGCCACACACCACGGTCGACGATCTTCGCCTTCTCCCACTCGTCGTGGTACGGCGCGACGTGGCGCTCGAGGAAGCCCCGGTAGGACTCACGGAACAGGTCGTGCTCTGGCTCGAAAAGCGTGCGCTGGTATTTGATGGCGCTGCTCATTGGAAGACCTCCGGCGACTGGGATTTCTGCAGCCCAACATATACCAACCGGACGGTTGGTAGGCAGCTGGCGGGGTCGGCTACCGTCGCGCTTCGGCGTCGCGAACGGTCGTGCGCCGCACGGATCGCCCGATTACGCGGCGCAAACGCCCGTCAGCGAGCCGCGAACTCGCGCAGCCGACCGGCCAGGGCCACCGGGACCCGGGCCCTGATGCGGGTGCCCTCGGCGTTGTGCTCCTCCTGTTGGACTCGCCCATCGGCGTGCAGGCGGGCCACCAGATCGCCGCGATGGTACGGGATCACCACATCGACGGCCGTGTCGGCGGGAACGGCGAGCTCGGCGATCCGGCGGCGCAGGGCGTCGATACCGTCGCCGGTGCGCGCCGAGACGAACATGGCGCCGGGCAGGGCGTGACGAAGCTTGGCCAGCGTCAGATCGCTTGCGGCGTCGATCTTGTTCACCACCAACAGCTCGGGCGGTGGCTCCCCGTCGTGGTCGGCCCCGTAGTCGGCGAAGACTTCGGAGACCACCTGGCGGACCGCGTTGATCTGCGCCAGGGGGTTGACGTCGGAGCCGTCGACGACGTGGACCAACAGGTCGGCGTCGACGACCTCCTCCAGCGTGGAGCGGAAGGCCTCGACCAGCTGGGTGGGCAGGTGCCGGACGAACCCGACGGTGTCGGTGAGCACGTACGGCCGGCCGTCCTCGAACTCGGCTCGCCGGGTGGTGGGTTCCAGGGTGGCGAACAGCGCGTCCTGTACCAGCACCCCGGCCCCGGTCAGCGCGTTGAGCAGGCTCGACTTGCCGGCGTTGGTGTAGCCGACGATGGCGATCGAGGACAGGTCGCTGCGCAGCCGGCGGCTGCGCTGGGTGTCGCGGACCTGCTTCATCTCTTTGATCTCGCGGCGCAGCTTGGACATGCGCTCGCGGATGCGCCGCCGGTCGGTCTCGATCTTGGTTTCACCGGGACCGCGCAGGCCCACGCCTCCCCCGCTGCCGCCGGCCCGGCCACCGGCCTGCCGGGACATCGACTCACCCCAGCCGCGGAGCCGCGGCAGCATGTATTCCATCTGGGCCAGCGATACCTGTGCCTTGCCTTCCCGGCTGGTGGCGTGCTGGGCGAAGATGTCCAGGATCAACGCGGTCCGGTCGATGACCTTGACCTTGACCGCCTTTTCCAGTGCGGTCAGCTGCGCCGGGGACAGCTCACCGTCGCAGATGACGGTGTCGGCGCCGGTCGCCAGCACCACTTCGCGCAGTTCCTGGGCCTTACCCGAGCCGATGTAGGTCGACGGGTCGGGCTTGTCGCGGCGCTGGATCAGCCCCTCGAGCACCTGCGAGCCCGCGGTCTCGGCCAGGGCGGCCAGCTCGGCCATGCTGGCTTCGCTGTCCGCGGCGCTGCCGTCGGTCCACACGCCCACCAGGACGACCCGCTCGAGCCGCAGCTGGCGGTATTCGACTTCGGAGACGTCGGTGAGCTCGGTCGATAGGCCGGCGACGCGGCGCAGCGCCGACCGGTCTTCGAGGGCGAGTTCACCCGTGCTGGGCTCCGGGATTGCCGGAGCGTGGTGGCGAAATTCAGGTTCTGTCATAGGCAATACAAGATGATGCACGGCAAAACGGTGTCGTGCACCTGATTTAACGCTGCTGCTCGCGCCACCATTCCTCGCTGAGTTCTCCTTGGGCCACCAGCACCGACGGTCCGCGCAGGAAGCTGGTGGCGTCGGTGATGGTGACGACGACCTCGCCACCGGGCACGCACACGGTCAGGCTGCCGGTCGCCACCGTCCCGGTGCCGGCCAGCGCGGCGACCGTGGCCGCGACCGTCCCGGTGCCGCACGAACGTGTCTCGCCGACTCCGCGCTCGTGGACGCGCATGTGCACCGTCCCGTCGGCCGGTGCGGTGAGAATCTCGACGTTCACCCCGTCCGGGAATTGGGCGGCATCGAAGCTCACCGGCGCGGCCACATCCAGCCCCGCCAACGCCTCGACGGTCAGGCGCGGGTCGACACAGGCCAGGTGGGGGTTGCCCACGTCGACAGCCAGGCCGGAAAATCGCCGGCCCCCGACGACGGCGTCACCGGGGCCCAGCGTGTTGGCCTTGCCCATGTCGACGCTGATGTCGGCGGTGGTCGCGTCGACGCGATGCACGGCGACCGGCCGCGGGCCGGCCAGCGACCCGACCACGAATTCGTCGCGGGCCTCCATGCCGCTGGCCCGCAAGTAGTGCGCGAAGACCCGCACGCCGTTGCCGCACATCTGGGCGACGGACCCGTCGGCGTTGCGATAGTCCATGTACCAGTCGTCGGCGGCCACGCCGTCGGGCGCCCGGTCGAGCACTCCGGCCGCCAGCGCCGCACCGGCGGTGGTCACTCGCAGCACCCCGTCGGCGCCCAGGCCGCGCCGCCGGTCGCAGAGCGCAGCCACCGCCGACTCGGTCAGACTCAGCTCGGCCTGCGGGTCCGGCAGCACCACGAAGTCGTTCTGGGTGCCGTGGCCCTTCGCGAAATACACCTGCTCAGGATACGTGGCGCCACGCCCGCACGGCGGCGTCGACGACGGCGCCCTCGGTCGGGGTCGCCGCGCCGACGTCGAGCCACTGCACCCGGTGGTCGCGGCGAAACCAGGACCGCTGGCGTCGCACATAGCGCCGGGTGCCGAAGAAGGTCTGCTCGCGGGCGTCCCGCAGTTGTTCGGCGCTTGGGCCCGCCGGACCGCCCGCGTCCAGCGCCGCGAGCACCTGCGCATAGCCCAGCGCGCGCGACGCGGTGACGCCGTCGCGCAAGCCCTTGTCCAGCAGCGCAATCACCTCACCGACCAGACCCTGCTCGAACATGGCGTCGGTGCGCCGGGCCAGCCGCTCATCGAGAATCGTTGTGTCGCAGTCCAACCCGACGATAGCGGTGTCCCACCTCGGGGCGCCGATCTGTGGTGCGGACGCGGCGAACGGCTGCCCGGTCAGCTCGACCACTTCCAGGGCACGCACCGTGCGCCGGGCGTCGGTGGGCAGAATGGATGCGGCCGCGGCGGGATCGCGACGGGCCAGTTCGGCGTGCAGCTTGCCCACCCCGATCTCGGCGAGTCGCCGTTCCCAGCGTGCGCGCACCGCGGGATCGGTGGCGGGAAACGACCAGTGGTCGAGCAGCGACTGGATGTAGAGCATGGAGCCGCCCACGATGATCGGCAGCGCCCCCCGGGCCGCGATCGCTTCGATGTCGGCCGCGGCGGCGCCCTGATAGCGGGCGACGGTCGCGGTCTCGGTGACTTCGAGGACGTCGAGCTGGTGATGCGGGATGCCGCGGCGGGCCTCGACGGGCAGCTTGGCGGTGCCGATGTCCATGCCGCGATAGAGCTGCATCGCGTCGGCGTTGACGATCTCGGCGCGGACGCCGAGCCGTTCGACCCGTTCCGCGAAGTCGAGCGCCAACTGCGACTTGCCGGTGCCGGTGGGGCCGATGATCGCCAAGGGGCGCACGGCGTCCGTCACGGCTGCCAGGCGCCGGCGAAGTAGCCCACCCCGTAGGGCGCTCCGCGGTACAGCTCCTTGGCCGATCGGGGTCCGGGTCCGGCCAGCCCGGCCAGCACCTGAAATGCGACCCGCCCCAGGATCGGGTGCGGCAGGCCGCTCAGCGCGGCGACGTCGCCGCTGGCCAGCGCGTCGTCCAGGGCCTCCTGCGCGGCGGCGTTGTCCGGGTCGTATCCGCCCGGCGCGGACGGTGTCAGGGTGTTCGCGCCGTCGGCCACGACGAGCACCCCGACCGGCTCGGGCAGCCGATCGATCTCGGCGCGCAGGTGTTCGCCGCAGCGCAGCGCGGCGCCGGCCTCGTGGTCGGCGCGATAGACCCGGACCTGTGCGCTGGCGTGCGGCTGTGCCTGGCCGCGCACCCAGCCTGCCAGCAGCGCGCAGACGGGGAGTGCGGCCGGCGCCGCGGTCTCGGCCACCGGTGGGGAGAGCCGGACGCGGACGTCAGCACCGAAACCCGCGAAGGTGCCCACCATGTCCGGACCGAACACCTGGTCGGCGGAGCCCGTGCCGATCACCACCCAGCGTTCGGGCAGCAGTGCGGCCGCGGCGACGGTGGCCGCGGCCAGGTCGGCCACCTCGGCGGCGGCCGCTCCGGCGAGTTCGGGAACGAGGACCGGTGCCGACGGGACGATCGCAATGGCGCTCAGCACGCCACCAAACTAACCCGGCGGCCCGGCGCTAGTTCGATGTGCTCGGCGCCGCCCGCGCGCCGGAAGTCACCGGGGGAAGCTGTCCGCCACAGCCAGGCGGCCACTGAAGGGGCCGAAGCCATCGTCTTTGGTTACCTCTTGGGCCCGTATTTCTCGCGGGGCACCACCCGGCCCCTGCTCGGCCCGGTCGATCGTGGCGGCTTCGCCGCGGGCCAGCGCTATCGTCGCGACGATGACCACGGCCACCGCCCCGATCAGCACAAACGCCTTGGGGCCGGTGGCGTTCAGCGTCTCACCCAGCACGAGAACCCCGAGCAGGCCGGCGACCACCGGCTTGGCCACCGTCATCGTCGGCAGCGACGCGGTCAGTCCGCCGGCCCGGAACGCCGATTGCTGGAAGATCATCCCGCACAGGGCCACCAGGATCCACGGCACGAACTCCGGCGAGGTCAGCACGGCCACCGGGCCGTACTCGGATATCTCGACGACGCCCTTGGTCAGCACCGCGAACAGCGCCAGCGAGGAACCCGCCACGACGGCGAGCAGCACGGCCGAGAACGGGCGGCCGGCCCGCAGCCGTGCCACCACCACGCAGGTCACCAGCAGCGGCACGATGATCACGGCCACGACCATCCAGGTTCGCAGCGGCGCGCGCTGATGACCGGCTGCCGGGTCGCCGACGATGATGACCACCGCCAGCGCGGCGGCCAGGATGAGCGCCCACATCCACTCCCTGGGCTTGACCCGGTGATGGGCGAGCCGCGCGTAGATGGGCAGGGCGAAAAGCAGCGCCGTCACCTGCAGCGCGGTAACCAGCACCACCGAACCCCAGGCCAGGGCGGCGGCCTGCAGGCTGTAGTTGGTGATCGCGGCCAGGCCGCCCAGCCACCACCGGGTGTCCCGCAGCGACATGCGGAACAGTTCCAGGTGGCCCACTGGCCGGTCGGTGATCTCGTGCGCGGAGCGCTGGCGGATCACATCGCCGACAGCCGATGCCAGCGCGGCGCACACCGCGAGTAACGCTGCGACATCAACCTTCGACATATCGACCCCTCCGCCTCACGCCCGTTCGACCCAGCTTTCCCCGCACCGCAAGCAAATACACGCACAATTTGCGTTCAGTTCAACTACAAATCTATGACGTTGCACACGTTGCCAATAGCGCCGCAGGTAACCGTTCAAGTACTACGGCAGCAACCTATGTAACGCGTGGGATAACTCTAAGAGAAGTACGTAGGTTAGGTGAGGCCGCCGGCTGAGCTCTCGTCGCTGCCAGCCCTTTCAAGCTTCACCCAGCACGCTCGATGGGATCAGCGTCACAAACCCGTCCCGATCGACCGCCGAGCCGTCGGCCGCGTCGACCGATACGGGCCCACCGCGGGCCGGCCGACTCCGACGCGGCGACGCGCCAGCACGCCGGTGCACGTCCGCGCGGACACCGCGACGGCGCCGCCCGGCCGCCGGGCCGGTTGGGAATAGCAAGGTGGCGGAGCAAGCTGCTTGAATACTGTTAAAGCAGCTGTTGGCAGAACCCGGCCCCGGGGCGTCCGGCAGCGGCAGGAGACGGTGCCGCTTCGCGCGGCAGGGGCGCGGGACACGGACCGCGCGGAAGGGCTGGAAAGGGTAGTGACGAGCGCATGACGGCTGACGAGCCTCGCGACGATTCAGCTCGGCCCGCGCCGCGTCCGGGACCGCGTCCCGGTCCCCGGCCGACACCGCGGCCCACCACCGCTCACCCGCTGGTGATGCCGCCGCCCAGCGATCCGCACCAATTCGGGCGCGTGGACGACGACGGCACCGTGTGGCTGGTCAGCGCGGCCGGCGAGCGCATCATCGGCTCCTGGCAGGCCGGCGATCGTGAAGCCGCGTTCGCCCATTTCGGCCGCCGCTTCGATGACCTGGCCACCGAGGTCACGCTCATGGAGGAGCGCCTGACGTCCGGGACCGGTGACGCGCGCAAGATCAAGGCGCACGCGGCCGAACTGGCCGAAACGCTGCCGACGGCCGCCGTGCTGGGCGACGTCGACGCGCTCGCGGGCCGGCTGACCAGCATCGCCGAACACGCCGAGGCGGCCGTCGCCGCGGAGCGCTCCCGGCGCGACGAGCATCGGGCCACCCAGACCGCGCGCAAGGAGGCGCTGGCCGCGGAGGCCGAGGACTTGGCCGCCAACTCGACGCAATGGAAGGCCGCCGGCGACCGCTTCCGCGCGATCCTCGATGAGTGGAAAACGATCAGCGGTGTGGACCGCAAGGTCGACGACGCGTTGTGGAAGCGCTACTCCGCGGCCCGGGAGGCGTTCAACCGGCGGCGGGGAGCCCATTTCGCCGAGTTGGACCGGGAGCGTTCGGGGATCCGCCAAGCCAAGGAAAGCCTGTGCGAGCGGGCAGAAGCGTTGTCCGACTCGACCGACTGGGCCGCGACCAGCGCCGAATTCCGCAAGCTGCTCACCGAGTGGAAGGCGGCCGGGCGGGCGACCAGGGAGGTCGATGACGCCCTGTGGCGGCGTTTCAAGGCGGCCCAGGATGTGTTCTTCACCGCCCGCAACGCGGTGACGGCGGACAAGGACGCGGAGTTCCACTCCAACGCGACCGCCAAGGAGGCGCTGCTCGCCGAGGCGGAGAAGCTGGACACCAGCAACCACGATGCCGCCCGCGCGGCGCTGCGCTCGATCACCGAGAAGTGGGATGCGATCGGCAAGGTCCCGCGCGAGCGGTCCGCCGAGTTGGAGCGCCGGCTGCGCGCGGTCGAGAAGAAGGTGCGCGACGCCGGCGACGCGGGCTGGTCGGACCCGCAGGCGCAGGCCCGGGCCGAGCAGTTTCAGGCCCGCGCTGAGCAATACGAACAGCAGGCTCAGAAGGCCGCGGCGGCGGGCCGGACCAAGGAAGCCGAGGATGCCAGGGCCAACGCCGAGCAGTGGCGGCAGTGGGCGCAGGCGGCTGTCGAGGCCCTGACCCGCAAGCCCTAGCCGGATCCCTTGGCGGCGCCCGGCTCGTCGGGGGTGTCCGGCGCGGGCGGGCCGTCCAGGGCGTCCAGCAGCGTGACCGACTGCTGGGCCGCCGCGACGCGGCGCCGCTGCTCCTCGGCGGCGAGTTGCACGATGGTGCGTGACCAGACCACGCGGGCCCAGTGGTAGGTGAGTGCGAGCACGGTCAGCCAGGCGACGATCAGGCCCCAACCCGGCCCCGGGTGCCCGGCCGAGACGGTCTGGCGCGACCAGATCGCCAGCATGCCCGCGGCGCCCGCAATGGCTGTCCCCGCCAACGCAATCCAGGCCAGCGCCCAGCGCCGCGTCACCAACGCCAGCATCGAGAACCCCACGCCGAACACCAGCGCGAGCCAGGCGAACACCCGCGACGGCAGGGCGACGGCGGCCGCGCCGGCGCCGTGGCTGCCGAACAACACGTCCCAGCCGCGGACCTCGCCGGTGTGCGGCAGGATGAACGACGCCAGCAGCACGAACACCAGGATCGACACGAAGAAGGCCCGTGGGCCGGGATCGATGCCGCGTGCCACCCGGCGTTCGGCGGCCTCAATCTCGGTGCGAAGGGCGCCGAGCTGTACGTCGTCGTTGTTGATCTCTTTTTTCACAGCGCACATCCAAGGGGTTCGGCCGGGCCGGCGGGCGGCCCGACGGCGGGCATGCCAAGACCGATGCCACGCGGGCGCTGCCCGGCGGCCTGGGCATCACCCGCCCGGGTGCGGCGATGCGTGACGATGCCCGCGTCGGCGATGAGGTGGTGGGGTGCGGCCCCGGTGAGCACCGTGGTGACGATGTCCCCGGGCCTGATGTCGCCGGGCCGCACCGCGGCACCGGCGGGCGTGTCGGCGGCGAAGTGCACCAGCCGGCCGTCGCGGGCCCGCCCGGTCATCCGCGCGGTGCGGTTGTCCTTGCGGCCTTCACCCGTGGCCACCAGCAGTTCGACCGTCTGTCCGATCAGGGCCTGATTGCCTTCCAGCGAGATCGACTCCTGCAGTTCGACGAGCCGTTCATAGCGTTCCTGCACAACGGCTTTCGGTATCTGCTCGTCGAGCTCGGCGGCCGGGGTGCCGGGCCGCTTGGAGTACTGGAAGGTGAACGCGGCCGAGAACCGGGCCTGGCGCACCACGTCCAGCGTGGCGGCGAAGTCCTCTTCGGTCTCACCGGGGAATCCGACGATCAGATCGGTGGTGATGGCGGCGTGCGGCATGGCGGCCCGGACCCGGTCGATGATGCCGAGGTAACGCTCGGCGCGGTACGACCGCCGCATCGCGCGCAGCACGCGGTCGGATCCGGATTGCAGCGGCATGTGCAGGGCGGGGCAGACATTGGGCGTCTGCGCCATGGCCTCGATGACGTCGTCGGTGAATTCGGCCGGATGCGGTGAGGTGAACCGCACCCGTTCCAGCCCGTCGATGTCGCCGCAGGCCCGCAGCAGCCGGGCGAAGGCGCCGCGGTCGCGGGGCAGCGCCGGGTCGGCGAAGGACACCCCGTAGGCGTTGACATTCTGGCCCAGCAGCGTGACCTCGAGCACGCCGTCGTCCACCAGCGACCGGACCTCGGCCAGGATGTCGTCCGGACTGCGGTCAACCTCTTTCCCCCGCAGCGACGGAACGATGCAGAACGTACAACTGTTGTTGCACCCGACCGAGATGGAAACCCAAGCGGCATAGGCGGATTCGCGTGCGCTGGGCAGCGACGACGGGAACTCCTGCAGCGCCTCGGCGATTTCCACCTGGGCGACCTTGTTGTGCCTGGCGCGCTCCAGCAGCGCGGGCAGCGACCCGATGTTGTGGGTGCCGAAGATGACGTCGACCCAGGGCGCCTTGCGCAGCAACGCGTCCCGGTCTTTTTGGGCCAGGCAGCCACCGACGGCGATCTGCATCTCGGGATTACCGCGCTTGCGTGGAGCCAGGTGGCTGAGGTTGCCGTACAGCTTGTTGTCGGCGTTCTCCCGGACGGCGCAGGTGTTGAACACCACCACGTCGGCGTCGGTACCCTCGATTGCCCGCTGGTAGCCAGCCGCTTCCAGCAGGCCCGCCAACCGCTCGGAATCGTGCACGTTCATCTGGCAGCCGTAGGTGCGCACCTGGTAGGTACGCACCCCCGAAACGTCTCGGGCCACCATCGAAGTCACGGGGCCATGGTACGGCGACCGGGACCCACCGGATTAACCCGCAGCTAGCAGGCGGTGGCCGCCGGGCGGACTAGACCCGGCGGCGCTCCCGCTCGGCGGCCAACTCGGCGAAAACGACCTCGCACGCCATGTTCTGGCTGTAACCCCGGCGCGCCAGCATCCCCACCAGCCTGCGGGTCACCCGCGCGTCGTCGTCGTTGAGCGTCTCCCGACGCAGCTTGGACCGGACCAACTGCTCCGCCCGGTCCCGCTCGGCGCCGGCGTCGATCCCGGCGAGCGTCGCGGTGATCACGTCGTTGTCGACGCCCCTGGTGTGCAGCTCGGCGGCCAACGCACGCTTGCTTTTCCCGGCGTGCGCCCGGCGGGACTGCACCCACTGCTGGGCGAAGTCGGCGTCGTCGATCAAGCCGACGGCGGCCAGCCGGTCGAGCACCCGCTCACTGACATCGTCCGGATAGCCGCGTTTGGCCAGCCGGCCGTGCAGCTCGGCCCGGGTGCGCGCTCTCGCGGTGAGCAAACGCAGGCACAGCGCGCGCGCCTGCTCCTCGCGGGAGGGCTCAGAAGTCGACGGGGGCGGGCAGGACGTCGTCATCGGTCACGACCGCGCCAATGCCGAGCTTTTCCTTGATCTTCTTCTCGATCTCGTTGGCGACTTCGTCGTTTTCCTTCAGGAAGGTGCGGGCGTTCTCCTTGCCCTGGCCGAGCTGCTCGCCCTCATAGGTGAACCAGGAGCCGGACTTGCGGATGAAGCCCTGCTCCACACCCATGTCGATCAGCGAGCCTTCCCGGCTGACCCCCTGGCCATAGAGGATGTCGAACTCGGCCTGCTTGAAGGGCGGCGCCACCTTGTTCTTGACGATCTTGACCCGGGTGCGGTTACCGACCGCGTTGGTGCCGTCCTTGAGCGTCTCGATCCGGCGCACGTCCATGCGCACCGACGCGTAGAACTTCAGAGCCTTTCCACCCGTGGTGGTTTCGGGACTGCCGAACATCACCCCGATCTTCTCGCGCAGCTGGTTGATGAAGATTGCGGTGGTGCCCGAATTGTTCAGCGCGCCAGTCATTTTCCGCAGGGCCTGGCTCATCAGCCGGGCCTGCAGCCCGACGTGGCTGTCGCCCATCTCGCCTTCGAGCTCGGCGCGCGGCACCAGCGCGGCCACCGAGTCGATGACCAGGATGTCCAGGGCGCCGGAGCGGATCAGCATGTCGGCGATCTCGAGGGCCTGCTCCCCCGTGTCGGGCTGGCTGACCAGCAGGGAATCGGTGTCCACGCCGAGCTTCTTGGCGTACTCCGGGTCCAGGGCGTGCTCGGCGTCGATGAAGGCGGCGACGCCGCCGGCGGCCTGGGCGTTGGCCACCGCGTGCAGGGCGACGGTGGTCTTACCCGAGGATTCCGGGCCGTAGATCTCTACGACCCGGCCGCGGGGCAGCCCGCCGATGCCCAAGGCAACGTCCAGTGCGATGGATCCGGTCGGGATGATCGAGATCGGCTGCCGCGTCTCGTCGCCGAGACGCATCACTGAGCCTTTGCCGTAGCTCTTTTCAATCTGGGCCATCGCCAGTTCGAGAGCCTTCTCGCGGTCGGGGGCTTGCGCCATGGTGTCTCTCCTATAGTCGGTGTTCGTCTGACCGGTATCGGTCGGTTGGCGGTGACACTAGAGAAGGCCACCGACAAGCTGACTGGCCGAACGCCCACCACAGTAGCCGAACAGGTGTTCGATTCAAGTTCGACACGCCGCGAAACGCCAACATCGCGAAAGGCCGGCCCCGAAACAGATGGACATCTCCGCGGAGCTGTCGGAAATATCGTCCTACGGCGGATTCTTCGCGGTGACCGTCGGCGGCGACGCCGCCGGATGGCATCCGGTCGGCCGGTCCTACGACACCGGCTACACCGATCTGATCGACGCCACCCTCGCGCGCTATCGCACGTCGGAGCGCCGGATCGGGGCGTCCCTGGTTCAGCTCGGCCACGCCGCCCGGCTGTGGTCCCCCGTCCTGGCCTGCGTCTTGGGCCACGGCGTCGTCCCGGATCTGACGCACCTGCAGCGGGCCGACGACGGGGCGCGGCTACGGCTGCCCGAGCCCGTCGGAGACCCGGTCGAGCGCGACTCGTCGTTGCCGGAGGCGCTGTACCGGGTCGTCGTGCGGCAGCACATGGAACCGTTCGCGGCCGGATTGCGGGTCAAGGTGGCGCCCGACCTGCTGGCGGGCAACATCGCGTCCGCCCTCGCCGGAACCGCGCGGGCGTTGCTCGCGGTGCGGCCCGACCTACGCGAGCCGATCGTCGCACTCACCGGTTCGCTGCTGAACACTGGCTCGCTCGCCGGCACGATGACCGGCAACGGTCTCGGATTCCGGCGCCGCAGCTGTTGCCTGCTCTACCGAACACCCGCCGGAGCCAGGTGCGGGGACTGCGGGCTGTGACCCGACAACGGGCTCACCACTGATCCCGAGGCACGTCGAAGTCCACACACAACGCCCGCCAGACGTCGCGGGGCTCGATGCCCGCCTCGATAGCTTGGGCGGCCGTGCGTCCGTCGAAGCAGGTCAGCACGTGGTCCACCAGGACCGAGGACCCGTAGGTGGTGCCGAAGCGCAGGACCACCCGTTCGTGAAACTCCGTTAGCCGCACGCCAGCCAACATACCCAGCCCGCATGGATCGGACACCTGAGCGGGCCGCCCGCCTACCGCCAGCTGGCCGGCAGATCGATGATGTGATTGGGGCAGTCCTCTTGAACCGCAATGGACATCACGTCGCGCGCGCGTTGGGCCGACATGGTGGCGCGCAACTGCATGAAGGTGTATTCGGCCGGCGCGAGTCCCTGTTGGGCGGCGGCCGGATCGTCCATCAACTGGCATGCCTGCTGTTCCTCGGGGCTGTCGGCGTGCGCGACGGCCGCACCGGCCAGCGAGCCCGCCAGCACGGCGCCGGCGGCGATTGTCGTCCTGATCCTCATCGGGTGCCTCCCGCCGAAGCATGAGGGCGCGCGCAGCGGATCATCCGGCCACCGCCAGCGCGTCGCGGCACACCCGGACCGGATCGGCGACGTCGGCGATGCCGGCGGCCGCCGCCTGCGCCGCCGCGCGGTAGCCGGGCGACGACAGCACCTCGTTGACCGCGGCCACCAGCGCGTC
The DNA here is from genome assembly GCF_010731775.1 of Mycobacterium mantenii. Classification (NCBI taxonomy): domain Bacteria; kingdom Bacillati; phylum Actinomycetota; class Actinomycetes; order Mycobacteriales; family Mycobacteriaceae; genus Mycobacterium; species Mycobacterium mantenii. The sequence continues at coordinate 334,591 of NZ_AP022590.1, read as the reverse complement.
GCGGGTCAGCGGTCGGATCAGCCGCGCGCTGCCCTGGCGCAGCACCCGGTTGGCGATCTCCCATTGGTCACCGCCGCCGGGCACCACCACCAACGGCACCCCGGCCAGCAGCGTCTTGGCCACCATGCCGTGGCCGCCGCCGCAGATCACCACATCGGCGTGCGCCAACAGCTCGTCCTGACGTCCCAGCCCGACCGCCGCCCACGGCGGCACCGTCAGTTCCGGTCCGTCCAACCGCGACACCAGCAGCCGCGACCCCGCCGGCAGGGTCTCCTGCGGTGTCAAACACCCCAGCGCGACTTCGGCCAGACCTTCGGTCCCGATCAGCGCGGTCGACGGCGCGATGACAACCACCGGCCCGGAACCGGCCGGGACCTCGAGGATCCGATCGGTCGGTTCGAAGTGCAACGGCCCGACCACGACGGCCTCGGCGGGCCAGTCCGGGCGGGGCACTTCCAGCGCGGGCAGCGTCGCGATCAGCCGCCGCAGCGGCCCGGGATCCCGCGCGGACAGGCCGATCTCGACGCGGGAGTTCGCCCGCTGTTGTAAGCCCGCGCGCCAGGACCGCGCCGTCAGCGCGCGCATCGTGGCATCGCGCAGCCGGCCCCGGATGCCGGTGCCCGGCGCCAGGCCACTGCCTATCGGCGGCAATCCTTTCGACGGCAGGTACAGCGGATGCGGGTTGAGTTCGATCCACGGGATGCCCAACAGCTCGGCGGCCATGCCACCGCCGGCGGTGATGACGTCGGACACCACCAGGTCGGGCGCCAGTTCGTGCAGCGCCGGCACGTTGAGCACGGCCATCCGCGCGGCGCGGCGGTGGATCCTGGCCCCTGCGTCGACGTCGTCGTCGGTGGCCGCCAGCCCGTCCAGGGCGACCGCGTCGATGCCGGCGCCGCGGGCGGTCTCGAGCCATTCGGCTCCGGTGAAAAGCGTGGGCTCATCGCCGGCTTCGGCGAAGCGCCGGCACAGCGCGATCGCCGGGAACGAATGCCCGGGATCCGGCCCGGCGACCACGGCGACACGCATCGTGCTTACCCTGCCATAGCGCCCGGTTGCCACGCGCCTACGCTGGCAAGATGACCGAGCTGACTGGGACAACCGTTGCGAACACCCGCACGGTCGAAGGATTCCTGAACGCGCTGCAAGACGCGGATTACGAGGCCGCGGACGCCGCGCTGGCCGACGATCTCGTCTACGAAAACGTCGGCCTGCCCACTATCCATGGCCGGGCCAGGGCCATGAAGCTGTTTCGCCGGATGGAGGGCCGCGCCGCCTTCGAGGTGAAGATCCATCGCATCGCGTCCGACGGCGGCGCGGTGCTCACCGAACGCACCGACGCGCTGATCTTCGGCCCGCTGCGGCTGCAGTTCTGGGTGTGCGGCGTGTTCGAAGTCCACAATGGGCGAATCACGTTGTGGCGGGACTACTTCGACTTCTTCGACATGCTCAAGGCCACCGCACGGGGTCTGGCGGCGCTGGTGGTGCCGTCGCTGAAAGCGACGTTCTAGAGCCACGTTCCAGGGCCGGGGCCGGCGCGGAAACCCTGCAGCTAGCCGGTCCCGCGCAGTCTGCCGAGTTCGTCGAACGCCTGCGCCCAACCGACCAGGCGATCCGTCGCCCCGGCCAGCTCGGCGCGGTAGTGCTGCGACGCGGCCGATCCGTCGCCGTTCGCCGAGGACACCAATTGCGCTGCCGCGGTGACCATCTCGTTGTATTGGCGAACGCCGGCGCTGAGCTGCGCGGTGAACGCGTTGATGGTGGGCACCAGATACGACCGCGATTCCTCGCTCGCCTGCGCCGCCCGCTCCATCGACACCACCTGCGCGGCGGTGGACGCCATGGCCGCCGACGTCCTGGTGGCGGCCGCGGTGACATCGCGGATCTCGGCGGTCGGCAACATCGCACCCCGCTCGATTACGGCCACCAAGGAAGAAAATCCGTCCTCGGAGGCGCCCAGCGCGTACATCGCGGGGCGCGCCGCCGAGCCCGGCGGCGGCAGCCGGCGCACGTTGGTGGTTCGGGGCGCCGGCAGCGGCTCGGACCGCAGCCAGCGATAGCGAAGCAGCAACAACGTCGCCGGGATGGCCATGAAAACCGCTACGCCCCCGGTGATTTCCAGCAACAGCGCGAACCACCCCCAGGCCGCGAGCAGCATCGTCACCGCGGCCCAGAACACACACCCGGCGCTGAAAATCAGGCCCCAGCGCAGTGCGCGGCGACGGCGGCGCAGCTGACGTGCGCGGGGATCCGCGGCCGCGCTGATCCTGCGGGCCACCAGATCGGAAAGGTCGGCTGCTGTCGCCAGTCCCCGGTGCAACAATGCGCGCCACGGACCGGGCTGCGTCGCTTTCACCGACATGACACTCCGGCTACTGACCAAGTGGCTTCTCGCTGACCGGGCCGCCGGCGCCCTTGGCGGGCGCGGGAGTGGCCGGGGTGGTCCCGGCGGCCGGCGTCGCTCCAGTCGGCAGGGCCTCGCCGCGCATCGAGGCGCGGATCTGTTCCAGCCGGGAGTGTCCGGCCATCTGCACCCCGGCCTGCTCGACCTCGAGCATCCTGCCCTGCACCGAACCCTGCGCGAGCTCGGCGGCGCCGATCGCGTTGGCGTAACGTCGCTCGATCTTGTCGCGCACCTCGTCGAGGCTGGGCACGTTGCCCGGGGCGGCGAGATCGCTCATCGACCGCAGCGAGGCGCTCACCTGCTCCTGCATCTTGGCCTGCTCGAGCTGGCTGAGCAGCTTGGTGCGCTCGGCGATCTTCTGCTGCAACACCATGGCGTTCTGTTCGACGGCCTTCTTGGCCTGCCCGGCCGCGCTGAGCGCCTGGTCGTGCAGGGTTTTCAGGTCTTCGACGCTCTGCTCGGCGGTCACCAGCTGGGCGGCGAACGCCTCGGCGGCGTTGTTGTATTCGGTGGCCTTGGCGGCGTCGCCCGACGCGGTGGCCTGGTCGGCCAGCGTCACCGCCTGACGCACGTTGACCTGCAGCTTTTCGATATCGGCGAGCTGACGGTTAAGCCGCATCTCCAGTTGGCGCTGGTTCCCGATGACCTGCGCGGCCTGTTGGGTCAGCGCCTGATGCGTGCGTTGCGCTTCCTCGATGGCCTGCTGGATCTGCACTTTGGGGTCGGCGTGCTCGTCGATCTTGGCGTTGAACAGCGCCGCAAGGTACTTCCACGCCTTGACGAACGGATTGGCCATGAGTTAGCTCCACCTTCGCTTCTTGAGAATCCGGATGGTCCCCGGACGGGCCTGAACGGGCTGTGCGCCTGTGGCTCAATTTAGTGGGTCGGCGCCGATCGCCCTACCCCTTACGCGGGATCGGTCCCCGATGCTCAGGCCAGCGCCAACGACGCCACCGGCGGGATGACGACCTTGATGCTGGTGCCGCTCGCCGCGTCCGCGGGCGCGCCGACGGCGGCCCGCTCCTCGCTGGCCATCCGCTCGCCGGCGTAAGTGAGAACCGACGATAACGGGACGTCCAGCGCATCGCAGATCGCGTTCAGCAGCTCGCTGGAGGGCTCCTTGCGCCCGCGCTCCACCTCGGACAGGTATCCCAGGCTGACCCGCGCCGAATCCGACACTTCGCGCAGCGTCCGGCCTTGTGTCGTGCGGGCCTCGCGCAGCACGTCGCCGATGACCTCGCGCACCAATGGCGGCATCCCGCCCTCCTTCGTCCAGTCGGCCCTGCGCGGCACGAACTCAGCTTGCCTCCGGCAGGTGCTCACTAGGTGAACGCCGCCGGCGGTGGTCTGGTTCCCATTCGGTCTCGGCGGAATCAGCCGGGCGTGCGGCGTACTTCCCGGACGGTCGACACCACGTAGTCGATACCGGTGATCACCGTCAGCACGACCGCGGCGCCCATCACGACGGCGGCGAACACCCGGAACGGCCCGGCCAGCGGCAGCACGAACAATCCGATGGCCAGCACCTGCACGACGGTCTTGAGTTTGCCGCCCCAGCTGGCCGGAATGACGCCACGGCGGATGACGGCCAACCGCAGCACGGTGACCCCGACTTCGCGGGCCAGGATCAGCACGGTGACCCACCACGGCAGCTCACCGAGCATCGAGAGGCCGATCAGCGCCGACCCCACCAGCGTCTTGTCCGCGATCGGGTCGACGAACGCGCCGAATTCGGTCGCCATGCCGTAGTTGCGGGCCAGCAGGCCGTCCAGCCGATCGGTGATGCAGGCGGCCGCGAAGATGACGAAAGCCACCACGCGGAAGCCGGTTTCGTGGCCGTCGCCGGCGAACAGGGCGAGCAGGAAGATCGGCACCAGCACCAGCCGGAGCAGAGTCAGCGTATTGGCGAGATTGGCGATGTTTGCGCGGCCTGCCACCGGACCCGTCTGCGGCTGCCCCGACACCGCAACAGAATAACGGTTGACCAGCGCAGCCGTCCGGGATGTCGATACTGTTACCCGTGACCCAAAGTCCGCAGCGCTATCGGCCGCTGGTTCGGCGCGCGCGAACGTCCGACGTTCCGGCCATCAAGCACCTGGTCGACACCTACGCGGGGAAGATCCTGCTGGAGAAGAACCTCGTGACGCTTTACGAGGCCGTCCAGGAGTTCTGGGTGGCCGAGCACGAGGGTCAGGTGATCGGTTGCGGGGCGCTGCACGTGATGTGGTCCGACCTCGGCGAGGTTCGTACCGTCGCGGTCAACCCGGCGATGACCGGCCACGGCATCGGCCACGCGATCGTGGATCGGCTGCTCGAGGTCGCCCGCGAACTGCAGTTGAAGCGGCTGTTCGTGCTGACGTTCGAAACCGAGTTCTTCGCCCGGCACGGGTTCACCGAGATCGAGGGCACGCCGGTCACCGCCGAGGTGTTCGAGGAGATGTGCCGGTCCTACGACATCGGTGTGGCCGAATTCCTAGACCTCAGCTACGTCAAGCCGAACATTCTGGGCAACTCGCGGATGCTGCTCAGGTTGTAGCGGCGATCGCAAGCGCGGCGCAGCCGGGCGCGGCGGGTCGCCGCCATCGGTTGTAGCGGCTGTGGCGCGCCGAGCGTGAACTCGTGGAGGGATTCGGGCCGTTTTTCGCCCTGAGTTCACGCTCGGCGCTAGTCCTCGGGGTCCCCCCCGTCGGCGTCGCTACCACCACGGATCAACGCTAGCGTGCCGGCCAGCTCGTCGGGCTTGATTAGCACCTCGCGCGCCTTGGACCCCTCCGACGGCCCGACGATGCCGCGAGTCTCCATCAGGTCCATCAGCCGGCCGGCCTTGGCGAATCCGACGCGCAGCTTGCGCTGCAGCATCGACGTGGAGCCGAACTGGCTGGACACCACGAGCTCGACGGCCTGCAGGAACACGTCCATGTCGTCGCCGATGTCCGGGTCGACGTCAGTGCGCTCGCCGGTGGGCTTGGCGGTGGTCACGCCCTCGGTGTACTCGGGTTCGGCCTGGCCCTTGCAGGCGCTGACGACGGCGTGGATCTCCTCGTCGGTGATGAAGGCGCCCTGCAGCCGGATCGGCTTGCCCGCACCCATCGGCAGGAACAGGCCGTCGCCCATGCCGATCAGCTTCTCGGCGCCGGCCTGGTCCAGGATGACGCGGCTGTCGGTCAACGAGGACGTCGCGAACGCCAGCCGGGAGGGCACGTTGGTCTTGATCAGACCGGTGACCACGTCCACCGACGGGCGCTGGGTGGCCAGCACCAGGTGGATGCCGGCGGCGCGGGCCTTCTGGGTGATCCGCACGATGGCGTCCTCGACGTCGCGCGGGGCGGTCATCATCAGGTCGGCCAGCTCGTCGACGATCGCCACGACGTACGGGTAGGGCCGGTATTCGCGCTGGCTGCCCAGCGGCGCGGTGATGGCACCGGATCGGACCTTCTCGTTGAAGTCGTCGATGTGGCGCACCCGGGACGCCTGCATGTCCTGGTAGCGCTGTTCCATCTCCTCGACCAGCCACGCCAGCGCGGCCGCCGCCTTCTTGGGCTGGGTGATGATCGGGGTGATCAGATGCGGAATGCCTTCGTAGGGCGTCAGTTCCACCATCTTCGGGTCGATCAGGATCATCCTGACCTCTTCCGGGGTGGCGCGCGCCAGCAGCGATATCAGCATCGAGTTGACGAAGCTGGACTTACCGGATCCGGTGGAGCCGGCCACCAGCAGGTGCGGCATCTTGGCCAGGTTGGCCGAGATGAAGTCGCCCTCGATGTCCTTGCCGAGCCCGATCACCAGCGGGTGGTGATCGCGCCGGGTGGACGGCGCGGTGAGCACGTCGGCCAGCCGCACCATTTCCCGGTCGGTGTTGGGCACCTCGATGCCCACCGCCGACTTGCCCGGGATCGGGGCCAGCATGCGCACGCTCTCGGTGGCCACCGCGTAGGCGATGTTCTTCTGCAGCGCGGTGATCTTCTCGACCTTGACGCCCGGTCCCAGCTCGACCTCGTACCGGGTGACGGTCGGTCCGCGGGTGCATCCGGTGACGGCGGCGTCCACCTTGAACTGGGTCAGCACCTCGGTGATCGCGTCGGCCATGACGTTGTTGGCGGCGCTGCGCTTCTTGGGCGGATCCCCCGGCACCAGCAGGTTCAGCGAGGGCAGCGTGTAGGGGCCCTCGACGACGCGATCGAGCTGCACGGTGTCGTGCTTGTCCGCCGACCGTCCGCGCTTGCGGCCCCGCGAGGGCTGCACGGCGGGTTCGGGCACGGTGGGAATGTCGTCCTGCAGCGCGGCCTGGGCATCGTCGTCCGGCGACCACGCCGGCGGCTCGTCGTCGGGCACGGAAGGCGCGTCGTCGTAGCGGCTGTCGCGGTCCGCCCCGGCGTCGTCGTCGAATTCGTCGGCGTAGTCGTAGGGCTCATCGTCGTAAACCTCGTCGACGAACCGGGTGTGAAACAGGTTGCGCATCACCAGGGGCACCTCGCGGATGGTGGTGCCGGTCAGCAGCAGCAGCCCGAACATGAAGCCGATGAACAACAGGGGCGCCGCGATCCAGGGGGTGAGCCCGTCCGAGAGCGGCCCGCCGATCGCGAAGCCGATGAAACCGGCCGCGCGGCGGCGCGCTTCGGGGTCTCCCGGCGAACCGGACCACAGGTGACGCAAACCGAGCACCGACAGCGAGATCAGGCTGGCGCCCAGGATCAGCCGGGGGCGCACATCGGGGTTGGGCTCGGTGCGCATCAGCGTCACCGCAACGGCGGCGGTGACGACCGGCAGCGCCAGCACACCCGCGCCGATGAAGGTCCTCAGCAGAGTGTCGACCCACGTGCCGACCGGCCCTGCGGCGTGGAACCACGAGCTCGCCGCGACCACCACGGAAAAGCCCAGCAACAGCAGCGCGATTCCGTCACGGCGATGTCCGGGATCGATGTCGTGGGCCCGCCCGATCGACCGGGCCGCACCGCCGGTCCCGCGGGCGGCCATCATCCAGATGGCGCGCATGGCGCGACCGCAGGTCAGCCCGGCTCCGACCAACGGCGCGTGATCACGCCGCCTGGCGGGCTTGCTGACCTTCTTGCGGGGCGCCGCCGGGCGCGCGCGCCGGGATCCGCTGGCGCGTGACGGGGCCTTTGACCTGCTCGTTCGGCTTCCGGAGCGGGCGACGGTCTTACTGGGCATGACGGCAAGGGTAGTCGCAACGACATCATCTACACCACCCGCCACACTGGTAACGGCCCGGCTTGTCGGGCATGTGCCGAATCGGGGCCCCAAATCGCGTGAGTAGGGTGAGATTCGGTTGCGAGAAGTCGTGCTCGTCCCCATCCGCAGAGCGCCCAGGAGGCCATCAATGCCCGTTGTCGTCGTCGCCACCATGACCGTCAAACCCGAGTCGGTCGACACCGTTCGCGACATCCTCACGCGGGCGGTCGAGGAAGTGCACGACGAGCCGGGCTGCCAGGTGTACTCGCTGCACCAGTCGGGCGAGACCTTCGTCTTCGTCGAGCAGTGGGCCGACGCCGAGGCGCTCAAGGCGCACAGCACGGCGCCGGCGGTCACCAACATGTTCGCCGCGGCCGGCGAGCACCTGGCCGGGGCGCCGGACATCAAGATGCTGCAGCCGGTACCCGCGGGCGACCCGGCCAAAGGGCAGCTGCGGCCCTGATGGCCCGCTCGTCGGAAGGCCCCCTCAAGGGCAAGGTCGCCTTCATCACCGGAGCCGCGCGCGGCCAGGGCCGCGCGCACGCGGTGCGGTTGGCCGCCGACGGCGCGGACATCATCGCCGTCGACCTGTGCGACCAGATCGCCAGCGTCCCCTACTCGCTGGCCACGGCCGACGACCTGGCGGCCACGGTGAAGCTGGTGGAAGACACCGGCGCACGCATCGTGGCCACCCGTGGCGACGTCCGCGACCGCGCATCGCTGTCCGCGGCGTTGCAGGCGGGCCTGGACGAGTTCGGCCGGCTGGACATTGTGGTGGCCAACGCCGGCATCGCTCCCATGCAATCCGGTGACGACGGCTGGCGCGACGTCATCGACGTCAACCTCACCGGCGTCTACCACACCATCAAGGTCGCGATACCCACCATGGTCAAGCAGGGCACCGGCGGCTCGATCGTGTTGATCAGTTCGAGCGCGGGGCTGGCCGGTGTCGGCAGCCCGGACGCCGGGTCGGTGGGCTACGCCGCCGCCAAGCATGGGGTGGTCGGTTTGATGCGGGTATACGCGAATCTGCTTGCCGGGCAGATGATTCGGGTCAATTCGATCCATCCGTCTGGCGTCGAGACGCCGATGATCAACAACGAGTTCACCCGGGAGTGGCTGGCCAAGATGGCCGCCGGGACCGACACGCCGGGGGCCATGGGCAACGCGATGCCGGTGGAGGTGCTGGACGTCGAGGACATCGCCAACGCCGTGGCGTGGCTGGTGTCCGACCAGGCCCGCTACATCACCGGGGTGACCCTGCCGGTCGACGCGGGATTCTTGAACAAGTAGCCGTCATGGCACGAAACCCGGCTGCGCAGACGGTATTTGGCCCGATGGTGCTGGCCGCTGTCGAGCAGAACGAGCCGCCGGGACGCCGCCTGGTCGACGACGACTTCGCCGAGCTCTTCTTGCCCGCCCCGCTGCGGTGGCTCGTCGGCGCGACGCGGTTCGCGCCGGCGCGCCGGCTGATGATCCGGGGCTCGGAGTTCACCGGTCCGGGATTGTGGGCGAATCTGGCCTGCCGCAAGCGTTTCATCGCCGACAAACTCGCCGAGTCGCTCGACGACATCAACGCCGTCGTCATCCTGGGAGCCGGGCTGGACACCCGCGCCTACCAGCTGACCCGGCGGGTCCGCATCCCGGTGTTCGAGGTCGACCTGCCGGTGAACGTCGCGAGGAAGTTCAAGACGGTCCGGCGGGTGCTCGGCGAGCTGCCGCTGTCGGTTCGGTTGGTGGCGTTGAACCTCGAGCACGACGACCTGCTCACCTCGCTCGCCGAACACGGCTATCGCACCGACTACCGGGTGTTCTTCATCTGCGAAGGCGTCACCCAGTACCTCACCGAGGCGACCGTCCGGCGAACACTGGACGGCCTGCGCGCGGCGGCGTCCGGCAGCCGTTTGGTATTCACCTACGTCCGTAGGGATTTCATCGACGGTACGAATCGGTACGGCACCCGCACGCTGTATCGCACCGTGCGCCAGCGGCGGCAACTGTGGCGTTTCGGCCTGCAGCCCGAGGAGGTCGCCGCGTTCCTCGACGAGTACGGCTGGCGGCTGGTGGAGCAGGCCGGTCCCGACGAGCTCGTCCATCGCTACGTCGAGCCCACCGGCCGCAAACTCAAGGCCTCGCAACTGGAGTGGTCGGCCTACGCCGAGAAGATCTAGCGGGGTCAGACCTGATGATGGCGACCCGCTTCGCCCGGCTGGACCGCGCTCGCGATCGCGATCGCCACTACACCTCGATGACGGTCGGCACGATCATCGGCTGCCGGCGGTAGGTTTCGCCCACCCACTTGCCGATGGTGCGCCGCACGCCCTGGGCGATGCGGCCCGGATCGGTGATGTTCTCGGCCAGCAGCGCTTCTAGTTCCGCCTCGACCCTGCGCACCGCGGGCTCGAGCGCCTTGGGATCTTCGGAGAAGCCGCGTGAATGCAGCTGCGGCGGGGCGACCGGACGTCCGGTGCCTCGCGCGACCACCACGGTCACCGCCACGAAACCCGACGACAGAATCAGCCGTTCGCCCAGGGTGATGTCGCCGACGTCGCCGTCGATCAGGCCGTCGACGAACATCTTGCCGACCGGCACCGCGCCGGCGATGGCGGCCTTGCCCGCAACCAGGTCGACGCTCACCCCGTTCTCGGCCAGCAGGATCGACTCCTCCGGCACGCCGGTGCTGGCCGCCAGTTTTGAGTTGGCGCGCAGCATGCGCCACGTCCCGTGCACGGGCATGACGTGGCGCGGCCGAATCCCGTTGTACAGGAACAACAGTTCGCCGGCGTAGGCGTGACCCGAAACATGCACGCGTGCTTGGGCATTGGTGACGACGCGGGCCCCGATCTTGGCGAGCTCGTCGATGACGCCGTAGACCGCCTCCTCGTTGCCCGGGATCAGCGACGACGCCAACACCACCAGGTCACCGGAGGTCAGCGTGATGCTGCGATGCTCCCCGCGCGACATCCGCGACAGCGCCGACATCGGCTCGCCCTGGGTGCCGGTGGTGATCAGCACCACCCGGTCGGCCGGCATCATCTCGGCGGCGCCGATGTCGATCACGTCCGAATCGGCCACCCGCAGGAACCCGAGCTCGCGGGCGATCCCCATGTTGCGCACCATGGATCGGCCGACGAACGAGACGCGCCGGCCCAAAGCGACTGCGGCGTCGATGATTTGCTGCACCCGGTCCACGTTGGAGGCGAAGCACGCAATGATGACGCGGCCGTCGGCGCCGCGGATCAGACGGTGCAGCGTCGGACCGACCTCGCTTTCCGACGGCCCCACGCCGGGGTGCTCGGAATTGGTTGAGTCGCATAGGAACAGGTCCACTCCCGTGTCCCCGAGCCGCGACATGCCGGGCAGGTCGGTGGGGCGGCCGTCCAAGGGAAGCTGGTCGAGCTTGATGTCACCGGTGTGCAAGACCGTTCCCGCACCGGTGTGCACGGCAATGGCCAGCGCGTCGGGGATGGAGTGGTTGACGGCGAAGTATTGGCACTCGAACACGCCGTGGCTGCTCTTCTGGCCCTCGGCCACCTCGACGAACACCGGCTTGAGACGGTGCTCGCGACACTTCGCGGCGACCAGCGCCAAGGTGAACTTCGAACCGACGACCGGGATGTCGGGACGCAGCTTGAGCAGGAACGGGATGCCGCCGATGTGGTCCTCGTGGGCGTGCGTGAGCACCAACGCCTCGATGTCGTCGAGCCGGTCGGAGATGTGGCGCAGATCCGGCAGGATCAGGTCGACCCCGGGCTCGTCGTGGGTGGGGAACATCACCCCGCAGTCGATGATCAACAGCCGGCCCAGGTGCTCGAAAACCGTCATGTTGCGGCCGATTTCACTGATGCCGCCAAGAGCGGTGACCCGCAACCCTCCCGTGGCCAAAGGGCCTGGCGGGGCGAGGTCTACATCCACTTCTCGGAAACTCCTCGGGTCACCGCAGCACCGAGGCCGCACGCATGTCCGCGGCCAACGCGTCGAGTTGCTCTGGCGTTGCGGGCATTTGCGGCAACCGCGGGTCGCCGACGTCGATGCCCTGCAGGCGCAGGCCGGCCTTGGACATCGTCACCCCGCCCAGGCGGGCCATCGCGTCGCACAGAGGGGCGACGGTGGCGTTGATCTTGCGGGCCGTGGCGATGTCCCCGGAGCTGAAGGCGGACAACATTTCCCGCAGCTGTCCCGCCGCCACGTGGGAGATCACGCTGATGAAGCCGATCGCGCCCATCGCCAGCCAGGGCAGGTTCAGCGCGTCGTCGCCGGAGTAGTAGGCGAGGCCGGTCTCGGCGATGATCTGGCCACCGCTGTGCAGGTCGGCCTTCGCGTCCTTGATTCCGACGATGTTGGGGTGGGCGGCCAGCGCACGGATGGTCTCGGGCTGGATCGGTATCACCGAACGGGGCGGGATGTCGTAGAGCAGCACCGGCAACTCGGTCGCGTCGGCAACGGCGGTGAAGTGGGCGATCAGCCCGCTCTGGGGAGGCTTCGAGTAGTACGGCGTGACCACCAGCAGCCCGTGGGCGCCCTCGGCCGCGCAGGCCTTGGCCAGCCGGACGCTGTGGGCGGTGTCATAGGTGCCGGCTCCGGCGATGACGCGGACCCGGTCGCCCACCGCCTCCAGAACCACGCGTAGCAGCTCTCGTTTCTCGTCGTCGGTGGTGGTCGGGGACTCGCCGGTGGTTCCGGAGACCACCAGCCCGTCGCAGCCGGCGTCGACCAGGTGATTGGCCAGTTGTGCGGCCGCGACGGTGTCGACGGAGCCGTCGGCGCCAAACGGTGTGACCATCGCGGTCAGCACGGTTCCCAACCGCGCTGGGGCGTCGAATCCGACCGTGCTCACGGTGTTCAGGTTACCTGGCGGCGGCAAGGTATTTAGCACCCATGTAAGCGCGCGCCGTTGCCACGACGGGTCAGGCTTCGGTCGCCAGCGGGCTGGTCGCGACCTCGGTGCCGTCGGCCAGGGTGGAGATCTCGAAGTCGGCGAATATTGCGGGGGCCACGCCCGCCAGCTGGCGCAGGCATTCGATGGCGAGCCGCCGGATCTCCACGTCGGCGTGCTCGCTGGCGCGCACCGCGATGAAGTGCCGCCACGCCCGGTAGTTGCCGGTCACGACAATGCGGGTCTCGGTCGCGTTGGGCAGCACGGCGCGGGCGGCCTGGCGGGCCTGCTTGCGCCGCAGCAGAGCGCTGGGCTGGTCGGCAAACCTGGCTTCCAGCTTGGTCAGCAGCTCGGTGTAGGTGCCGCGACTGGCGTCGGCGGCCTCGGTGAGGATCTGCTGCAGCTCCGGGTCGTCCTCCATGCCCGGCGGCACGACGACGCGCGAGTCCCGCTCGGGGACGTAGCGCTGCGACAGCTGCGAGTAGGAGAAGTGCCGATGCCGAATCAGCTCGTGGGTGCACGATCGCGAGATGCCGGTGATGTAGAACGACACGCTGGCGTGTTCGAGCACCGAAAAGTGGCCGACGTCGATGATGTGCTTGATGTAGCCGGCGTTGGTCGCGGTCTTGGGATTGGGTTTCGACCAGCTTTGATAACAGGCCCGGCCGGCGAACTCGACCAGCGCGGGGCCGCCGTCGGCGTCGGTGTTCCACGGCACGTCCGGGGGCGCCAAGAACTCGGTCTTGGCGATCAGTTGCACGCGCAGCGGCGCGATCTCGGCCACGGCGCTCACCTTAGCCGGGCGGACCGGAGTCGCCGACCCGCACCTTGCCGGCGACCAGCAACGGCAGCAGCCCGTCCCGGAATCCCGACAGCCGCGCGCTTTCGGTGCGGCGCGCATGACACAGCGCACCCAGACCGCTGAGCGTCCGCGACACCGCCGGGCTCAGCCGGCGGACGTCGGGCACCGCCACATCCAGCAGGTCGCGGGGTTGAATCCGCTGATGGCTGCCCGAGGTTCCCGCGGCCCGCTGCTGCAGGCGCAGCGAGATATCCGGCTGCCGCAGCGCCGACCACAGGGCCGAGGAATCGATGCCGACCGGCCTCAGCACGACGAACTCGGTGCTGGCCACGGCCATGTCCGACGGCAGGCTCGCCACGTTCCAGATCCGTGGGATCCGCGGGTTCAGCTTGGCGAAGAGAACGCACGGCTCGGTCAGCAGCAGCTTGGCGCTGCGCACCGCCGCGGCGTCGACCAGGCGGGGTTTGGCCCCGTCGTCGAACGCCGGAAGGCTGAAGTGGGCGACGCGATCGTCGAACTCGGTCACGTTGCGGGTCACGGTCGACCGGGTCGCCAGGCTCGACAGCCGCACGCGATCCGGCACCGATGCGGCGAGGGCGACCATCAGGCGTTCGGCGGTCTCGATGAGCCGGTCGTTGGCGGCTATCTTGTCGTCGAGGGCGCCCAGCAGTTCGGCGACCCGCCGGCGTTCGTCGGCCGCGACGGTGCACACCGGCACGTCGTTCAGGATCTTCTGGTTGAGCAGGGGCTGGCCCGACCCGGATCGGTGGTCGGCCAGCCGGCAGGTCTGCAGGGCGTAGTACCAATACCGGGTCTCCCGCGGGTCTTTGGCCCGGCACACCAGCGCGTTCTCGGTGACCCAGACATCGGAGTCGCAGTAGCGCAGGCTGCCGCAGTAGGAGCCGACGCGGCCGAGCACGACCAAGGGTCCGCTGGCGTTGTGTTCGGCGGCATAACCGATCGCGCCGTTGGCACCGTAGACGGGAAAGCGCCCGTCGGATGCCCGCGGCGCGCGGCTACCGGTGCTGAAGTCGAGGTGCTCGCCCAGGACGGTCTTCACCGCAGCCGCTCCAGCTGCTCGCGCACCGATTTCTCCGCGCGCGTCGATTCGTCGAGCGCGGCCAGCAGGTCGTCGGTCAATCGCGCGATCTTGTCGCCGACCGGCTCGTCGTCGTCCCGCTCGGTCGGTGCGTCCACATAGCGTCCCGGCGTCAGCGGGTAGCCCGCCGCCCTGATGTCGTCCAGCGGCACGGACCGGCAAAATCCCGGAACGTCTTGGTAAGTAGCGCCTTTGGCGAGGGCCGACGCCGCTCCCGACCACGCGTGATAGGTGTCGCCGATGCGGACGATCTCCTCGCTGGTCAGTGCGCGCTCGGCGCGGTCCACCAGGTGGCCCAGGCCACGCGCGTCGACGAACAGCACCTGGCCCGACCGGTGCCCCTTGTCCATGGCGAAGAACCACACGCACACCGGTATTCCGGTGCTCCGAAAGAGCTGAGCGGGCAATGCGACCATGCACGACACCAGATCCGCATCGACGATCCGGGCCCGGATGTCGCCCTCGCCCATCGCGTTGGACGACATCGAACCGTTGGCCATCACCACACCGGCCTGACCGCCGGGCGCCAGCTTGCACAGGATGTGTTGAATCCAAGCGTAATTCGCGTTGGTTGCGGGGGGAACACCGAAGCGCCAGCGCGGATCGTTCGGGTCACGCGCCCAATCCTTGATGTTGAAGGGCGGGTTGGCCATCACGTAGTCCATCTGCACACCGGCGTGCTGGTCGACGACCAGGGTGTCGGCGCACCGCGCGCCCAGGCCCGCGTCGTCGATGCCGTGCACGGCGAGGTTCATCTTCGCCATTCGCCAGGTCTGCTCCACGCTTTCCTGGCCGTAGACGGTGACTTTCGCGGGATCGCCCTGGTGTTCCGCGATGAACTGCTCGGTCTGCACGAACATCCCGCCCGAGCCGCAGCACGGGTCATACACGCGCCCGCCGGTCGGTTCGAGCACCTCGACGAGAAGCCGCACGACGCTGGGCGGGGTGAAGAATTCGCCGCCCCGCCGCCCTTCCGCGCGAGCGAAATTACCCAGAAAGTACTCGTACACCTCGCCCATCAGGTCCCCGCCCCGGCGGCCGCGATCGCCAAGGCGCGCGCCGTCGAGCACGGTCACCAGCTGGGCAAGGCGGCGCCGATCGAGGTTTTCGTACAGCCGGGGCAGCATCCCGACCAGCGCCGGGTTCGCCGTCATCACGGCATCCATCGCCTCATCTGCCAGCCGACCGAGGTGATCGGAATTCACGTTGTCCGTCAAAGCTTTCCAGTGCGGTTCGGAAACATGCTCGAGGAACACCAAGCCCAGGATCACGTCCTTGTACTGACTGGCCGACAGAGTGCCGCGCAGCTTCTCGGCCGCCTTCCACAGCGTGGCCTTGAGCTCCTTGGACGTCGACGCCGGCATCAGCTGACCCGCTTGGCCGCCGCGCGTAACTCGCCGGACAGATCACCGCGCCCGGCGACGCTGAATCCACCCAGTCCCAGCCAGGACGCCATGGATGCCAGTTCGCCGGCCAGCGCCGCGGCGACGCGGGCCTTGGGCACATCGGGCTCGCCGAACGCACCGAGGACCCGCAGCGAGTTGACGGCCCGGTCGGCCTTGAGGTCGACCCGCGCCACCAGCCGCCCGTCCATGAGCAGCGGCCACACGTAGTAGCCGTAGCGGCGCTGGGCGGCCGGGGTGTAAATCTCTATGCGGTAATGGAATTCGAATAGGCGCTCGACGCGCGGCCGGAAGAAGATCAGCGGGTCGAACGGACACAGCAGCGCGGTGCCGCGGTCCGCGCGGGGGACCGTGCGGCCCGCCCGCAGATAGGCCGGTGCCGACCAGCCGTCGACGTCGACTGGCTCAATGTCACCGGCGGCGACCAGCGCGGCGATCGCGGGCTTGGCCTGCTGGGCCGACAGCCGGAAGTAGTCGCGGAGGTCGGCCTCGGTGCCCACGCCCAGCGCGGTGGCGGCCCGCAGCACCAGTTCGCGGATCGCCTCGTCGTCGTCGACCTCGCGGGCCAGCACGCCGGCCGGCAGTACCCGCTCCACCAGGTCGTAGTGACGAGCGAAGCCGAC
The DNA here is from genome assembly GCF_010731775.1 of Mycobacterium mantenii. Taxonomy (NCBI): domain Bacteria; kingdom Bacillati; phylum Actinomycetota; class Actinomycetes; order Mycobacteriales; family Mycobacteriaceae; genus Mycobacterium; species Mycobacterium mantenii. The sequence goes on along the minus strand of NZ_AP022590.1, from coordinate 318,194 downwards.
CCGGGTGGCCGTGGTGAAGACCCCTGACGAGAACAGCGCCTCGGCCACCCACTTGGTGTCGCTGCGGGTGCCCCACCAGCTCCCTCGGGGCCCGCGCGGTTCGGCCTCGAGATGGGCCTCGATCTGTCCGGCGGTGCTGGGCCCGAGCTCGGCGACGGCGGCGACGATCTTGTCGGCAAGTTCCGGGTTTGCCTTGACGATGTGGGTGCCCCATCGGCCGTGCCGGTACTGGCGCATCCGCCAGCGCAATAGCGGCCAGTCCTCGACGGCCATCAGCGCGGCCTCGTGCGCCCAGTATTCGGCCAGCAGCCGCGACGAGCGCGGGCCCCAGGCGGCGCGGTCGAGCACGTCACGCTCATACGGGCCGAGCCGGCTGAATACCGGAGCGTAGTGCGCGCGCACCGCCACCGAGACCGAATCCAGTTGCAGCACTTGGATCCTGGAGATCAGTCGCTTCAGGTGGGCCCGGGTGATCTGGCCACCGGGCCGGGCCTCGCTAAAACCTTGGGCCGCAACGGCTATCCGCCGGGCTTGGGCGGCCGATAGCCTGCGGGTCGACACGGCGCTGAGAATACCGGCCGGGTCCGACGTGCTGCGCTACGACGCTGAACCGGCGCTGACTTTCTCGTCCAGCCGCGCTTTCTCGTCCAACCGCGCCACGGAATCGGTCTCGGGCGCATTCGTTTGTTCCTCGTAGGCCGCCTCGAGAGCTTTCGGAACGTCGCCGAGGTCGCGGTACACGCCCATCAATTGCTCGAGAATCCGGATCCGTTGCCGACTCGCCTCGTCCACGGCCCTTCGGGCCTCGTCACGATCCCGGTCGGCCCGCTCCTTCGCCTCGGCGAGCAGCCGCTCACGCGCCTGCTGGGCGTCTTCGCGCAGGCTGACCAGCTCGGCCTCGAGCTTTTCCTTGGTCTCCTGATACTCGGCTTCCATGGCTTCCCGCTGCGCGGCCATGTCTGACAGCATCTGCTCGCGCTTCCGCTGGGTTTCCTCGGCCTCGGCCTCGGCCGCCGCGATCAGCGCATCCGCTTCGGCCCGCGCCTCGGCCTGCATCTCGGCCACCTCGTCGACCGCGCGGCTGAGCATCTTCGCCATCCGCTGCTGCACGGCGTGCGGCGACGGCGAGGTGTCGGTGAGCGCGGCCACCTCCTTGCGCAGCGCGGCCGTCTGATCGCCGGATTCCTGCAACCGGGCCCGCAGGCTCGACACGTCGTCAAGCAGCAACTGCTGCTTGGTGGCCAGCATCTCGATGTGGGCGTCAACTGCGGCCGCATCGTAGCCCATGAACTTTCGAGAGAACGTCTTCACGGGTTCGGTATTCACTGCCAATTCCCCCTATCTCTCCGAACGCCTGGTTGCCCTGTGCGACCGACCCCCGTGTCCGAGTATGTCAGGTCAGGCGGAGGGCGCGAACGGGAGCGCGGACGCCCGGCGATAGCTGTGGAAGCGATACCGGAAGCCCGAGCGGCTGGCCAGCCACTCCCCCGTTTCACCCACCCACGTGTCGTCCAGCGTCGGCGCCAGCGCGTCGTCGTCATCGCGGCGCAAATCGATTTCGATCTCGGTGACCTCGCAGCGGGTGGCGTACGGCAGCGCCAGCAAATAGACCTGCTCGCCCCCGATGACCCAGACCTCGGGCCCGCCCGCGCCATCGGCGAGGGCGTCCTCCAGGGACCCGACCACCCGCGCCCCCTCGGCGACGAAGCCGGCGTCGCGGGACAGGACGAGGTTGCGGCGGCCCGGCAAGGGCCGCACCTTCGCCGGTAACGAATCCCACGTCCGCCGGCCCATGATCACCGGGTGGCCCATGGTCACCTCTTTGAACCGGGACAGATCTTCCGGCACCTTCCAGGGGATGTCGCCACCGCGCCCGATGACGCCTGAGGTCGACTGGGCCCACACCAGGCCCACGCCCGCCGTACGCGTCATACCGCGACGGGGGCTTTGATCGCCGGGTGCGGGTCGTAATTCTTTACGACAACGTCGTCGTAAGTGTAATGGAAAATCGAATCCCTAGCTCCCAGAACGAGTTCCGGATACGGCCGGGGCTCGCGGCTCAGCTGCAGCCGCACCTGTTCGACATGGTTGTCGTAGATGTGGCAGTCCCCGCCGGTCCACACGAAATCACCGACCGAGAGGCCGGACTGGGCGGCCATCATGTGTGTCAGAAGCGCGTAGCTGGCGATGTTGAACGGCACGCCCAGGAACAGGTCGGCGCTGCGCTGGTAGAGCTGGCAACTCAGCCGCCCGTCGGCCACGTAGAACTGGAAGAACGCGTGACAGGGCGGCAGCGCCATCTGCGGGATTTCGCCGACGTTCCAGGCCGAGACGATGATGCGCCGCGAGTTCGGATCGGTGCGCAGCAGGTCCAGGGCCGCGCTGATCTGATCGACGTGCTCACCCGACGGCGTGGGCCAGGACCGCCACTGCACACCGTAGATTGGCCCGAGATCGCCTGTGCTGCTTGCCCATTCATCCCAGATGGTGACGCCGTGCTCGCGCAGCCAGGCGACGTTGGAATCGCCGCGCAGGAACCAGAGCAATTCGTAGACCACCGACTTCAGGTGCACCTTCTTGGTGGTGAGCAGCGGGAAACCGGCCGACAGGTCATAGCGCAGCTGCTGACCGAACAGGCTGCGGGTCCCGGTGCCGGTGCGGTCGGATTTCGCCGTTCCCCGATCGAGCACCAGGCGGAGCAAGTCCTCGTAGGGCGTCGAGATCGGCACGCGGTCAGCTTAGCGTCGATAGCAAGCGCGGCGTAGCCGGGCGCGGCGGGTCGGCGCCGGTGAATTCGGGGCTCCGCGCGCGGAGTAGAACGGGTGCCATGCCGAACATCATCGACGTCGTCACCACCCCCGATGGCACCTGCACGGTGCACCTGTTCACCCCCGACGGCCCGGAATCCCAAGTCCCGTGGCCCGGTGTGGTCATGTACCCCGACGCCGGCGGCGTGCGCGACACGTTCCAGCAGATGGCGGCCAAGCTGGCCGGTTACGGCTATGCCGTGCTGCTGCCGGATGTCTACTACCGCACCGCCGACTGGGCGCCCTTCGACATGGCGACCGTCTTCGGCGACAAAAAGGAGCGCGGCCGGCTGTTCTCGATGATCGGCAGCGTCACCCCGGACCGCATGGCCGCCGACGCGAGCGCGTTCTTCGACTATCTGGCCGCCCGCCCCGAGGTGGTCGGCGAGCGATTCGGGGTGTGCGGCTACTGCATGGGCGGCCGGACGGCGCTCATCGTGGCCGGCCGGGTGCCCGACCGGGTGGCGGCCGCGGCGTCGTTCCACGGCGGCGGCCTGGTGACCGACACCGAAGACAGCCCGCACCTGCTGGCCGACCGGATCCGCGCCACGGTGTACATCGGCGGCGCCCAGAACGACGCGTCGTTCACCGCCGATCACGCAGAACAGCTCGAGAAGGCGCTGACGGCGGCCGGCGTGCAGCACACCATCGAGTGGTATTCGGCCGGCCACGGATTCGCGGTTCCGGACAACGCGCCCTACGACGCCGCCGCGGCCGAGCGGCATTGGGACGCGATGACGGCGGTGTTCGCCGCAGCGCTACCGCGATAGCGCGTTCACCAGCAGCTTCGCCGCCACCGCGGCGCCGTCGGCGCGGATGGTGGCGGCCACCGCGCTCGCACGCGCGCGGGCCGGTTCGGTCAGCGCCGCCTTGAGCGCCGCCGAGAGCGACTCGGTGCTCGGGGCGGGACCGTCGTGGGCGGCGCCGATGCCCAGGTCTCTCACCCGGCCCGCCCAGTACGGCTGGTCGGCGCCCTGGGGCACCACCACCTGCGGCGCGCCGGCCCGGGCGGCGGCCGTCGTGGTGCCCGCCCCACCGTGGTGCACGACGGCGGCGACCCGCCCGAACAGCGCCTGGTGGTTGACGTCGCCGACGGCGAAGCAGTCGTCCCGGTCGTCGATCGGGGCCAGCCCTGCCCAGCCGCGCGACACCAGGACGCGGCGGCCCTGGGCGCGGACCGCCTCGATGGCCGTCCGGGCGACGTCCGCTGAGGCGCGCATGGGCATGCTGCCGAAACCCACGTAGACCGGCGGTGCGCCGGCCTCGAGGAATGTCACCAACTCGGCCGGCAGCGGGCGTTCGTCGCGCCGCAGCCAGGCGCCCGTCTGGACCACGTCGAGGTCGCCGGGCCGCCACGGGTCCAGGATCGGATCCGTCGCCAGCCACGGGCAGTCGGTCAGCGCGTAGTCGCGCAGGTTGTCCAACGGCGGCAGGCCGAGGGACGCCCGGTGACCGTTGAGCGTCTCGCCGAACAGCTCCTGCATGTGGCGGCCATCGAGTTGCCACAGCACCCGGTTGTCGACCGTGCCCAAAGCGAACGGCCCGTTCGCGTACGCCGGCGGCGGGTGGTGCGGCGACGGCAGGATGGTGGGCTGGTAACTCGCGTAGACGTACGGGATCCCCAGGCTTTCCGATGCCGACCGGGCGGCGGCCGCGGCCGGCGGAAAGCCGGCCACCACCAACGCATCGCAGCCCTGTGCCGCGGCGGCCACGGTGTCGAATTGGGCCGCGATCAACCCGTCCAGGTGCCGGCGCAAGACCTCCTCCGAGGGCGTCGCCCCGGTCTTCATCGCGCGCAGTGAGTCGCCGAAAGGCAGCATCTGCACGCCGACACCGGCCAGCAGCTCAACGAATTCGGCATCCGGCGGCGCGCTCACCCGTGCGTCGATGCCGAGTGTCCGCAACTGCACCGCGAGCGCCGCCAGCGGCTCGACGCCTCCGCGCGAGTCGTACGCCGACAGCAACACTCGCATTCGCCGCTCCCCACCTGCCCGGTCGGCAAACCTTATCGCCGGCGGAGCGCCTTGCAGCGAAGCTCGCGGCGAGATTCGGGCGCCCCGGCCGACTTTCGCCAGCGCACGCGTAAAAAATCACCGCGAGCGAAAGGATGTGATCGCGCGCGCCGCCGAGCGTCAAAACGCCGGCAGGTCCACCAATTCGGCCAGGCGGGCGCGGTGCCGGTAGGCGGTGCCGAATGCCAACTGGTCGCTCTTGGCCCGCTTGAGGTACAGGTGCGCGGGATATTCCCAGGTCATGCCGATGCCGCCGTGCAGCTGTACGCACTCCTCGGCGGCATGCACGGCGACATCGCTGCAGTAGGCCTGGGCGATGGCCGCCGCGGCGTCCGCGTCTTCCCCGCCCCGGGCGCAGGTGTCGGCGGCATAACGGGCCGCGGCCGTCGCGGCACCGACCTCGAACCACAGATCCGCCAACCGGTGCTTGATCGCCTGGTAGGAGCCGATGGTGCGGCCGAACTGCCTGCGTTCCCTGGTGTACTGCAGCGTGGTCTCGAAGCACCATTGGGCGACCCCGAGTTGCTCGGCGGCGAGCAGGGCCGCCCCGGTCCGGATGGCTTCGGTGACCGACTGGTCGCCCGCCCCGGCTCGCGATGACGGCGTTCCCGAAAACGACACGGCAGCAAGGGTTCTGGTCATATCGAGCGCGAGCAACGGTGAAATCCGCACGCCCGCCGCATCGCGGGCTACGGTATGCAACTCGAGCCCGTCCGGGCCGGCGACCGGGACCACCAGCACGTCGGCAACGTCGGCACCGGCCACGCTGGTGACGGTCCCGCTCAGTCCGTCGGCGTCGCCGCCGACGACTGTGATCGGATCGCCCGGCGCGCTCGACAGCGGCACCACCAACGCCGCCGTCAGTTCGCCCTGGGCCAGCGCCGACACGGTCTCGGTGTCCCCGGCCCGCGACAGTGCGATCGTGGCGAGGACCGCGCTGGACAAAAACGGCACCGGTGCCACGGCCCGGCCGATCTCCTCCATGACCACGGCGGCCTCGCGCGCGCTCGCGCCGGCGCCGCCGAGCGACTCCGGAACCAGCAGGCCGGCGACGCCCAGCTCGGCGGCCAGTGTGCGCCACACACCCGAAAAGTTCTGTGGTTCAGGGTCATAGACGCGGGCCACCGATTCGGGCGGGCACCGCTCGGCGAACAGCTGACGGACGCCGGCCCGCAGTGCCTCTTCGGTGTCGGAGTACAGCAGGTCGGCGGTGTGCGCGCTCATCGGGGCAGGTCCTTCCAGGCGACGTCCTTGTCGACGCGATGTTCGCCGGGCAGGCCGAGGATCCGCTCGGCGATGGTGTTGCGCAGGATCTCCGACGTGCCGCCCTCGATCGAGTTGCCGCGCGCCCGCAGGTAGCGGTAGCCCGGCTCGCGACCGACCAGGTCGACCGTCTCGGGCCTGCGCATGGTCCAGTCGTCGTAGAGCAGCCCCGCTTCGCCGTGCAGCTCGATCTCGAAGCCCGAAATCGCTTGTGCCAGCTTGGCGAACGCCACCTTCATGCCGGCACCCTCGGGGCCGGGCTGACCGGTGGCGGCCTGTTGCCGCAGCCGTTCGCCGGCGAGCCGAAGGACCTCCGCCTCCACCCACAGCCGCATCAGCTGGTCGTGCATCGCAGGGTTGCGCAGCGCCGGGTCGTCGCGCCAGGCGTCGGCGACCTTGCCGATGTGACCACCTTCCCGCGGCGCACCCGCGCGGGAACCGATCGCGACCCGCTCGTTGTTGAGGGTGGTGGTCGCGACGCGCCAGCCGCCACCCTCCGGGCCGAGCCGATTCGCATCGGGCACCCAGACGTCGGTGAGGAACACCTCGTTGAATTCCGCCTCGCCGGTGATCTGGCGCAACGGCCGGATCTCGACACCGGGTTGCGTCATGTCGCACAGAAAATAAGTCAGACCATAGTGTTTGGGCACCGTCGGATCGGTCCGCGCGACCAGGATGGCCATCTGCGCGTGCTGCGCCTGCGACGTCCACACCTTTTGCCCGTTGACGATCCAATCGTCGCCGTCGCGGACCGCCCGCGTGGCCACCCCGGCCAGGTCCGATCCCGCGCCGGGTTCGCTGAACAGCTGACAGTAGATCTGCTCGCCGGTGAACAACGGGCGCAGGAACTTTCGCTTCTGCTCGTCGGTGCCGAACGCCGCGATCGTCGGCGCCGCCATGCCCATGCCGATGTAGTTCTTCGGCGTGCCTCCCACCGGCGCACCGGCGGCGGCCAGCTTTGCGTCGACGCGCTCCTGCGCGGTGCGCGGCAGATCCAGTCCGCCGAAACCGCGCGGCAGATGCACCCAGGCCAGGCCCGCATCGTATTGCGCGCCAAGGAAATCCCGCGGGCTGCTGGTCGCCGGATCGTGCTCGTCGAGCAGTGCCTGCACCCGCGCGTCCAGGTCGGCGGTGTCAACGGCGGTCATTGCCCGCCGCCCGGCGCGGACTGGAATCCCTGTGCGGCGCCGAGCAGCAATCCACCGTCGATCACCATGGTCTCGCCAGTGATCCAGCTGGCCGCGTCGGACACCAAAAAGGCGACCGCCGCGGCCACGTCGATCGGCTCCCCGATGCGCCCGAGCGCGATCGACGACGCGAGTGAGTCCTCGTGGTCCTTCCATAGCGCCTCGGCCAGCCGGGTGCGTACTACACCCGGGCATATCGCGTTGACCCTGACGCGGGGCGAAAGTTCCAGTGCCAGTTGCTTGGTGACGTGGATCAGCGCGGCCTTGGTGGCGTTGTACATGCCCATCGCCGGCGATTGGTGAATGCCGCCGATCGAAGCCGTGTTGACGATCGTCCCGCCGTGTTCACCCATCCAGGACTTGACGACGAGCGAGGTCCACAGCAGCGGAGCCCACAGGTTGACGTCGAAGATCTTGGTGAACCGCGCGTGATCCTGGTCGATCAGCTGTCCGTAGGCCGGGTTGGTTCCGGCATTGTTGACCAGGATGTCGATGCCGCCGAATCGCTCCAGCGTGAGCTCGATGCAGCGCCGCGCCGCGTCCTCGTCGACCGCGTGGGCACCGACACCGAGGGCCTGCTTTCCCACCTGGGCGGCGGCCTCGTCGGCTGCCTCCTGCTTACGCGCGGTGAGCACCACATTGGCCCCGGCGGCCGCCAGCTGCTGGGCGATCGCAAGCCCGATTCCACGCGATGCACCGATGATGATCGCGGTGCGGCCGGTCAGATCTTGTGAGGTCATGGATGCGGGCCTTCCGTCGCGGTGAGAGCCACCGCGGGCAGCGGAGACTTCGTTTGCTGTCGAATTTTATTCGCGATGTTTTGGACACATGTGGAGGTGGTATGCCACGCGCATGTTATCGAAATTGACACTCATGAAACCGCTGGTTGTTGCCGGTGCTGTCGCTGCGGCCATCGCCGCCGCCCCCGCCGCCGCCGCTGACATGTATGTCGCCGGACCAGCCGCCAACTCCCCCGCCCCCACCCACATCACCTTCAAAGACGACCCGGGCGGCGGCGGCTGCGACGCCAACGGAAACTGCGGCTCGGGCGGCCAGTTCAACGGTCCCGGCGGCGGCCCGGGCGGCCAGGGCTGCGTCCCGGGCGTCGGCTGCGGCTCCGGCGGACAGAACGCGGGACCGGGTGGCATCCCCGGCGGTACCGGATGTCTGCCCGGCGTCGGTTGCGGTTCCGGCCACGCCTGATCGTCCGACCCGTCAGCCTCCCGAGAGCCTGGTGATCCAGGCCCGGGAGGCTGCCGGGTCGATGACGTCGTCCAGTTCGAACGTGGTGGCGGCACGTAGCGCCTTGCCGTGCTCGTAGGCTTTGGCCACCAAGCGATCAAACAGGCGTTGCCGTTCGGCGGGATCGTCGACGGCGGCCAGCTCCTTGCTGTACCCCAGGCGCACAGCGCCTTCCAGACCCATGCCGCCGATCTCTCCAGTCGGCCAGGCCACGGTGAAGTGGGGCGCGTGGAACGAACCGCCGGCCATCGCCATCGCGCCGAGCCCATAACCCTTGCGCAGGATGATCATTCCCAGCGGCACCGTCAGCCGCGCGCCGAGCACGAACATCCGGCCGAAGCGGCGGACCGCCGCTTCCTTCTCCGCGTCCGGCCCGACCATGAAGCCCGGGGTGTCACACAGCGAG